>CAZSGZ010000137.1:0-6087 GCA_964606455.1 uncultured Spirochaetales bacterium
AAGGAGATGCTGAACTCAAACAGATCAGGCCGCCCAGAACTTACTACACGGGAAAGGAACCACTGGAACTGCTGTTCTACAAGGCGGCGGAGTATGTTATTACGAAAAACATTCCCGGCTGCTTTACGGAGTGCGGCGTATGGAAAGGAGGCTCCTGCATGCTTGCCGCGCTTACCGCCATCCGTTTAGGAGGGGCGGACCGGGACATTTATCTCTACGATACTTTCACCGGACAGCCCCGGCCGTCGGAGCACGACCGTGTTGCCTGGAACAACAGAAGCATGCAGGAACGGGGGACGGAGGACCTTGCGTCCTGGGCCGTTTCCTCGGATGAAGTGCTGGGAAACCTGCTCTCCACCGGCTACCCCCCCGAAAAAATCAAGCTCGTCCGGGGAAAGGTGGAGGACACTCTGCGGCACACGGTCCCGCGGGAAATTGCCCTGCTGCGGCTGGATACGGACTGGTATGAATCCACCGCCTGTGAACTCGATATTTTGTATCCCCGGCTTGCAAGGGGCGGGGTGTTGATTATCGATGATTACGGTCATTTTACCGGTGCCCGGAAGGCCGTTGACGAATATTTCGCCGCGCCGGGCCGGAACATATTTCTTTCCCGTATCGATTACACCGGCAGAGTAGGTGTGAAACAAGGTTAATGGCGGGGACGCAAATAGCTTTTCATACTTTTCACCGGTCCGGGAGAGCGGAAGGATTCGATAACGTTGGTAATTCCCCGCAGATATTGTTCGTAGGTTATCCGCAGATGTTCCTGCAGCCGCATCTCTTCCCGTACCCGGACCGACTTCTGCCTGCTTACGTAGGACAAGAGGAAATCCCTGTCCCGGTCCGGAAGATACATCATGGCAAGGGCCGTTTCCCGGTCGGTTATCGACATCAGCCGGTTCTGCACATCCGCCCGGGGCAGGGAGCGGACAATCCGAAGCAGTTCCTCGTGGGGCGCCATCCCGTGCCGCCTAATTCAGCAGCGCCGCGCCGAGGCCGATCAGCAAATAATACCCCGACCTGGGAGAAAATTCTCCCGCGCCCTGCAGCAGCAGCACGACCTGCGTTTTGGGAATAATAAAGTGCACCTCGGCGCCGACGGGAAGGGGCCAGTGGATGCCGAAGCCTTCGGTGTACGGAAGCATACGGATAGCGGCGGAAATCCCCGCACCCCACCGCTTCCACTGCAGGGCCATGCCTGCCCGGAAATAATTCCAGATATAGACACTCTTTTCCGGGTATGTTTCCGATTCTACATAGACCACCCGCCGGGGGGAGATTATCAGTTCCGGGCCGGCAAGCAGGCTGAAGGGTCCGAGTACAAGCTGCATCGGCATGCCGGCGGAAAAGCCGCTAAAGTTTGTCAAGGTATCTTCGGTGTCCTGTGACACAAAAGCGCCTTTCACAAGCGCCGCCATCCGGAAGACATTCCAGTTTGCAAACTGATATTTTCCCGACACGCTGACGGAAACAGGCGTTTCCGGGGCGGAGGTAAGTTTTATTCCCGCGGCAGCCGTCAGTTCTAATCCGGAGAAGGGGCTCAGCCGCAGGGCCGCCTGGAGAGGAAAGCGGTAGTAGTTGGTGCCGCCGATGTTTTGAATATGGCCGAGGAAGGAAATCCCCAGCTGGGAGGCCCATTCCGGGAGGACCTCCGTCCCCGGGCAGTACATCAGCCCGCCGGCGCCGCTTAGGGTGCTGCCGTACAATATCCGTCTGCTCGAATCGAGGGTAACGTCGATTGCAGCGGTTGCGGTCCTTTCATCATCTTCTCCGCGGATAAAAAAGGTATAGCTGCCGTCGGGCAGAAGGTTTCCGCCGGCGTCCCTCCCGTCCCAGGTAAATGACTGCTCCCAGGAGCTAAAAGATGGAAGTGTGTATTCGCCCACAGCCTCGGCATTGGAAGAAAACACTGAAACAGTACCGGTGCCTTCTTTAGAAACGGAAAAGCGCAGCGTAACGGAACCCAGGGTCCCCGGATTTTCAGGGTTGAATACCGGTTTTGAGACACGTACATTGCTGATCTCGAAGTCCGCGGGTGCCAGCACCCCTTCGACGACGGTTGTTTCGTCCCGCCGGATAACGATTTCCCGGCTGAAGGGTTCATACCCGAAGGCCTTTACCGTAAGCCGGTAGGTCCCGATCTGCAGCTCTTCAAAACCGGAGGGCAGTTCAGCGCCGTCGATGAGGACAATCGCGTCTTCGGGAACAAATGCCGCGGAAAGGAATCCCGTTATCTCCGTCATGGTTATTTCGTACTCATCGTATTCTCCGGCGGTATACCGGACCCACAGCTTTTCAGGAGTGTAGCCGCTTTTTCTCAATTCCAGGGAATACTCTCCCGATGGAAATTCTTCCAAAACCAGGGGGGTCGTTCCCTGGTAGAGACCGTTTACATATACCTCGGCATTTTTCGGGTCCGAAACCAGAGAGATGCCCGGTGCTTCATCGGTGTCGGTGCTGTCCCCGGAATCCTTTTCTTCTGTCGTTGTATCCCTGCCGGCATCATTCGATTCCCGTCTCTCTTTTTCGGTCATCTCCTCGAAAAGGGAGCCGGAAGAGGTCGTGCAGCCGAACAGAACAGCCAGAACAAAGGGGATGATACAAATTTTTCGAAGAAAAACCATGTTTTCAGTATAGCATATTACCTTCCGATACTAATAGAGATGAAATATACAATTCTCTTGTGTCTGCTGCTTATGGTCTTTCCCCGGGGGCTCTCATCCGAGGAGTACGAGCCGCTGCCGAAAGGGTTCCGGTCTATTACCCTGGGCATGGAGATGGATGCGGTAAAGGAGGCCTTAACAGATGACAGCTATTTCCTCTACAAAGGGGAACCGGACGTCAGCCTTCTGCCGGGTCCCGATCAGAGTATTATCGACTGCGAGGGGTTTCGTTTTATTAGCGATGCGTCTTTCCAGTTTTATGAAGAAGCGCTCTATATTATTACCATCAACCTGAACACGGATGAGCTGGATTACTTTTCCATATACACCGCGCTGACTGAAAAATACGGCCCTCCGGTCTCTCTTGATCCGGAGCAGGTAATTTGGGAAAATGATTCAGTCCGCTTCTCGTTAGAGCGGCCGCTGACGGTGAAATATATCGACTGGAACATTTTTTCCGAGCTGAGGGAAGAAGCCGGGATCGAGGAGACCTACCGTGAGACATCGAGGAAGGATTTCATTGAGTTATTTTAACGGCAAAGGAAAGTCTTTTACGGCATTGCTCTTCATGGCGGTGACGGCACTCCTCATCTCATGCGGGAGGGAAGGGATGGAAACCGCCGATATTGTTCTCGGAAGCCGGGAATTTACCCTGGAGATCGCCCGAACCCCGGAGGAGCGGCAGAAAGGGCTGATGCACCGGGAGGAACTGGAACAGGACCGGGGAATGCTCTTTGTATTCGAATACGATCAGAAACTGTCGTTTTGGATGAAAAATACCTACATCCCGCTGGATATTGCCTATATCGCGAAGGACGGGACGATAAAGGAAATACACAGGATGAAGCCCCTCTCTGAAAAACCGGTCCCGTCGAGTCATTCGGTGCGTTATGCTCTGGAAGTACCGGCGGGCACTTTCGAAGAGCTGGGTATAGAACCGGGGCAGCGGCTGGACCTGCCGCCGGACCTGTAACCCGCCTACCGCTTATCCCCGTTTTCGCCCTCCTCCGTGCCGCCGCCGGACAGCTCGGGAAACAGTTCCAATTCGGGACTTTCCTCCGGGGCCTGCGGTTCGTTTTTCAGGATTTCGATTTTCCCTTCGATCCTGCTAATCTCTTTCTCCAAGCCCTTCGCCAGTTTTATCCCTTCTTCAAAGAGAGAAACAGCCTGTTCCAGCGGAATATCTCCCTCCTGTATCTTTTCCGTAATTTCTTCGAGGCGCTGCAGCCGTTCTTCAAAGCTTTTCATCCATAATCTCCTCTACCTGCGCCGTTAGCGAGCCGCGCAGAAATTGTATCCCCAGTTCCTGCCCCACCGACGCGTCGCCGGCTGTGCGGATAAGGGCTCCGCTGCCGCGGTCTTGAACAATGGCGTATCCTTTTTCCATGATCCCCTTCGGGGAAGCGTCCTGCAGACGCTGCGTCAGCAGCTGAATCCGGTGCCGCCGTTCCTTCACCGATTCTTTCATTCCCCGAAGCAGCCCCTCCTTGCAGTCGTCGAGGCGGAGCAGGACCGGCTGGAGTATGTAGAGAAAGTTGCGCTCCATCTGCTCCGGGGTAAACTGGTTTAACAGCAGCCGTATCCGTTCAATCCGCTGCCGGGCGGACTGTTCAAGTGCCCGGTGCGCCGCGGCAATTCTGTTCTCGAGGTCCTCCCGCCGGGCCGTTACCAGTTCGGCGGCGGCGGAAGGGGTAGGCGCCCGGACATCCGCCGCCAAATCGGAGAGGGCGGTGTCGATTTCATGCCCCACTGCTGAAATGACCGGAATTTCCGATTCGGCAACGGCCCGGACGACCTCCTCTTCGGAAAACGGAAGCAAATCTTCCAAGGAACCGCCGCCTCTGCCGATAATGATAACTTCACCGAGGGAAAACATATTTGCCCGGCGGATTTGGGCGGCAATTGCCGGAGCGGCCTCCTTTCCCTGAACGGGAGCGGGAAGAATTACCAGGCTGATGCCGGCATTTCTCCGCCGCAGGACCTGGAGGATATCCCGGATGGCGGCCCCTGTGGGAGAGGTAACGGCTGCAATCCGGGACGGGAAAAAGGGTATGGCCTTTTTCCGTTCGCTGTCAAACAGACCCTCCGCGGCGAGTTTCCGTTTCCGCTCCTCGAGCATGGCGAGAATGTTTCCCTCGCCGGCGGGTTCCAATGTATCACAGATAATTTGATAAACGCCGCGTTTCGCGTATACCGAAATATCCCCCGAAGCAATGACCAAAAGTCCGTCGGAAGGATGAAACCGGAGGGTCCTCTGTTTGCCGCGGAACATAACGGCTGAAATAACCGCGTCGTCGTCTTTTAACGTAAAATAGAGGTGTCCGCTGCCGGCGGGACGAACATTGGACAGTTCACCTTTTATCTTTACCTGCTGAAAATTCTGTTCTAAGGAAGCTTTGATGTGCCGGGTTATTTCCGAAACTGTAAGGAATTCCTGCTGTACCGTATCCACTAGATACATAACCTACACCGAATGGTAATTTATGACAATTCGTTTATTGATGGAATCGGAAAAATGTCGATAATTGAAGTATATGGGAAACGCCGTTGTTATCAATGCCGCCGGTATAACCGATTATGCTTTACAGCCCCTGTCCGGCGGTATTTCCAGTTTTGAATCGGTCCTGAAATATGCCCGCACCCTTCCGGAAATTTCCACCGTGCTCTGTATCGGCAAAACGGAGGGATTCCCGCTGCCGGCGGCCGAAAAGTATCAGGCACGGCCGGTACTGAAGGAGAAATGGACGGTACGGGAGCTGCTGAAGGTCATGGAAGCCGAACTCAGCGGGACGGACCTCCTGTTTTACGTATACGGGGACACTCCTCTGTTAGATACCGCCCTGTCCGCCTCCATGTATGAAGACCATAAGCGGTACTTTGCCCAGTATTCCTTTGCCGACGGATATCCCTTCGGACTGACTCCCGAAATTATCTCCTGCGATCTTATTCCCTCCCTTATCCATTTAGAAGGGCAGGAGGAACGCCCCGTTGAGCGTAACAGCATATTCACCGTCATTCAGAAAGACATCAATGCGTTTGAAATAGAAACGGCCCTGTCGCCTAAGGACATGCGGCTGCTGCGGGTTTCCCTGTCGGCGGACACAAAACGGAACACCTCGCAGCTTCGGGCCGTTATCGACAAGGGCGGTACAAACGCCGCTTCCGTAATGGCGGTCATAGACGAAAACCCTGAAATTCTCCGGACCCTGCCGGCGTACATCGATGTGCAGATAACCGGAGGCTGTCTTCAGTGCTGCAGCTATTGTCCGTACCCCCTTTTTGCGGAAAACTGCCTGGAAAACAGAGAGTATATGGATATTGAGCGGTTTAAGACTCTAATAGGAAAAGTTTCGTCATTCTGTGATGACGCCGTTATCGGTCTCGGACTTTTCGGAGAGCCTTCGCTCCATCCCGGTTTTCC
>CAZSGZ010000137.1:6097-9348 GCA_964606455.1 uncultured Spirochaetales bacterium
GACATCGGGCCTCGGCTGGAAAAAAGAGGGGCTTAAGGAGCTGGCGGAAAAGGCCGCGGCGCGGGATTGGACGGACAGGTGTACCTGGATCGTGTCTCTCGACAGTAAGGACCTGCAGGTCTACAACAGCCTCCGCGGAGACGGCTTCTACGAAGCGGAGGAAACCGCCCGGCTGCTGATGGAACTCTTTCCGGACAGGGTCTGGGTCCAGGCGGTGCGGATGAAGGAGAATGAAGAAGCCCTGGAAACGTTTTACCGGGAATGGAAGAAGGAAACGGAAAATGTTATCATTCAGAAGTACGATACCTTTTCCGGGTTCCTGCCGGAGCGGAAAGTTGCCGACCTTTCTCCGGTAGTGCGGTTTCCCTGCTGGCATGTAAAACGGGATGTGTGCGTGCTTCTCGACGGAAGCGTTCCTCTCTGCCGTGAAGATATTCGCCGCGGCTATCCCCTGGGGAATATTTTCGAGGAAGAGATAGAAACGGTCTGGAAACGGGGGGAGAAGGTGTACCGGGAACATATCGGAAAAACCTACAACAGCCTCTGTGAAAAATGTGATGAATACTATACCTACAACTTCTAAACGAGTTCGAATTCCCTACACCGTCGTCGGCGGGGAAAAATTCGATAAAAAACAGCGCCCCCGCGGTCCCGTTTCCATGGTTATTTTAAACAGAAGCGGCAGACTCTATAAGGCGGATGTCGCGGCGCAGCTGGACAAGTGCGGGATACACGAAATTATCTCCGTCGAAGGCCCTGCCGTGTCATACGATATTGAAAATCTGTCCCTGAAATATCCCCGAATCCGCTTTGTACTTCTTCATGAAGAAGCTTCCCCGGGTGAAAAAATCAATATCGCGGTGGAGGAAGCGCACAGTTCCCTGGTTTTGGTTATCTGGGATGATATTAAAATACCGCAGCCCGTCATTTCGTCGAAGCTGGTGCAGAAGATACATGAATCGGACATTTTGTGTACCGTTCCGCTCCTCCAGGATGGAAAACGGGAAACGGTTCCCTCGATTGCGGCGCCGGCATTTTACCGGAAGAAATTGAAATGCCTGCATCTCCTACCCCAGACGGAGGGAATGGACACCATTTTTCCCTTCGACTACATCGGGCTCTACAAAAAAGACCTGTTTACCCAAAGCGGCGGGTATGACGGTACTATTACCGAGCCCCACTGGCAGAAACTCGATTTCGGATTTCGAAGCCGTATGTGGGGGGAGAAGATCCGCTGTGCCGCCTCCTTTCAGCTGCAGTATATCGGCGAAATCCCGTCGGAGGACGAAAATATCAGCGAGGGATACCGGCATTTCTTTTTAAAAAATTTGGCAATACGGTTTAACGGCGATACGGGATCGTTACCCAGGGCTAAGTTTCTGTCCTACTGGCTGAAAAGCGGCGCGGGATTTATCAATTCCTTAGAGGAGTTCAGAAAGGTACGGGAATGGGTGGAAATAAACAAATACCGTTTCAAAGAGGATGCAAGGAGTGTTACTGAATTATGGGTAGTGGACGAGAAGTAATTGGAGTATTCCTGCAGGCGCGCCTCGATTCGAGCCGGCTGCCGCGGAAGGCGCTGCTTCCCCTGGCGGGGATGACGGTGATTGAACATGCTCTGGCCAGTCTTATCGATATCGATGCCGACGTATATGCCGTTCTGACCGACGAGAACAGTGCCGGCGTCCTTGGTCCCTACGCGGAAAAATGGGGATTCAGACTTTTTTCCGGTCCGGCGGAGGATGTCCTCCTGCGCTTCGTACAGGCGGCCGATTATTACGGCGTTTCGACGATCATCAGGGCCACCGGGGACAATCCCCTTGTGTCCCGCTATCTGGCGGAGGAGATCCTGGAGCAGCACATCGCCGCGGCGGCGGATTACAGCGGATACCTGGGTATGCCCTTGGGCACCGGCGTGGAAGTCCTGGATACCGCCGCTTTACGGACCGCCGAAGAAGAGGCAATTGATCCCTACGAGCGGGAGCACGTTTCTCCCTTTCTGTACCGGAACCCGGGAAGATTTACCATTTTGCGGCCGTATGTAACCGAGGAGTTCGAATTCCCCGGGGTCAGAGTTACCCTCGACACCCGGGAGGATTATCGGCTTATTCAGAAGATTTATGACAGCTTGTACGCCATGGAACCGATTGAAACGGACCGTCTGGTGGACTGGCTGGCGGAACAGCGGGAAACGAGGGTTATCGAACAGGTCCCTACATAAGCGGGCGGTTTCTGCTTGTCCCATCAACTGCCCGCGGAAACGGAATAGGACACTGTAAACGGTCAATTCAACTCCTGCATACACTTCCGGACGCGTATATGCACATCCCGGAAAAAAGCGGACCGAAAGCGCGCGGTTTGGATGAACTCGCGCCCCTTTTCTTCCGTGTTGATGCAGCAAGTGCCGATACAGCGAAAATCGTTACATCCCTCGAAGGACCTTCTTATTTCAGCGTAATTATTACCGATACGCGGAAAACCCCGCCGCGGCTGTTCCGCACACTGCGGCGGCACGGCAGAATAATCGGCATAGACGAGGGGGGGGGACAGCGGGCCGGATTCGATTATCTCATTGACACGCTCCCCCTGCCGAGGCGGCTTCCGCCGGCAAACGCCGCGTCTCCCTATTTCCTGGCCCTGCCTGATAAGGTCCGGGACCCGGAAGAAGCATGGAGCTCCCCCCCGCGGATACTGATCGTTTTCGGAGGAGAGGACCCGAAGGGACTAACGGGAAAGACCGCGGGGATAATGCGGCATCCGGCATTACGGGAACATACGGACTGCTCCGTTGTGTACGGTCCGGTTGCCTCCCGGCAGCCTCTCCCGGAAGGTGTCAGCCTGCTCGCCGGTACGGACAATTTGCGGGAGCAACTCGCCGAATTCGACATCGTCGTTACCTCGTTCGGGTTGACCGCCTACGAGGCCGCCGCCGCGGGGTGCGGTGTTATCTGCGTCAATCCGGGCTTCTATCACCACCGGCTGGCGGGTATCGCGGGTTTTGTCCGGGCCGGTGTACACCGGCCGGCCCTCCGGGCCCTGCGCCGCTGGATACGGGACCCGGAAGGTCTGCGGGAGGCGACACGGGCGGTCTTCAGCCGTTTTGGAAAAACAGCGGACGTTTTGCCTTCCCGGCGCGGCGCGGACAAAAACCGAACGCCGGTGCTGTCGCGCTTTATTGCAGGCCTCGATTTTTCCCGTCCGGCGGCATGTCCGGTATGCGGCGGCAGGGGGGGGCGGGCCGTGTACAGGAG
>CAZSGZ010000138.1:0-3286 GCA_964606455.1 uncultured Spirochaetales bacterium
CTTTTTCATGTCTGCAAGTATTTCCCGAATACCCCTGCCGTGTCCAGGGCCCTTTCTTTCCAGTGCAATTCGTCTGCCTATTTCGAGGTCCGTTCACGGGCCTGCCGGATTAAGTCGATGAGGGAGGACATCTTCGGCTGCGGCGGGGAGAGGGCCTGCCGGATTTCATCGGCAGAAAAGTGCGTTTCCAAAAATGCAGGCACATCGATTTTTTCACCCCAGCAGGCGGCGATGCGGGAGCAGAAGAGCCTGTTTCCAGGCTCTCTGCAGTATGAAAAAGGAACGTGGTGCCCGAGGACGCGGCAATATACCGTTCGTTCATCGTAACGGCTGATGTCCCCGCCGTTGTTGTTTTCCTCTACCATTTTCCGCTTTTTGCCGCCTTTGCTTTCGGGAAGTCTTTCAGTGCGGCAAGGTTTTTCTCGAGGTCGCTCTGCGGAAATTCGTAGTCTTCCAGCTGCCCTGCCATATACGCTTCATACCCCTTCATGTCCATTAAGCCGTGTCCGCTTAAATTGAAGAGAATGACCTTTTCTTTTCCCTCTTCTTTTGCCTTGTTTGCTTCCTGAATGGCCCCCGCCACCGCGTGGCTTGTTTCCGGCGCAATAACGATCCCTTCGGTCCGTGCGAAAAGCATCGCCGATTCATAACATTCGAGCTGATGGATCGACCGGGGTGTGAGAAGACCTTCCACAACCGCCTGGGAAACAAGGGGCGACATGCCGTGATACCGAAGTCCCCCGGCATGGATGGGGGGCGGAACAAAATTGTGGCCCAGAGTATACATCGGCAGGAGGGGGGTCATCCCCGAAAAATCTCCCAAGTCGTAGGCAAAGGGCCCTTTTGTCAGGGTCGGACAAGAGGACGGCTCCACCGGAATAATGTCGATGTCCGCGCCGTTTATTTTTTCATACACGAAGGGAAAGGAAATACCGGCAAAATTACTGCCGCCGCCGGCACAGCCGATAACTACATCGGGGTTCCGTTCACCGGCCTTCGCAAGCTGTTTTTTCGCCTCCAGTCCGATAACGGTCTGGTGCAGCATAACATGATTCAGCACGCTGCCGAGGCCGTATTTTGTGGATCCCGATTCATCGGTAACCGCGGCTTCCACTGCCTCGCTGATTGCTATTCCCAGACTTCCCGGAGTATCGGGGTATTCCGCCAGAATGTCTCTGCCTGCTTTTGTTTCGCTTGACGGGCTGGCAACGCATTCTCCGCCCCAGGTCTGCATCATAATTTTCCGAAAGGGCTTCTGATCGAAAGAGATACGGACCATAAACACTTTGCATTTCAGTCCGATAAGGGCGCAGGCAAAGGAGAGGGCGCTTCCCCACTGACCGGCGCCGGTTTCCGTCGTCATCTGCTTAACGCCTTCCCGCTTATTGTAGTACGCCTGCGCCACCGCGGTGTTCGGCTTGTGGCTTCCGGCGGGGGAAACACTCTCATTTTTATAGTAAATACGTGCCGGAGTGCCCAGTGCTTTTTCCAGGGCTGTAGCCCGGTACAGAGGAGAAGGACGCCAGCTGTACAAAATGTCCCGTACCTCTTCCGGTATGTCTATCCACCGCTCCTGACTGACTTCCTGTTCGATCAGCCCCATTGGGAAAATGGGGGTAAGCATGTCCGGGGAAACCGGGTTTCCGTCCGGCCCTAAGGGGGGCTGCATCGGTGTGGGAAGGTCCGCCGCCAGGTTGTACCATTGTTTCGGCAGGTCTTCTTCGTCTAATAGAATTTTTCGAGCCATTGTTTTACTTCTCCTTCTGTTGTTTCTATGTATAGAAACACTATACACCTGCAGCCCGGTAGTGTGTCAAGAGTAATTTTTACATTTTTTAAGGGGCCTCGGCAGATGCAGATTTTATTGTTGTGATTATATTCACAATAATAAAATTAATATCCATATAAAGTGATAAATAAATAAATTTATAATATTTATTTGACAAATAAATAATCTTAACGTATAATATCACCCGATATTTCTAAATAAAGAATTTGTTGTACATTTATTTAATGTAAATTGTTAAATTACTACCCTAGGAGGATTTTATGGTAGCCGAAAAACAAGATGTAGTATTGGACGACAAAGTGTTAACGGACGAGGAGATTTTTTCCCGTCTCGACATGATTATTGACGGGTTTTCCGAAACCGAGGGTGCCCTTATCCCGGTCCTGCAGTCAACGCAGAACCTATTCGGCTTTCTGCCGGAACGGGCACTGAAGCATATCAGTTTGCGTTTGAATATTCCCTACAGCGAGGTAGCGGGGGTCGTTACCTTTTATTCCTATTTTTCCACGGTCCCCCGGGGAAAAAACATCATCCGGGTCTGTCTCGGTACGGCGTGTTACGTACGGGGCGGAAAAGAGGTCCTTGAAGCGGTCAAGAAGCAGCTGGGCATCAACGTCGGCGGAACGACGGAAGACCGGATGTTTTCCCTCGAAGTGGGGCGGTGTTTCGGTGCCTGCGGGTTGGCGCCGGTCGTATTGGTAAATGATGATGTTCACCAACGGGTGAAACCCGCGAAAATTAAGGATCTTCTGCTTCCGTATATGGAAGAAGCGGAAGAACGGCAGCAGGAGGCGGATGCATGAGTAACGGGACGAAAATTTCCTCAATACAGGAATTAGAAGCGGTAAAGCAGAAAGTAGTTAAACGGAAAGAGGAGAGAATCAATGAGAAGGAAATTCTCCTCTGCGCGGGGGCGGGATGTATTGCCTCGGGGGCACTCGAGGTAAAAGCGGCCCTGGAAAAGGAGCTGAAAGCCCAGGGTCTTTCGGTACCCATCGTTGAAACCGGATGTCTCGGGCCTTGTGCCCAGGGGCCTGTCATTATCGTAAAACCGGAAAATGTGTTTTACGAAAATATCAGCAAAGATGACGCGGCTGAAATCGTGTCGTCGCAAATTAAAGAGGGGAAGACCGTCGATCGGCTTGTTCACATGGATGAAGAAAAGGAAACATTTCAGCCGAAAGTGGAGGACATGGATTTCTTCAACGGACAGACAAAAATCGTCCTGCGTAACTGCGGCCGGATCGATCCTCTAAAAATAGAAGAATACATTGGAGAGGGCGGATATTCGGCCCTTGCCAAGTGTCTCGATACCATGAAAGGCGACGCCATTATCGATGAGGTAAAACGTTCCGGCCTGCGCGGGCGCGGCGGCGGCGGATTTCCGACATGGCTGAAGTGGAGTTTTACCTACAAGGCGGAAGGCGATGTGAAATATATTCTGTGTAATGCCGACGAAGGCGACCCCGGGGCTTTCATGGACCGGAGCGTTCTCGA
>CAZSGZ010000138.1:3296-9344 GCA_964606455.1 uncultured Spirochaetales bacterium
ACAGCCTTATCGAAGGGATGGCAATCGGCGCCTACGCGGTGGGTGCAAAGCAGGGCTATGTCTACGTCCGTGCCGAGTATCCCCTTGCGGTTTCCCGCCTTTCCAAAGCCCTTGAACAGGCACGCGAATACGGCCTGCTTGGAAAAAACATTCTGGGCAAAGGTTTCGATTTTGATTTGGAAATCCGGATGGGTTCCGGCGCCTTCGTCTGCGGTGAAGAAACCGCGTTAATTAATTCCATCGAAGGGAAACGGGGCGAGCCCCGGCCGCGCCCGCCTTTTCCGGCGAACAAGGGGCTGTGGGGAAAACCGAGCCTTTTAAACAATGTCGAAACCTACGCGAACATCCCCGCGATTATTGAACAGGGGGCCGACTGGTATGCCTCGTTCGGTACCGAACAGAGTAAAGGGACCAAGGTTTTCGCCCTCGCGGGGGCGATAAAAAACAGCGGTCTGGTGGAAATCCCCATCGGGACGCCCTTAGGCGAAGTAATTTACGACATCGGCGGCGGTATTCAGGGCAACAAGAACTACAAAGCGGCCCAGATCGGAGGACCTTCCGGCGGCTGTATCCCGAAAGAATATCTGAATGTTCCCCTCGACTATGACGATCTTATCGAACTCGGGGCGATTATGGGTTCCGGCGGCCTTATCGTTATGGATGACGATACCTGTATGGTGGACGTCGCCCGATTCTTTCTCGAATTCGTTCAGGAGGAGTCCTGCGGAAAATGCGTCCCCTGCCGGGTCGGAACGAAGCGGATGCTGGAAATTCTCCAGCGGATCTGTTCCGGCGAAGGTGTAGAGGGCGATATCGAGCGTCTTATCGACCTCGGAGAAGAAATTAAAGCAACCTCGCTCTGCGGCCTCGGCCAAACGGCGCCGAATCCGGTCCTGTCGACGATACGTCACTTCAGGGAAGAGTATGAGCAGCATATTCGTGACAAGCACTGCGAAGCCGGTGTGTGTCCCTCCCTCGTCCGGGCGCCCTGTCAGAGCGCGTGCCCCGCTGGAGTCGATGTACCCGGATTTGTATCGCTGGTTGGCGAAAAGCGGTATGCCGAAGCCCTCAGGCTGCACCGGGAACGGAACCCCTTCGCGGCGGTATGCGCCCGGGTCTGTTTTCATACCTGTGAAGACAAGTGCCGCCGGTCGACCTTGGACGATGCCGTTGCTATCCGGGGAGTAAAGCGGTTTATGGTTGATCAGGAAGTTACCATCCAGCATCCCGACGTATGGGAAAACGAAGAAAACGCGAAACGGAAAGTGGCCATTATAGGTGCCGGTCCAGCCGGTCTGTCCTGCGGCTACTTTTTAGCACGCCTCGGCTACAAACCTACGGTATTCGAAGCCGAACAGCGCCCCGGCGGCATGCTTGTGCAGACAATACCCGCTTACCGTCTCCCCCGGGAGACCCTAGCCCGGGAAATCCGGATGATCGAGTCCCTCGGGGTGAAGATCGTTACCGAAAAGAGGCTTGGAACGGATTTTACCCTGCAGCAGCTGAAAGATGAGGGATACGAAGCGGCATTTGTCGGTGTCGGGGCCCCGGAATGTATGGGAATGGGAATTGTCGGTGAAGATGCCGAAGGTGTCGAACTTGCCGGCCACTTTTTGAAACAGTACAACATTCGCGGTTCCGTACCGGTAGGGAAGAAAGTGATTGTTGTCGGAGGCGGGAACGCCGCCATCGACGCGGCCCGGACGGCGGTCCGTCTCGGTGCTGAAGTAAGCATCATTTACCGGAGAACACAGGAACAGATGCCCGCTTACGCCGAGGAAATTGAAGAAGCACTCTTAGAGGGCGTTACGCTCTTGACCCTTACCCAGCCCATTGAAGTTGTGAAAACGACGGACGACAAAGTGAAGGGTTTGAAGTGTATGAAGATGACCTTAGGTGATTTTGACCGCTCCGGCCGCCGCCGCGCCACGGAAAGCGAAGAAGAGACGTTTACCCTCGACGCGGACCAGATCATTGTGGCAATCGGCCAGAGGATTGAACCGAAGAAACTTTTCGGCGATACGGACATAAAAATCGGCGCCAACGGTTTTATCATTGCCGATCCGGTAACGGGGCAGACGACGGAAAACTGGATTTTTGCCGGCGGCGACGCGGCATTGGGACCTGCTTCCGTTGTAACCGCGGTGGGAGAAGGCGAGAAAGCTGCGGTTGGTATCGACCTCTACCTAACGGGCGAGGAGCACGCGTTCTGGCGGCAGGACAAGGTAAACGATACCGAATACGATCCGGACTCGGACCCCGTCCCTTATCCCCGTGAGAAAACGCAGACCATCGACGTGGAACGGCGGAAATTCAACTTCGACGAAGTAGAACAGTCCTGGACGGAAAGTGTAACCGTACGGCAATGTAAACGGTGCCTGCGCTGCGATTACGGAAAAACACCGGTGACACAGACGATAACGACGAAAGACAAGGAGGCGATCAATGCCTAAAGCAACGATAAACAATCAGGAAATAACAGTAGAAGCCGATACGACGATCCTCTACGCGGCAAAGGAACTGGGGATTGAAATCCCCACCCTCTGTTTTCTCGAAGGAAAATCTCCTCTCGGCGCCTGCCGGGTGTGCATGGTTGAGGTGGAAGGGGCTAAAACCCTCATGGCCGCCTGCGCGACCCCGGTTGCCGACGGTATGGTAATATCTACGAACAGTAAAAAGGTACGGAATGCCCGGAAAACCGTGGTCGAACTGCTGTTAAGCGAACATGAAGGGAACTGTCAGTATTGCGACCGGGCCGACGACTGTGAATTGAAAGAACTGGCGTATCAGCTCGGTATTAAGGAAATCCACTATGAAGGGGAAAAACCGGAAACCCGTATCGATGAAAGTACGCCGGCCCTCATCCGGGACAGCGGAAAATGTATTAAATGCCGGCGCTGTATTACCGTTTGCAACGAAGTGCAGCGGGTTGGAGCGCTGTTCCCGCAGAACAGAGGGTATTCCACCGTTATCGGCCCCGCCTTTGACGCGAACCTGGACGGCGTTGCCTGTGTCCAGTGCGGGCAGTGCGCGGCC
Source organism: uncultured Spirochaetales bacterium (assembly GCA_964606455.1). Taxonomy (GTDB): domain Bacteria; phylum Spirochaetota; class Spirochaetia; order SPDA01; family CAZSGZ01; genus CAZSGZ01. The sequence goes on from CAZSGZ010000138.1 coordinate 6,333, forward strand.
GTATGCCCCGTCGGGGCCATTACGGAACGGAGCCACATTGAGGAAGTATGGGAGGCCATAGAAGATCCGGAAAAGTACGTTGTCGTGCAGACGGCACCCGCTATCCGCGCGGCTTTAGGGGAATGCTTCGATAACGAACCGGGCACGCTTGTAACCGGTAAAATGGTTACCGCCCTGCGGCAGCTCGGATTCGATAAGGTGTTCGACACCAACTTTACCGCGGACCTCACCATTATGGAAGAGGGGACTGAATTGTTAACACGGCTGAAGAAGGCCTTAGTGGACAAAGAAGAGGTTGCTCTTCCCATGTTTACAAGCTGTTCCCCCGGATGGATTAAATTCGCGGAATATTACTATCCCGAATTTCTGCCCAATCTGTCGACGTGTAAATCGCCCCAGCAGATGTTCGGCGCCCTGGCGAAAACCTTCTATGCACAGAAAATCGGCGTGAAACCCGAAAATATGGTCGTTGTTTCGGTTATGCCCTGTACCGCGAAGAAGTTCGAGGCCCAGCGGGGGGAAATGAACGACAGCGGCGTGCGGGACGTCGATTACGTCCTTACCACCAGGGAACTCGGCCGGATGATCGATGGTGCCGGAATTGATTTTAACTCCCTTGAAGAGCAGGCGATGGATTCCCCCTTAGGACTTTCTTCCGGAGCGGCGGATATTTTTGCCAACACCGGCGGAGTTATGGAAGCGGCCCTCCGGACGGCCTACGAGATTGTTACCGGCCGTCAGCTGCCGATGGACGACCTCCATGTCAAACCGGTGGCCGGGCTCGATGGGATAAAAGAGGCCGCGGTTACCATTGAAGACGCCCTGCCTGCCTGGTCGTTCCTGAACGGAGTGGAGGCGAAGGTGGCCGTAGCCCACGGACTCGGTAACGCCGCGAAGCTCTTAGACAGCGTGAAGGCGGGGGAGTCCTCCTATCACTTCGTCGAGGTCATGACCTGTCCCGGCGGCTGTATCGGCGGCGGCGGACAGCCGCGTTTTACCACCGATGAGATACGGAACAAGCGGATTGAAGCAATTTACAAGGAAGACGAAGGAAAGGAACTGCGGAAATCCCACGACAACCCCGACATCAAGGCCGTGTACGAGGAATATCTAAAGGAACCCTTAGGGGAGAAATCGCACCACCTGCTTCATACAAAATATGAAGAGCGGGCGAAGGTGTAAAACAATACTTTCTCTTGCACCGGGAGTATGATACACTTGCTTCCATGAATAAATTCATGGAAGAGGCCGTAAAAGAGGCTGAAAAGGGTATGGCCGCCGGCGACGGCGGCCCTTTCGGTGCTGTCATTGTACGGAAGGGAGAAATCATTGCCCGGGGACATAACCGGGTTTTAGTCAGCAACGATCCCACCGCACACGCGGAAATATGCGCAATCCGGGAAGCATCGCGGAAATTAGACCGTTTCGATCTCTCCGACTGTGAAATATATTCAACCTGCGAACCCTGCCCGATGTGTTTTTCCGCGATCCATTGGGCGAAAATGAAAAAATTATACTTCGGATGTACCCGCTACGATGCCGCGGACATCGATTTTGACGATCAGTTTATCTACGATGTCATTACAGGGAAAAGTACGAAGCATCAGGTGCAGGTCGTCCGGATTGACCGGGAGGCCTGTCTTCCGGTCTTCGCCGAATGGCGGGAAAAAGAAGATAAAATACAGTATTAAATGGATTGCATATGGGACTAGCTCTTTGGATTGTCATCTTTGTTGCCAGTATTGCCGTTCTTGTAAAATCCTCCGATTATTTTATTATTTCCGCTGAAAAAATCGGGACGTTTTTCGGACTCCCCGCCTTTGTTATCGGAGTAATTATCGTTGCCGTCGGGACCTCGCTGCCCGAACTTGTTTCCTCCATCGTTGCCGTTGCGGAAGGTTCGTCGGAAATTGTGGTGGGCAATGTCCTCGGCTCGAATATCGCGAATATCTGTCTGGTCCTCGGCGTCGCGGCCCTGGTAGGCAAAAATTTTATCATCCGGTACGACATTATGCAGGTGGACATTCCCTTCCTCGTCGGTTCCGCGGTGCTGCTGTTTTTTATGGTCTATGACGGGGAATTTACACTGCCGGAAGCCGTTTTATGTCTTATCGCCCTGGGGATTTATGTGCTGTATTCCTTGCGGGTAAAAGGCGCCGACATCGAAGAGGAGGCCGTCCGCCCGCCCTTCCATATATGGCTGCTTCTTGCGGTAAGTCCTGTGGGTATCTTTTTCGGGGCAAAGTATACCGTCGAAGCGGTAATAGAAATTGCCGCTGTTTTGGGAATCGGCAGCGAGATTATCGCATTAAGCGCCGTTGCCCTGGGAACGTCCCTGCCGGAACTGTTCGTGTCCGTTTCCGCGGCGCGAAAGGGCCACCCGGAAATCGCGGTGGGAAACATTATCGGTTCGAATATTTTCAATACCTTTGCCGTTATGGGGATCCCCGGCGTTGTTTCAAGGCTCATTATTCCGAAGAGCGTTCTCGTTTTTGCCGCCCCCGTATCTCTCGGGGTAACGCTGGTGTTTGTTATTTTTACCCTGGACAAACGGGTAAACCCCTGGATCGGCAGCCTTTTGCTTATTTTTTACGTGTTTTTTATAGGAAGGGTATTTTCCATCTTTTAAGATAATTTATTCAAAAATTGTTGATTTTCCCCTGGTTCCGATACATAATGTCCGGTATGAACTTCGAATGGATGATCTTTGTCGAACTTGGTATCATTTCTCTCGCCCTTTTGGTGGGCACGGTCCTTCGAGCGAAAATTAAATTTTTTCAGAAATTTCTTATTCCCAATTCCATTACCGGCGGTGTCCTCCTGCTGCTGTTTTATACTTTCGCGGCCCCCCATTTCGGTATGGACACCAGTTTTCTCGAAAATCTGGTCTATCATTTGCTGAATATTTCATTTGTTGCAATGGCCCTCCGGCGGGGTGAGAAAAAATCCACTAAGCGGGGCATTGCCTATTCCACCTCGATTACCATCCTTTCGGTGTACGTTATTCAGGGG
>CAZSGZ010000139.1:0-9320 GCA_964606455.1 uncultured Spirochaetales bacterium
CATGTCGGGGCGTTCGTTAATTGCCTGGTCGATCATCTGGTTCTGCACCGCCAAGTCCCAGTTAGGCGAAAGTGGCTTAAACTTCATGTCGTAGGCGTCGGCGATTTTCTGCGCGCCTAAGGTACACGCGGTTGTCCAGGGGTGGTCGCCGTGTACGATAAATACGATGCTTTTCCCGATCGCTCCGTCTTCCGGTGAATCGGGGATGTTCGTTTTATTCGCGTTCCATCCTGCAAACTCCATGTCCCACCAGTGCAGGGGATCGTCTTCCGGAAGCGCGTCCGGATCTTCCGGCCGGGGCGGCACGTCCCGCTGTTTTTCCTGCAGAATAATCAGGGGCTGACCGTCTTCCGATTTCAGGCCCGTTGTGTCCACTGCAAGGGATTTTTCCAGGTTCGACATTTCTTCTGAAGTTTCTTCAGTTTCAGCCGGTTCCGGAGCTTCTCCACTTTCTTCCTGCTTTCCTCCGGCGAATACCGCTCCGGTGAGCGCGAACGCCAGCAGAAGAACAAACAAAATCGTCATTAGTCTTTTCATTCTTTTACCTCCAAAAATGATTGTGACTTTATTTTAAGGCTTCAACGAAGCCTTACTTCCTTTATATTTTTCCTTCAATTCTTCAACCTCTTTCATCAGTTCCGCACGCTGTCCCACAACTTTATCGTGTTTGTACTCCGCGTACGCTTCGTAGAGGACTACCGCCGCTAAAATAATTCCGGCGATAAAAATTTTCACCTCGTTCCCGAGGCCGAACAGTATAATTCCGTTATACAGTACGTCCAATGTAAGGATGGCGACAAAACTTTTTATTACCCCCCCTTTGCCGCCGGACATTGCGGTCCCGCCGATGATGACCGCCGAAATAACGTACATGAGGGAGGTGTCCCCCAGCTTCAGCGTGGCCGCGGCCCCTTCCATTGCAAAGAGGACCCCGCCGACGGCGGCGGTAAAACCGGAAATAACAAAGGTAATAATGGTATAGCGGTCCGTATTGATACCCGCGAGCCATGCAGTCTGACGGTTGCCGCCGACCATGTAAAAATTTCTCCCCGCCCTGGTGTAGTTGAGAAATATTGTAAAGGCAGCGATCAGTACCAGGGTAATAACAACCCTGGGGGTAACAAGGGGTATTACCTGTTTTGCTAGCCAGTCGGAAACCGCGAAGGCATCCGGCGAGGAGAGGCTGATCGAATTTCCTCCGGTAATTGTGTATATCGCCCCCTGCAGGATGGTCAGCATGCCGAGGGTAACGATAAATGAATTGATTTTCGCCTTTGCCACTAACAGTCCGTTTATCAACCCGATACCGCAGCCGGCGAGAATGGCCACGGGAACGCTTCCGCCGTATCCGATGTACTGCTTCAGTCCAAGTCCGACGACGCCCGCGAAGGTGATAATTGTCCCGATGGAGAGGTCGAGCTGGGCGATAATCAGGATCATGGTAAACCCGATTGCCGCGGTTGCGTTCATCGCCATGGTGCGCATAATGGTTGTCAAGTTGAATCCGGTCATAAACCGGGGCGCGAAGAGCGCCATAATGAGAAAGACAACGCCAAAGACAAAGAATATTCTATTTTTATTGATAAAAACGAGGGTCTTTTCTCTGCTTTTTCCTGCTGTATTTTGTTTATTCATAATCACGCCCCATTTTCCGTAAGGATCGCGCGTTAATAAAAACGACGATGATAAAAATTGCTCCCCGGATCATGTCCTGGGAAAAGGTCCCCACTCCTAAGAGGGTCAGGATATTGTTTAAAATACCTATAACGAGGACGCCTCCTAAAACACCGACAATTGCGCCCCGCCCTCCGGCAAGGGTCACCCCGCCGATTACCACCGCGGTAACCGCCTTGAAGTCGTACCCCGCGCCGTTGTACCAGGCCCCGACCCGGTTAAGGGACGTTACCGTCAGGCCGCCGATTGTCGCGGTTATTGCACAGATAATAAAGGCAATACCGATCATCAGCTCCACATTGACACCGGAAAACTTCGCCGGTGTCCGGGACGCCCCGGTCATTTTCAGCTGTACTCCGAATTTCGTTTTCCGCAGAACAAACTGCAGTACAATTACCAGCACGATCATCATAACCATCGGAAGAGCTATTTTTCCGAAAAAGCGGAAACGAAAAATAGCGTCGAAGAGCTCACTTGCCCGTACCGTACTCGCGGTCATGTCGGGATAAATCTGCTTGTTCACCCATACCAGCCGGATAACGCCCATGGTCATGTAGTTTACCGCTAAGGTCCAGATAATAGGATTTGCCCTGAACTTACCGATTGCAATTGCGTTGATAATTCCCACGACAATACCCACTAAAAACGCGATGATAACGGCAACTAAAAAACCAAACTTGAGCATTTCGACGGCAACAATGCCGGTCAGCGCCATGGTTGTAGGTACCGAAAGATCGGCGTAATGTCCCGAATAGGTAACGAATGCCATCCCTACCGCGACAATTCCAAGCATGGAAACCGCGTCTACGATGTTGAGCATATTCTGCCCGCTTAGAAAATTGTTGATGACGCCGGTAAGCTGTAAAATGATACCGAGAATAATCAAAAAAATCGCGATAAGGTATACGCCGATGGTAACAAAGACCCGGTTTACCATGCTCTGATTCAATTCCCGTGTATCAAGCGCTGCTTCTTTTGTCTGGACCATTGTTATACTCCTTCCCCGTTGGCAGCAAGGAGAACGCTCTCTTCCGTGCTTTCTTCGTTTGACATCTCTTTAATAAATCTTCCTTGATGCATAATCAATATTCTGCTGGAGAGGGCCACTAATTCCGGAAGGTCGGAAGAAATGAGAATAATGGTATGCCCCTCCTTCGCGAGGCGTTCTATCGACTCATGAATAATCTGTTTCGCTCCGATATCGACACCCCGAGTCGGTTCGTCGAGAATCAGTACCCGCGGTTCAATTGCCATCCACTTGGCCAGAAGGACCTTCTGCTGATTTCCTCCGGAAAGATTGTTGATCATCCGGTCCGGATCGGGAGGATAAATGGAAAGGTCCTTTATCAATTCCTCCAATTTCGGTTCTCCTCGACTCTGATCATATATACCGCCGTTTGTATGCTGGGGTACGAGCGTTGCCAGCACATTTTCCCGCACGGAAAGACGTAAAGCAAGCCCTTCGGTTTTCCGGTTTTCCGTTAAATAGGCAATCCCTTTTTCCATCATCTTTCCCATGTTCGTAAGCCTAACTCTTTTGCCGTACAGGTACACCTCGCCTTCGTCCTTGTCATCGAGACCGGCTAGTACCCTGGCAAGCTCGCTCCGCCCGGCCCCGGACAGCCCGCCGACACCTAAAACTTCCCCTTCATAGGCGGTAAAACTTGCTTCATGGAAAAAACCGTAGCGGGTCAGATTTTCAACCCGCAAGGTTTCTTTTCGCGTCGCGTGACTCTCATGGTTATAAAACTCGGCAATCGATTTCCCAACCATCATCTGCACAATTTCCTGCCTGGAAACCTCTTTGACGGGCTTTGTCGCGATCTTTTTCCCGTCCCGCAGCACCGTTACCCGGTCCGCGATCCTAAATACTTCCGGCAAATGGTGGGAAATATATACGATGGCGAGTCCTTCGTTTTTCAACCGTTCGATAATACCGAAAAGGAGCTCGACCTCCTCCCGGGAAAGGGCCGAAGTCGGTTCATCCATAACGAGAATCGAAGGTTCATTCCACAGGGCCTTAGCGATTTCCACCAGCTGTGCTTCATGCTGACTAATCTCTTCAATCGGCATATACGGATCGAGGTGAGCCAAGCCTACCCGTTCCAGCGCTTTTGCCGTGTCCTCCACCGTTTTTTTCGTATCCAAAAACCCCATTTTTGTAACCGGAATTTTTCCGACAAGTACATTCTCGGCAATGGAAATCGGGAGCGCCAAACTCAGTTCCTGATAAATCATCGCAATTCCATTTTCTTTCGCAATTGCCGGGGAATGGAGGTTTATTTTCTTATCCCCGATACATATGTCCCCGGTGTAATCGTCAAACGAACCGGCGAGCATTTTCATCAGCGTTGATTTTCCGGCGCCGTTTTCACCGACGAGGGCATGGACTTCGCCGGCGTATACATTAAAACTGACGGAATCCACGGCCACCGTTCCCGGGAACTGCTTCGTCACATTGTTCATTTCCAGAGCAAGGATTTTTTCTTGGTCACTCACGGTTTTCCTTCCTTCCTGCATTTTTACTTAGTATACACATTCTTTCGCCGCTTCTGCAAATACCTTCAATTTTGCCGGAGGGGCCTCGAAAAAATGGTCCGACGCGGAACAGACATATCCGCCGTTTTTGCCTGTTGTCTCGAACAGCGTGTACACCATCTTCCTGATTTCTTCATCAGGACCCTCGAGAATGTTAAATTGGTCGATCCCGCCGATCATCGCTATCCGGCCGTTTATCTTTTCCGCGAACTCCCAGGGCTCCTGATTGCCCCCCACGCTTACCGGCGCCAGGGTCTCGGAAACATCGGTGTGATTTCCCACGATGTAATCCTCGATACCGTAGGTCCCGCCGCAGGTATGGTAGGTTACAAGAAACCCGTTATCATGCAGGGCGTCGTGCATTTCTCTGTCGTACGGAAGACAAAATTCCTTGTGCATGTCCGGAGATATCAATGTCGACGAGGAAGCGCCTCCTCCCGTTTCGATAAGGTCGAATTTAGCTCCTTTCATGCTCTCGATAAACTGCAGCTTCTTGTCCATGAGAATACGAAGGAGCCGGTGTACCCAGTCGGGTTTGTCGAAAGTCGCCAGTATAAGATCGTTGATGTCCATGAGACATGCCGCATGCTGCCAGCAGCCCGCCTGGTCGCCCCAGACAAAGCCCCGGAGAATCCCCTTATCGCCGATTTCATCGTAGCGCCGTTCAATCGGCGGCAGTTTGAGATTCGGCACCGGCATATATTTCCTGATAAGCTCGATGTCCTCGTCTTTTTCAATTAAATATTTGGTTATCCAGGTGGTCTTTCTGTTTCCCGCGGTATCGTAGGTAAGGACACCCTCGGGGGTTGTAATAACATGCTTCGTCCGTCTGTCGTCGGGGTCGTCGCTGATAATTTCCGGCTTGTCGTGCCATTCCGGCGTATTGAGCTTGGTAAAATCGGCATCAACCAGCCAGAATTGTGCCATGTCTTCAAAATACTGGATCTGCGCGTCGAGCCCGACTTCTTGAAAAGCTTCCAGGTCGGACATGCCGTTCATATATTTATCGAGATGATACCCCTGCCACTGATGGATCGAGGCGGGAAGTCTATCGGGTTTTTTATTGGTAAGGGCCGTTAACAGCCGTTCTTTTGGTTTCATGTCTGCCTCCTAGTTTCCGCAGTTAAACGAATCGATTTCATCGAACATTGCAACGATATTTTCCGGCGGAACATCGGGCATAATATTGTGCACCGTGTTGAAAACAAAACCGCCGCCGGGGGAAAAAATCTCCAGCCGCTCCCGGACATGCCGTTTTACCTCCTCCACGGACCCGTTGTTCAGCACCGTCCTCGTGTCCGCGCCGCCGCCCCAGAAGCAGATCTCCTTCCCGAACTCTTTTTTTAATGTTTCCGGGTCCATTTCCGCGGCATTTGTCTGCACCGGATTGAGGACATCGTATCCCGCGTCGATAAGATCGGGGATCAGCTTGTATATCGAACCGCACGAATGGAGATAGGTTTTCATCCCGCTGTTTTTATGTACATAATCGCAGAGCTCGGTGTGCCGGGGCTTGAACAGTTTCCGGTAGACCTCCGGCGCCATAAAGGGACCGGTGTCCATGCCTAAGTCGTCGCCGAAACGGAGAATGTCGGCGACATCCCCCACGGCGGCGCATACCTTTTCCAGCGTTGCAATGTGTATTTCCATCAGCGCATCGAGGAGCCGTTCCACGTTGTCCTGATCGGAATAGACGTCCATGAAGAAGTTGTCCATTCTGCGGAGAAAGGTCCCCCACTCAAACAGATTGCACCCGGCCACGACAACGAGGGCGTAATCCGTCTCCTCCCGCAGCCGTTGCGTCCGTTCCCGAAGTTTTTCCCAGAAATCGTCTTCATCGGCATGGTCCCAGGGGCTGTGCACCATTGCCGCCCACAGGACCTTTTCCATGGCCTTCGGAAGGTCTTCGTATGTTTCCGGGTATCCGTCGAGATAGGGAAAACAGGCCTGGTCGAAAAAAGTCGCTCCTTCAGGCTTCGTCGCGATATGGGTCCCGTCGGCATGATAGGCCTTGAGGGCGGAACCCTCCCGCTTCGGCCGGAACCAGACGGGGTACTGTGCCGTGCTTCCGTCGGAAAGGGTACTATCGTACCAGTCGGAATCCTCGGTATTGAAGGTCCTGCCGATATCGACGGTATCGATCCCGAAACGTTCGAGCACTTCATCCTCCGGCTGGGCGAGCTCCTGGACCACGTCGTAGATGCGTGTCCTGCTGTTCTCAAGGCCGAGATAGTCCGTAAGCCTGCCGTAGGCGATGGCGGATATGCCCGAACTCGGGGTCGCGCCCATATCGACGGGGACTTTGTCGGGTTCCCTGTGTTCGATAGCTGCCAGTACTCGTTCACGTGAGGTCATCAGTTTACTTCCGGATCGTCATATTCCCCAAGGTCGAGGGGATAGACCCCTTTTTCCCGCACCAGATTAATTACATACTCGTAACGCTCGGCACTGACGTTCCCCGGAACACTGTGGTCGGACTGAAAAATATAACCGCCGCCTTTTGCCGCGTTCAGCTTCGTCAGCGTCTGCTTTTTCAGGTCTTCGAAACTGTCGTTTGCCCATGCCAGAGCGTCGAAATTGCCGCAGAAACCGAGCTTGTGGCCGTACTTTTTCCGCAAATCCACGACGTGCAGCCCCGATTTAGCTTCCAGGGGATTGTAGGAATCGATGCCGATTTCAATATAATCGTCGAAAATCTCCGAAACATTGCCGCAGCCGTGATAGATGACGGGGATCCCGGCATCATGACAGATGTCGGTCTGCGCCTGCACAATGGGCTTGAACCATTTCCGCCAGTACTCCGGGGAAAAAAGCATGCCGTTGACATAAGCCACATCCCCCCACAGGACCATGCCGTCGAGCATTCCGCCCGCCGCTTCTATTTGGCCTTTCGTAATCCCGATAACGAACTCTCCCACCCGTTCGATAAAATGCCCCAGCTCTTCCGGATAGAGTCCTATCCAGAGCATGACGTTTTCGCTTCCGATAATCCGCCACAGCTGTTCATGCCCTTCGCAGATGCTGCCGTACACCGGAAAGTCCGGATACAGGGTCTTCACCGTATCGATCCACGGCGGCAGGTCCCGGACAAAGCCGTCGCCGACGCCTGCCACCTGATTGTCTCCCCCTTTGGTGTACCGCCGGTCATCCCGGGGATCGTCAAATTGAAACGCCGCCATTTTTTCAGGCGTATTCGTTTCGAATTCGAGATACGCCGGCATCGGATCTTCGAATTTTTTCCGGATAATCGCTTCATACCCCGTGCGGACGGTGACCTCTTCATCATTTTCTTTAATAATCTCAAAATCCTTGATATGGGGGTCCATGTTCGGAATAGTGCAGATCCAGTCGAGGTCGTAGTATTTGTAAGGATCCGCGTCCGGAGCAAGTCCGAGCTCCTCCTTCCACCGCCGTAAAAAACTGCCCCAGAAAAAGTCACTTACCGGGACCCTGTCGGCTTCTTGGTGATGGAGTGTTTTGTTCATCCTCCCCAATTTTTCCAGGCATGCTGCAGATCTAGATGAAGGGTCCGGCATGACCCGTATCGATTCGTCAAACATAGATATTCCCCTTCCTTTCTTTAATCTAAATGAAAAACTTCTTCCATTTCCGCCCACCATTCGCCCTCTCCGCGTGTCGAAAGCGGCTCCTGCATCGGCTTCATAATGCTCCACCACTCCCGGGTTTTCGGGTCCGCCGCCATCTTCGCCATATCGGCCTCGAAATTTTCACCGACATATTCCATATAGGCAAAAAGCAGGCCGTCTTTATAATAAATTGAATAATTCTGAATGTTGCATTCTTTTATTTTCGCGGTAATTTCGGGCCACACATTGGCATGATATTTCTTATACTCCTCGAGCTTCTCTTTTTTTACTCCAATCAGCTGACCATGCCGTACCATAGGTCCTCCTAAATTGTTCGAAAAATATGCTTTATTGTATCATGCCGGAGAGAGTTGTCAAGGTTTTTTTGCAAAATTTTACTAATAACAGATGAATATTTTTGCATGTTTCACCACTTTTTCGCCTATTTTATCGAAATTTAAACAATTTAACCTTTTTTTATGCTATTATTTACCATATTATTCTTGACAACCTGGGTAGTAGTGATAAAATTGTAGTAATATTTTATCATGATTTATGTGAAATGAATATATGAAATGAAACCGAAATTAGAAGATGTAGCAAAAAAAGCAAATGTGTCCCTTACCACCGCTTCCATGGTCCTCTCCGGCAAGGGGCGTATATCCCCGGAAACAAGAGATGCGGTACTGGCTGCTGCCGGGAGTCTCGGTTACGAAAAACGTGTAAAACTGCGCAGGGGGGGAAGAAAGAGTTTTACAAATATCGCAATATTCGTCAGTATCGACCCGGAATGGGCCTACATCTGGCATTTTATCCGGCCGATATTTTCGGAAATTGAAGCCATCCTGCGCGCGGAAAACTACAATGTAATTTTAATGCCCCTCTCATCAGGACAGAACAACGAGGATATCCTGCAGAAAATTTCCGATGCCGGTGTCGGCGCCGTTGTTTCCATGCATTACGGCAACGAACTGCTTTTTAATGTCCTCGAAGGGATGGGGATACCCGTCGTGGTGGTAATGAACGGCAAGTTTCAGGACAAGTTCTACAGCGTCTGTGTTGACGATTTTCAGGGCGCCTACGAAGCCGGTCTGCACTTAATTAAATTAGGGCACCGAAAAATTGCATACGTTGCAGCGGAACGCCCCGACCTGCCGGCCCTGATGAGCGACCGGTATATCGGGCTTAAAAAAGCTATAGACGAGCATCATCTTCTCCTTCAGGAAGAGCAGATTATTACCTTTGATTTAAACGACTTGGAAATACTGCGTGAAAAGCTTTCAATACTTTTTTCCGGTGAGCACAAGCCGACCGCTTTTTTCTGCCTGGACGACGACATTGCTCACCGGCTCCTTACCGCACTGGAATACTTCCATATCCGCGTACCCGGCGATATGTCGGTCATTGCTCCCGGAGATGTCCTCGACTATGAACAGCCACACATTCCGAAAATAACCACCATGAAAATCAACACCACTCTGATGGGGAAAATATCCGCGGACCTTCTCCTAAGCAGGCTGC
>CAZSGZ010000140.1:0-9310 GCA_964606455.1 uncultured Spirochaetales bacterium
TGGATTCAAAAATATTACCAAAGCTATACCGTGTTAAACTGTCAGGTCTGACGGTTCCATCAGGGGCGATAGTGCAATGCTCAAAACCAGCGTTGGCACCTTCGGATCGATTTTCAATAAAGCAAGGCGGTACACAGTTTCCAATACGGCAGGCATCGCCATTCTTTATATGTTCTTCAATGAGCATAATAGTTTCTTTAAGTTGACTACGTGATGGCTCTAAATTATGTCCTCCAGTTAGAAAACGATTAAAAACCGCGCATTCCGCGCCTAGATTCAAAGATAGATCAATAATGTCAGTAATTTGGATGCAAGTATGAGCATTTAGCACCGTGTTCGTGAAGACAGAAAACCCAGCTTTAGATGCCTTTTTGATCGTCTGGCAAGTTTCATCAAAAGCTTCCTGTTTATTCCCTACAAAACTGCAATGAGTGGGAGCATCCGATCCATGAAGACTTATGAGAAGTCCGACTAAGTTATTGCATGATTCAAGCGCTTTAATAATTTCACTTGAGTTGTGCCAACGTCCATTAGTGAAAAGTGCATAGGGTATATTAAATCTATCAATATATTTCAAGATGCTCAAAAAGTCATTGTGAAGAGTCGGCTCACCGCCTGTTATCCGAATTAGCTCGGCATATTTAGACCGGTTCCCAGGGGGAGCGATGCGATCAAAAAGGGCCTTCCAATCATGCAGATAGCCATTTTTGCATCTGTGCATCGTGTTTGCGCAACCCGAACAAGCGTTGTTGCAATCATGTGTGATTTCCACCGCAAAGGATATTGGTGCAAAAGGATGGAGCATTACCTGTTAACTGCTGTTTAATGCATGTTTTTTGGGTTGATCGTTAGAAGACCGCAATGTAAGATTTTTAATGTCTCCATTGCTATTTTCGATAGGTTTGTCCATGGGTTTGTCCGTATTCGCCGACGGTAAATCGTAAAAGTGTAAGATCAAATTGGAATCTCTATATATTGTATTGGTCATGATTCCTCACTCTTGTCCTTAGCTATATACCTTTTATCGCATGATATTTGCAAAAAGGAGTGTAATAGCCCTTGGGCGGTTTCGGCTTCTGCACTACGTGGGCTTCTTCTGAATAAAGTAGGGAGAATTTCTCGCTTCAATGCTTTTTGTGACGTCTCGGAAAGAGTCGCTATCCGGTCCAGAATGACACCCATGGTTTCGTAATAATTTTTGTAGGAATACCCGTGCTTATGGCGTGCAGCCTCAATATAATGAGTGAACGAGCGACGGAGCGTCTCTTTGAGAAGTTGATCATCATGATGAGGATCTTGTTCCATTAAAACTAATTTATCATAGTCGACATGGCCGAGTATCATCTCTAGTCGACCCGAAATAATCGGATTGTATTCCTGCTCGCTCGCTCTTTGGAATTGTGATTGTAGATCTTCTATTTTTTCTTTCATCGTATCCCATTTTCCACAATAATAATAGAGAGCAATCCAGCTTTCAATGGCGTTTATTTTCCGGAAATTATTCCCACTTTCTGCTGCATCGCGTATAGCGCTTTCATAGAGGGCTTCAATATCTTCTATGCCTTTATCATCCATTGATTTCTTTTGGGTTATCAATAGATATTCCGCCATGCGAAAATGGTAATGTGCTCTTGTGTATAGAATAGCTTCGCGCTTTTTTGAATCTTGCGCGTATTCTTTATAGCACTGGCCAATTATCTTTTTTGATTTCATTAAATAGTCGCGCGCTTGGGCAAACTCATCTGTATTTTTCAAGAAAGCTTCATGATTTTCCTCTAATTCCTCTGAACGGTAACTTTCAATGGTTTTTGTGAACTGTCCATGACGATAATTAGTAGCACCAAATCTGATGTAAATTTGTGCTCTTAGAAATCTAGCTTCGAAAATTTCATCTGCATTCATAGCACTTTCATCTAAATCGTCGATCCTCTCCAATGAATTCAGCTCGTGATAAAGCACTTCAAAATCAGCGCTATTAGCTGAATAGCAATAGGCCAACCAGTGGTATGCCTCCGCTATTTTTAAATGATTGCCGCTGTCAATTTCAATCTGAAGCTGCATTTTAGCGATCATCGGCGCTCTTTGAAGAAGTTGCCTCCCACTACGGATATACTGTTTCGATTCTTCTCTGAGCTCTTCTGAATACTTTTGTCTTCCTGCGGGGTCATCTTGCAATGACTTTCTTTTAATAGCAAAGTCACGAATTTTATCGAGGAGAGCTGAATACTGCTTACTCACCTCTGTTTCAGACTCTTCCTCATAAAGCCATATATCCGAAAGATCTTCTAATTCCGCTACTGAAGGCAATTTGGCCAAGGGAATCTCGCCGATTCTTTTTACAATGATATAAACGGCTTTGTAAAAGCGATCCTTTCCGAAACGAGTAAACTTAAGAAAACAATCACAAGCCAATATATAATGACGTATTGCATCCTTAAAATCAAGATAATTTTCTTCTTGTAACCATCTGTCAAAAAGAAAATTGCCTCGAATGATGGCTGCCTTGCCAAGCGCGTTGTTATATTGGCTCTTTGTCTTATCGGATTCGTTTTTGCAATGTTCATATTGTGTTCGAAAGGCATCGGTTTTTCCTTGAAGATAGAAAAGGCATAGGTTGCCAACCATGGCTTGAAAGCGCCAATAATCGTTATTGACAGAGTCTGATACCTTCTCACACTCTGAAAAGCATTTCTCTGCCTCATCCCATTTTTGGGAAATCATATAGGCAACGCCCAAAAAATAATTGGCATCGGCCAATTCACGTTTGGGTGGCTCGTTTTCTTTTTCATTTTCTTTTAGAAGCGTTATTGCTTTTTCGAAGCTATTGACGGCATCTTCAAGAATTGTCGTTTCAGCATTTTTTATTGTTAGCTTATATATGCGCTTTAAATTTTCAACCAACTCCTTATAGTCACTGGTAACAAGATATGTTTCAAGTATGTAGTTATAATAAACCACATATCGACTTTTTAAAACTCCGTATGTGATATTTAAGCGTGAGTTCAGTAACGAATCAGGGCTTTGTTGAAGAAATGCTTTGGCGGATTCTAAGCATTTTTCAGCATCGAAAGTACGGTTTGACATAATCAAGGTGTCAGCTTGAGCAATAAGAAAGCGTGCATACTCACGCTCTTTGTTCTTCACCTTCGCTATGGAAGCAGCCATCTTAGCATAGATTCCCCCTTCGTAAAACCTACCGCTGAACCGATAGACTGAATTGATATTGCTATATACATTTGATATATCAATATATTCTCCATTTTTGGCAGCTTCTTCATAGTGAGTGGGGTCCGCATTTAAAAAAGCTCGCTCTGATTTTAGCAAAAAATTTTCTGCCGCAATGAAGTTTCCCTGGCGGTAGTAAGCATAACCGATCCAGTTGTAGATTAAACAAAAATAATATCTTTTCCGCTTATTCGTTCTGTCATATTTTTCTGCTGACTGAAAGTCTTTGAGCGCTCCAATAAAATCATTTTCCCATAAGCGGGCGATACCTATTTCCCGAGAAATGTCTGATTTAAGATTGGGGTCCCCTTGCAATGCTTTGTGTTTTTCGGGGCTTTCGAGTATGCTTTTGTGAATATCGAGGACTTTTTGTGCGTGATATTGTTCATTTTGAACTTTCATTTCCGCGTAGGCGATTTGCAATTGTTGTGAGGGGTCGAAATTTTTATCGTACCCTTTTATTTCAAACAGATATAGCTCACAAAAGTCTAGGTTATTATCCTTGAAATTAGATTTAAAGAGCTCTTTAAATCTTTCAAATCCACCTGACAAATCGAAATATAAGAGATAATGAAGCCGCTCTGCTTGGAAAATGGTCCGTCGATATAAGCTTGCTGCCTTGTTTTCACGTAACCACTTATCATAATAATTCTTGATGTTCTCTGAAATACTTCGTCTTGTGTTGCCGGACGGATCCTGGCTCTTCCACCATATGTCCAAAACAAGATCCCGCATTTCGTCATGGAGCAGTATGGACTTTTCGTTAGGTTTATATTTAATGAATGATAGCGGTTCAAGCTCTTTCAAAAGCTGTTCACAAGTATTAGAGTCTTTACTTATTAAATGTGCTAACATATCGGCGGTCATTCTTCGATATACAATAGCCATATAGAAAACTACGATATCAGATGGATTTTTCATATCAGCAATTCTCTTTATCAGCTTGGATTTGAAAAGCAATTTTTGCTTTTTATCTGGATTTTCATCGTTTTCCGACTCATTTTCGATGCGTTTTATGAATTCAGAAGGATCCAATGGATAGGGTGGATAAGTTACCCAATCAGTGAAAAGGGCCAATAAAATAGGTCGACCTTCTGACAATTTGCGGATTTTATCTATGAAATTGTCATCAATAAAGATGCCATTCATAGCTTTTCCATCTTTGAAATATTCTTTGAAATATTCTTTAATGCTTTTAGAATCAAATGGTTTAATCTCCATTTCTTCATAAGCATCGGTTTTTAAGTGCTCCAATTTTTTCCTGCCAGAAAAAACGATTTTCGTCTGTAACCCCAGATTTTCAATGAAATCTTTTTCAAGCCACCGAGACAACTCTGCTTCTTGGATCATTTCATATGTATCGAAAAACAGTGCAATGGTTTTATTTAGTCTATTTGTAACAGATTTAAAATCTTCAAAAAAGCTCTTTTCGGCATTAATGAAAAGCTGAGCATTATCTTCGATATTTTCTTCTTGTGCTAGTTTTTTATAAGTGTCATAAAAAGTTTGGAAATCAATTTCTGGATCTCCAACGCCTTCAGCAATGAGCCGCATAATACCCATCCTAGATCGAGCTTCAGTATGGTAAAAATCAATCAGCGATTCCGGGCACAATAATCGGTCTTTATAGCTTCCTCTGCATTCTGCCATAACTCTTTGTATAAGCTTGGTTTTTCCGATGCCCCCTAAATTTTTGGTGTGTATACATAAGACTTTAGTATCGTTATCGTTGGAAAGAAACTCGATTATTTTATTTAGCTCATATTCCCTATTCGTGAAAAATTCAGATTTCACCAAGCCGTCTCGCTTTATCTCATTTCGATCATTATTATTCATCATAACCTTCTTCCTTATTAGCTCGTTACTTCAAAGTTTTCTGGATCTTATCCATCAGCTCATTATGTTCGTAATTTGGAATCACTTCACCAACGATATTCAATTCTGAACACTTTGTATTTATTGAAATTATTGTAGCGTTAGGGTTCTCGTGAATACGTAATTCAGCGAAACGCTTAACTTGAGTTTCCAATATTTCCGCAATATTTCCTTTCGAATTAGATGAGATCGTTCGTGTCTTGTGATAGAGCAAGGCCAAAAAAGAAATGGCCATTTGGGCCATAACTGCGTTTTTGTCTCTCTCGTCAAAAAGAATCTGTTCATAAGCATCGCCCCAATGACCGTGCAATTCATATATCCGCTGGGCGTCAAGGTGATAATGGCTCGGTGACTCAAGCTTTAGCCTGTTTAATCTGTACCAGTAATAATCATCCGACCATACAATTACTTTTTGATCTGTTAACGGTCGAATGATTTTGAAAGGTAGGTCTTTCCTTTCGCATTCTATGGCATGTTTCCTCAGAACACGTTCTAGAGCGTCCATAATGAAAAAACGACAAACATAAATAATAGGTAGGACGTTATCAAAATCAAAATATTTCATTTGTGACTACCCCGAATTTGATTCCTGCATTTAGATATTTTGGTTACAAGAGTATTGATATCAACATCTATTGATAATTTGCAAATTCCAAAATCCCTCGTTTTTTCGAATCTTATTTTATCTTCCAAGTTAATTAGTTGTTGTCTAATAATTTCAGGGCTGGCTGAGTCAGATTCGGATATATCATTAAGGAATCGATCGAGCTTGCTTTCTAATTCATCCCTTATTTCATGCTTTGCATCGTTTTGAATATAGCAGGCATAATGATATAAGTGCTCTACAAAAAAATGAATTTGGCTTGCACTCTTTTGCCGGGCATAATGACCATATTGGTTAGCAATGGCTCTTTCTATTTCAAGATACTTATTTATATCATGTTTTTTAAGATCATACAACAAAATATTTTTAACGACAGGCTCCATAATGTATCCGGCCTCATGTCCTCTTGGTAAAAAGACGAATGAATTCGCTAAACGATTTAATAACCTTTCAACATGAGCGAAAGCTTTTTGTTCATCGAACCAGTTATGTAAAAAATTTGTCAAAACAAACCAAATAATTGCAAAATCAATATGTCGAAGCGGCGACAAATGCCTTAAAACATCAATTGGCGAGGGATAAATAGTTTGATCTATATAGACACTCATCAAGATCTGCTTTTCAATGAAACGTTTGATAAGTGCTCTTAACCCTCCACTAAGTTTCTCTTCAAACAATTCAGGTGATAGCTTATCTGACTTTTCAGCATCAAGCCAATAATCAACTAGTTGAAAATTAGAAAAAGGGTGCCCTAATGTTATTTCGAAAAGCTTGTTCCCGATCAAATCTGGATTCGAAAGAGAACGACCTTTGCAGTCAGCAATTCGTTCAATCTGAGCAACAGCACTTTTTTGGTCAAGAGGGCTGAGTCGGGTAGGCTCGACGTAAGCTTTAGATTCTTTTGGGAAAGTTTCAGACTCCCATTTGATAGGGGTTTGGCCGGCCGTGACAATCATGAAATTCGCGTTGTTCGAATATCTGGATAAAATGTTGTTCTCAAATTCCCGAAACGAACGGTCATAAGCTTTTTCAGAGCTATCCATGCATAACACAATTATAGATTTTTCCGCCACTTCGGTCAAGCCATTCGAGAATGAGTCGATGAGCTTACTTTCTAATTCAATGAAAGGTTTGGCATCCACTGAATCACTTAACCATGATTCCTTGTAAAAATGTCTTAGTGCATCCTTGTATTTAGGAAGGATTTCCCAAAAAGATTGAAATGGAGATTCGCCCATCATTTCATCAAGCTGTTCTGCGGTTTCTTCCAATAGGGGAAAAATTTCAGGCCGTTGAAAAAGGTTATTAGAAAAATCCAAATAAACTGGAAAATACCCTTGTTCTTTCGATTTATATGCGATCCATTTTAGCAGCTCTGTCTTACCTTGCCCAGCTACACCCACGAATTCTAAGTATTTCGTTCTGTCTGTGGCACGGACGATTCTCATGAACTGATCAATTTCTTGATCTCTGTCAACGAAAAGGTCTCGATGGTGATCAAAACAATCTTGTGACGAAGCTTCCATTTTCACAACCTATGTTCCTCGCTTGAAATGTAATTAAAAAACGAATTAGTGCATTCGCATTCGATATTCATTAATCATTTTATTTCTATCCTATTAGGCGTCAATGATTGCAGGTGAATAGAAGGAAGTTCCTTTGAGATGCTAATAATGATTATTTTTGTATTACGTAAAATGTAATTAATATTCGGGTTTGTAAAGGTTTGACATAGTATCCCAATAAGCTCAGTAACATCTATATGGTTTTCGCTCAATCTATCGCTTAAGAATAGTTGTTCAAAAGCTTCTATAATTATAAAGAGGTTGAAGTTTTCGTTTCCATTGGAAGAAAGATACCTTCCAAATATAATGCCTTCAACAAATCTAATAAAAGAATCCATCGGTTTTCTCTTCGGCGTATCAAAGGATGGAGTTGTTTTCCATCTCTTCTGGATATTCGTAACGATTTCCTTGTAATGATTTTGATTGATTGGCAGTCTCGAATTCAACTGTTCAATAATTTGTAAGCAAACGGTTTGCAAAGCTTTATCTTCAAAGTGAGTTTGCACTTGGTCTTCATCATAATTGGTCTGATTGAGATATTGAACGATTGTCCTGTTTAATATGGCGCAGTTAATTTTTAGCAAGACCCTGTTATCGCCGTTTTTATCATTTTCATCACCAGAAAATTTATCAATTAAGGAATCAGCAATTCCATATTGTCCGATCAGATCTCCATAAAAGAGAAATACCGTAGTATCATGATTGCGTTGAAAAGCCTCCACTGCTTCGTTTAATGATTTATAAGCTTTGTGTCTATTGAAATTATCGAGTACAAACGGATCTTCAGTAGACGTTAGTATCCATTTTCCTCCGCCTGCCGTGCCTTCTGCTTCAGGATCGAATCTCCAGCGAAATATGCGAGCATACTCATTTCCAATATTCAGCACTTGAAATCTACGGCCGATTTCTGGTATGGCTTGCTTATCCAAACCGGTGCTCCCCGTTGCAAAGATATAAAAAAACTCTCTTTCGTCACCCCTTCTATCGATGTAGTCCTTGTGCTCATGCCCATGCATTATCATTTGAAAACCGGCTTTAAGGAAAATGATTTTCAGATCATCGGCGTCGTATAAATGCGCCCCATCCTCTTGAGTTCCTCGAATATAATTATGATGCATCAAAGCAATGCGCAAAAATTGTTTTTGAGTATCGATATTATCTATCTCTTCAATGGCCGTTTTCAACTGACGAACTGTAATTGTCCCACGGTGAGGCGAATGATCGCTTTCATATACACATGAGTTGAGACCACAGTAAATGACTTGTTCGTCAGGAAAAGGGAAGGTTACAAAAAGATCTTCAGAAAAGCGGTATGGGGGTAGGTTTTCGGGGAAGTCAGCGTTTTCGTAAAATCGATCGAAAAATTTCTTATAGTTGGCAAACTTGGGGAAAAGAATAGGATCGACATCTTGTTTATGATCGTGAAAGGAGGGACTGAACGAAAAGCATTCAATCAATTTAATCAAAAATCGATAGATGAATCCTTTTTTATTTCTTTTTCTCTCATTTTCACAAATCTCCCAGCTCACATCATGATTGCCCGGAATCATTACCACATAACGGCGATCGATTTTCAAAAAATCAGCGATTCCACCGATAAATTCCTCAGCAAGCAGGTATTCATCGGGTGAGCTTGTTTCCGTTATATCACCAGTCACCACAATGAAGTTAGGGCGAACATTAAATTTTTTTTCAAGCTCTTCCAAACTTTCCTTTATCTCTTCTAACTCTTTATTATATGGAACTCCATTGCGAATTGATCTTTGCTCTCGCTCATTAGCTACATGATTTATTCCATAATGTATATCTGATAGATGCAAAATATTCACTTTCATAGTGACGGTAGCCGTATCATATTTTATTTTATTATGTCAACACAGAATTAAAATTTTTTTATATCAGAAGCTAATAACGATAAAGAAATAGGACTTAAACTTAAAAAAATTAAATATATAACGGATTCAAAGAAGATTTAATTTCAAAATTATGCCCCCTATTTCTCCTGACTCAACGCAAACCCTCGGCTGAACTGCTCCTGGAG
>CAZSGZ010000141.1:0-7810 GCA_964606455.1 uncultured Spirochaetales bacterium
CGGTCGGTATTTCAGGAGGGCGAACGGAACGGCACGGACATCGCCCTCGTTTCG
This sequence comes from uncultured Spirochaetales bacterium, assembly GCA_964606455.1. Lineage (GTDB taxonomy): Bacteria > Spirochaetota > Spirochaetia > SPDA01 > CAZSGZ01 > CAZSGZ01. The sequence continues at coordinate 55 of CAZSGZ010000141.1, forward strand.
CCGGGCTGTCGGTCCGGCGGAAAAATAAGTTCCCTCAGGGAAATACTCACCCTGATGATGCTGATGATCGGATCGATGATCGGCGGAATGACCATCGGCTTCAATATCGTGGAGGAACGGAGCACAAAGATAACCGCAGCCCTTGCCGTAACCCCCATTAAGATGCGGACATATTTGGGAGCAAAAACCCTCTTCGCGGGGATGCTGGGGATAATCGTATCTCTCTGTTCATTAGTGATCGTTATGGGCCGGTTTGCTGAAAATCAGGTATCAGCGCTCGGCTTGATGAAGGTCCTGATGCCGCTCTATTTGACGGTTCCCCTCGTTTCGATTTTCGTACCCCTGCGCTTTCGGTTATGGCCGGGTTTTGGATGAGTTTCATAATATTTATTGCCGAAACAGCGCTTTTGTTCGTCCTGACTGGACGGACGATGCACAAAGTAATCGGCATCAGAACAAAAGGATGGACTTTTATGCGGAAGATTCCTATAATTTTACCGTATGAAGAGCACCATTGAAATTATCCTCAAGGAAGATGTACAAAGGATTTTCGATGCTTTTTCATCCTGCTTTAACATCCGTATCGGATTTCTTTCTCCGGAAGGGAAAATTCTTGCAGTCGGCCTCGAGAAACCGTGTAACGATTTCTGTACCCAAATACGGGAAGCTCTGAATAAGAAAGAGAAGTGCCTTGCTTTGGATAAGGAAAAAATGAAAGAGGCCCTTGTAGAAAAGGACATGATAACCTGGCGCTGTTACGCCGGGATGATCGAATCGATTATGCCTCTCTATTACGAAGGGGTGCATCTCGGTTTTTTTATGCTCGGACAGTACCGGGACGGCCGCAAAATGGACCGTCAGCTCTTGCGGGAATATGAAAAAAAATTCGGTTCCTCCCAGGACCTTATTATCGCGTATTTAAAAACGCCGTCATTTTCCCAACGGCAAATCCAGGACATGCAGAATTTTTTCCGCCTCGTGGTCAATTATATCATTTCGCAAAATTTAATCGTGTTAAAAAGCAACCTTGTGGTGGAAAAAATTATCGAGCATGCCAGGAACAACCGGGAAAAAAACCTCAGTATACAAGAGGCAGCTGGAATTGCCGGCCGCAGTGTTTCTACGGTATCGCATCTCTTTTCAAACCTGCTGCAGAAAAGTTTCAAGCAGGTGATGATTGAATTAAAAATTGAACAGGCGGAACAATATTTTAAACAAGACCCGGACATTACCGTGAAAGAGGTGGCGGCAACACTCGGGTACGACGATCCGTACTATTTTTCCCGCATTTATAAAAAAGTCCGGGGCTTTGCCCCGAGTAAATTCCGGGAAGCGGCAACACTCTAGTTTTTTTGCAAAAAAGTCCAGTAACATTGCAGGTTTATCCAGCCGCCGAAGGCACCTGTTTTTTGGGATAGATAATTTACGGTAAAAATTGCATAAAAGTCTATCATTTTTGCTCCTGCATCCATTTTATTCCGGACAAAAGCGTGGGATACTTTTTTTAGCAGGAGGCAAGCCGTGAGCTACGAATATGCGGTGAAGATGGTAAATGTCGATAAATATTTCGGCAAAATCCAGGCGCTGCGGGACATCAACTTTGCAGTTAAGCGGAACGAAGTAGTCGGGCTTATCGGCGACAACGGCGCGGGCAAATCGACATTAATTAAAATTATGACCGGGGTCCACCGGCCGACATACGGCGAATTGTTTATCCGCGACGAAAAAATTACCCTAGACCATTATAACGTAAAAGAAGCGCATAATTGGCGGATCGAGACGGTCTACCAGGACAAGTCCCTTGCCGACAAACAGGACCTGTGGCGGAATTTTTTCGTCGGCAGGCAGATTGCCGGCCCCTTAGGTTTTATCAAGGTAAAAGAAGAAAAACGGATTGCCGGAGAAATGCTTTTGAACATGATCGGGTTCCGCGGTGCCGGGATTACGGTGGATTCCAAAGTGAGCAAACTTTCCGGCGGCGAACGGCAGGGGGTCTCCATCGGCCGGGCAATGCATTTTGACGCGGACCTCATTATTTTAGACGAACCTACCGTCGCGCTTTCGTTAAAGGAGGTCCGGAAGGTCCTCAACTTTGTTCACAAGATAAAGGAAAACGGGAAGGCAAGCGTTTACATTTCCCACAACTTAAACGATGTGTATGAAATTTCCGACCGATTTGTCGTTCTGGACCGGGGAAAAGCGGTGGCGAACATCAGTAAAGAGGATATTTCCTTAAAAGATTTAAATACATTTCTCCTCGATTACGCCCACGGTCTTATGGAGGACCATGACGATGAATAACCCGAAGCAGAAAAAATTCGGCCTGGATAAAATTGAGAGTTTTCCTATTATTCTCGTGTACGTTCTTCTTATCGGTGTTTTTCTCATTACCGCTACGAAAGTATTCACGAGTTTTCGAATTTACATGTCCTTCCTGCAGACCATACCGCCGCAGCTGGTGCTGGCGCTGGGATTGACGATGGTGATAACGGCGGGGGAAATTGATTTGAGCTTTCCCGCTGTAGTCGCCTTTTCCGGATTTTTGTTTTCCTACACCTACCGGACCCTCGGCAGTCCCCTCCTGGCCCTTATCTTTGCCCTTGCCGGCGGTGCCGTTGTAGGGGTTATCAATGGATTGATGGTCGCGAAAATCGGCGTGCCGTCGATTATGGCAACACTGGCCGCGCAGTTCTTCTGGAACGGGCTTACAACGCTCCTTTCGCAAGGGCTTTCCTGGAACATTATTTCAATAAGGGGGAAAGCGCTCCATCTGCTTCTTGTCGGCAGGATCGGCGGCGTTGTTCCCGCGCAGGCTTTGTGGGCAATCGCCCTTGCCGTTCTGTTCTGGTTTATCTTGAACCGGCACCGTTTCGGCGAGGCGGTTATGTTTATCGGAGACAACGAGCAGGTAGCACGGGTTGTCGGCATTAATGTGGAACGGACGAAGATCAGGCTGTTTACCATCCACGGTGTTATGTCCGCATTCGGCGGAGTGCTGCTGACGCTGGAAATGGCGAACTTCTGGTCCACCCAGGGGGCGGGGTTCCTGCTGCCGGTAATGGCCGCGGTGTTTATCGGCGGAACGTCCATCGCGGGTGGATACGGCACGATCGTAGGGACGTTTTTCGGAGCGTTTATTATCGGTTCCCTGGAGGCGGGGGTCGTCGCTACGGGTGTCGGCGGATACTGGGTGCGTCTGGTCAGCGGCCTGGTCATGGCCGGCTCCATTATTTTAAATATTCTGGTGGGCAAAGAAACCGCCCAGGAAGCGATTAAAAAGGTAAAAGAGCGGCAGTCGTTTTCAAAAAACGGCACTGAATGAAAAAGGAAGCAGCACCGGCAACGGTGTTAAAAATTATATCAAAAGTATGGAGGTAAGTATGAAAAGGTACGTAAAAATTACAGCCCTTGCGCTGGCACTGGTCCTCGTGGTCGCGGGCTTTGCAGCCGCGGGAGGCGGTAAGGAGAAAGTCCCCGGGGAAGAGGAAATCCTCATCTATATGCAGATGGGCGGTACCCAGGGTGACGGCGCTACACTGGCACGCACAAACGGCGCCCGGGCGGCCGCTGAAGCGCTAGGGAACGTGAAACTCATCGAGCAGTACTCCCAGTGGCAGGCGGAAAAGATGATTGCCCAGTTCAAGGAAGCACTCGCCGCCGATCCCGACGGAATTGTAATTATGGGACATCCCGGAGAGGCCGCGTTTGCTCCTTTGGTGGAACAAGCCGTGGACAGAGGGATTATTGTTACAAGCGGTAACGCCCCCTTGCCCGGATTGGAACAAAAATACGGTCCGCAGGGTTTCGGCTATGCCGGCGTCGATCTGTACAAGGGCGGTTACATGACCGGTCAGCAGATGGTGGCAATGGGTAATTTAAAGGCCGGAGACAAGGCCGTAGTATACGGGCTCTTCTCCCAGCCGGGCCGAAAAGACAGTCCCCAGGGAATGTACGACGCGCTGACCGATGCCGGGTTAAAGGTGGAAAAACTCGAAATCTCACCCGAGGTGGATGCCGATTCTTCTCTCGCCATTCCGGTATTGACCGCTTATTTAGAGCGTAATCCCGATGTAAAAACAATCGGTACACAGCACGGCGCGGTAACGTCTATCATGCCGAATGTAATGAAGGCGCTCGGCAAAGATCCCGGAGAAATTATCGTCGGCGGAATCGATTTGGCCCCGGCCACCATCGAAGGGGTTGAAGAGGGATACATTTCCGTTACCCTCGACCAGGTGCTCTATCTGCAGGGATACATTCCCGTTTCCCAGGTGGTAATGATGCACCGCTACAAAATCCCCGGTCTGCACATCAATACCGCCGCGGGTGTTGTAACACCGGAAAACATCGGCGGACTGAAAGACTTAATCGAGCAGGGAATCAGATAGCTCACACCCCTATCTGTTCTTATGTAAAAATACCTTTGGGCTGCCGCGGGACCTCCCGCTGCAGCCCTGTTTTTCAGAATCCCGGACGCCTGTCTATACCGGGGTTTTGATTGAAATTCAATACCGACTCGAGTAGGATATGCTTTTGATTTTGTCGTCATCGGTGCGATAATAACGGTGCCGATTGATTTGTTCATTTCGTCGGGAGAAATAATGACGCAGGGTCTCGTTTTTTTAATCTCGTGACCAATTGTGGGATCAAGATTGATTATAAAAATGTCGTATTGACGTGTCACCATTCCCATTCGAAATCTTCCGCATCCTGCAGCTCGGGTACAAGCAGTTCATCATCACCTTCTTCGGCCATTTCCGCAAATGCTTCTTCCCAACCCTCCCGGGAAGATTTTTTTACCGGCGTAAGGACCAATTCTTGTTCCCGTACTTCGAGATCAACATCATCCTGAATATCCAACTGTGCTAAAATAGTTTTCGGAATTCGAATTCCTTTAGAGTTTCCAATGGGGACGATAGGAATACGCACTACAATAACTCCTCGTAAGTAATTATAATGTAATTACAAAAAGAGTCAAGTAATATGCCAAAAACCGTCTCCGTTTTTCAGCGAAAATTTGAAACTGCTCCTAGAGAGATAGGCGAGCAGGTGCGGTCGATGTTTTTGCACGACCAGGCGTCGAAACTGGCGGATGCCCGCCGGGAAGGCAAAGAAGAAGGGTTACAGGAAGGATTGATAGAAACCGCAAAACAGCTGCTGACTTCATTGGCAGAGCAACCGGCCTTTCACGGGAAGAGGTGGAGAGTCTGAAATAGGGGGAGCCCCCTTCCATGGATGCAAGACCAAACCCATAAATCATCTTATTGTATGGAATCAGATAATCAGATATAATCGGATTACGGGAGGCACCATGATTTTATTGTCCATTACTGATTTTTCCAGAAATCTGAAGGCCATGTTAGATCTTGTAGAATTTAAAGGCGAGGAGATCGTTCTGATTCGAAACAAACATAAGATTGCCCGGATAACCCCCGGCTCACCGCATTTGACGGCACTGGAAGCGATGTCTGATCTTTACAGAACACTGCCGGAGGATGCGGCGGAAAACTGGGAAAAGGATTCTCGATTGGAGAACACTCTTGAGGAAGCGGCAGACCCATGGGAACGATAATCGACACTTGTATTTGGGTCGATATAGAGCGGGGCCGGTTATCTCCCGGTGATGTACAGACCGTTACCGGTTCCGATCCTGTATTTATTTCACCTGTTACCATAGCGGAATTAGCTTTTGGCGTGGAGATGGCGGAAAATGAAGACAGAAGACAGAAACGGGGTGCTGCTTTGGAGCGGCTAAAAAAGAAACCCGTCCTATTTATCGATGAAAACACCGGTGCTATTTTCGGTCGCCTTGCAGCTTTATTGAGGAAGCAGGGACGCGGGCATGGGTTTAGAGTACAGGACCTATGGATCGCAAGCCAGGCCATTCAAAATAATTTTCCGGTCCTCACTAAAAATATTAAAGATTTCCAGGATATCCCGGGTCTTACGGTAGTGACGTTCGGGTCATCGTAATTTCAGACATATATTTTAAAAGTAGGGAAAAAATATCCGGGATGCTTATAATCTTGTTCTTGCTGAAAACGAGACCCTTGAACAGCCTGCTCAGAGCGTAAGCAATTTATTAAAGAAATTAAACAAGTCGGATGCGTTTTTAAACGACGTGGAGCAAACCACGACCTTTATCTAAATCCGCATAACGGGAAAATCGCACCCATCTGCCATCCGTCAAGTGTAATGACCCGGGGGAACGCTGAAAAACTCGCCGAGTTTATATGCTGTTTCCCGGCTAATGGGACGGTTCCCGGTTTCCATATTTGATACCGTTTGAGAAGCGATGCCGAGTTTTTCCGCCAACTGGTTCTGGGTTAGATTGTGAAGGTCTCGGTAAAATCGGAGGGTCCCGCCGGGGTCCCGTTTGGCGACGATGGTTTTATACCAATTAGTCTTAAAAACATCTATATATTCTTCTTCGGCGTCTTCAGGATCAATGGTCACAGCATCGCCGTAATCTTGTTTTAATAACTCAATGTACCGTTTTGGCACAACTCCAGCAAGCAACCCACTTTTTCGCAAGATGACAATGGTATTTTGATGGGCCTAACGTTTCAGCTGCGTTTTTCGGCAGAAGGGAAAACCGCTTTACGATTTTATTTTTTACAACGACCCTGTACACAGTAATGATGTAAACATTTTTTGTTTACCTATCAACTGATCTTGGTCCACAGATATCCATTCAAAAGATTCAGATCAACTTCCCGGTTTTGACAAAAATAACGAGATATCCCAACTTTGCTGAAGCACTAGTACGGTTGCATGGCGAGCAGGTGCGGAGCACCGACCAGCCGCGGACGCATGGGCGAGCAGGTGCGGTCGATGTTTTTGCACGATCAGGCGTCGAAACTGGCGGATGCCCGCCGGGAAGGCAAAGAAGAAGGGTCACAGGAAGGATTGATAGAAACCGCAAAACAGCTGCTGACTTCATTGTCAGAGTAACCGGCCTTCAGGCAGAAGAGGTGGAGAGTCTGAAATAGGGTGGGTCCCCTGCCGCGGGAAAACATTTATTGAGGTATATTGCGAATACGGTACTTATCCTCTTCAATTGTCACAAAATGCGGTGAATTTTTCGGTTGTGAATAATCGGAAAGGAAGCACAGTAATGTTTTATGTACAGCAGATAGAGAATTCGGTTTTATCCTCAGAAATATTACACCGCAGGTTGGCAGTTGTGATAGGAAGACAAGTGAACCGAAATCTTTATCTCGTGTTATTAAAATTCGGGAAAGCTTCTCAGCATTCTTTAAGATTTGTATATCAGGAGCTTTTTCAAGGCCCAGGTTTTTTGCCGTAATAACATCGTAGCCGTTGTCAAGCAACAGCTTATATGTTTTGTAATAAACGTCTTGATCTAAAAGAAATTTCATTGCCTACTATCTATAGTATATGCACTTCTTCTTCTTGAACTAAGGCACATGCGTATTCAATGCAGGCCTTCAGGTCTTCAATTTCAAGATCGGGATAGTAGTCGGTCATGATTTCGTTAAAGGAGATTCCTTCTCGAATTAACTCTAATATCGAATAAACAGGAATCCTAGTATTATGCAGACAGGGTTTTCCGAAATGAACATCATTATTTATGGATATTCGCTTAGTAAAATCGTCACTCATATCATTAAGTATATTCCGTGAAAAAAAAAAGTCAATGCTAATCGTCCAAGTCAGGCCATTCAGAACAACTTTCAGAATATCCGGGATGCTTATAATCTTGTTCTTGCTGAAAACGAGACCCTTGAACAGC
>CAZSGZ010000141.1:7910-9181 GCA_964606455.1 uncultured Spirochaetales bacterium
TGAAGCACTAGTACGGTTGCATGGCGAGCAGGTGCGGAGCACCGACCAGCCGCGGTTGCATGGCGAGCAGGGCAGGTCTTTCGCTACCCCCTTCTGCGGGGGATACCCCCCGCAACGCCCCATATATCGACCTCCGTATGACGTGAGAGTACATTCCCGCTTCGCTGGCAGACCAGAGGCAATAATTGAACCTCCGTCCCCGTTTAAACTCAAATATACGCTTGTTTTAAATTCTTATTTTGAATATGATTTAATTATATGGCAGGAAATAAAGAGCGGTTTTTTTTATCTCATGTAGAAAAGGTTCAAAACGATGAAGTTGTTCAACAATTCAGCAGAGAGGTTAAAAAAACTCTAGGAGAACACCTAAAGCGGATAATTTTATTCGGTTCCCGAGCACGAGGGGATAATTCCGATTATTCAGATTTTGATTTTATTATTGTTTTAAATCAAAAAAATCCCGAATTTCTTGACGCTATTCGATCAATTGAAGTTGAAATGATGGATATTTTTAATGTTCTTGTTTCTGCTCTTGTTTTTTCCACCGAGGAGTGGAACGAACGACAGACACTCCCTCTCGGCTTAAATGTACGGCGGGAAGGTATACCGGTCTGATGAATGAATATAAATTGATTATTGAGAAAGCGGAAAGTAAATTAAAAACCGCTGATCTCGATTTTTCGGCCGGTCAGTTTGACGATGCAGTCTCACGGGCATATTATGCTGTTTTTCACGCTCTCAGTGCGTGCTTGTTGTCAAAAGGACTATCCTTCTCTTCCCATAGTCAGGTAATCGGTGCGTTTAATCGTGAATTCATTAAATCCGATGTGTTTCCTAAAACATTTTCTAAGGATATCCAAATATTCTTCGCTGATCGGCAAAGCGGTGATTATGACGTTATTACTCCTCTCGATAAATTAACAGCGGAAGCGGATATTACAAAAGCCAGAAACATAGTCCAAGAAATAAAAAGATATCTGAACCAATGACTTCGGAATGCATTGTTTCAAAATCAACCTCCGTCCCCGTTAAAACTCTTACTAAGGACATCGTCTCCAGTACAGATTTACTCTTCCGACCAATTGAAAACCTGGATATATACAGCACCGGCATTGTAGGCAGCCTCGTCTTCACCAGGCGCACTGAGGACCGCATAATTGCCGTCAAGCGCAATCTTATCACCAAAACTATCATTTTCCTCGGCATCGAAGGCGATTATTTTAGAACCGAAATTCCATCTATTTAGAGCCTGTCCCGCCGTAGTAAAAATC
>CAZSGZ010000142.1:0-9153 GCA_964606455.1 uncultured Spirochaetales bacterium
ACCGGCTATCAGCAGTCCCGTCGAAACGGCGAAAAAGGCAATAAGAATTTCTCTAAACGGTTTGTTTCGAGCACGCAGCAGCAGTACCAGGAAAACCGCGGAAAGCGCTGCCCGCATATAGATACGAATAGTAAAAGGAACTAATGAGAAGTAGCCTGCGATATTGATTCCCGTGCCGGCAATGAGGCACGTAAATGCGCCAAGTAAGCGCCTCGATCTCGATACAGCAGCTTCGCCCCGCATTACCGCCCTCCCTAAACCGGATTTTTTCGTGAACCCTCGATGCAGGTCTATTCATTATAGCACAGTATGCGGCCGCCTAATAATTTCTTGTTACAATATCCTGTCGGTACCGATTTTCCGCAGCTTATCGACGGACCGTAACCTCTGAATTTGACACCGGCAGGACTCGGTGATAAACTTTAGCATCACCTAAGTTGATGTACAGAGGAGATGTAAAAAAATTATGACCGATTCGACAGCACGCCCTTCGCTTCAATTTCTTACTACGGAACAGTGTTCGCACATTCATCGAAGCGCCTTGGAAATTTTACGAAAAACGGGGGTCAAGGTTTTCCATCCTGAAGCCCTGCAGCTGCTAACAGGCGCGGGATGCGTGGTAAAAAATGATAATCTTGTTCTTATCCCGCCTGCTCTAGTCGAATGGGCACTGCTGCAGCCGCCAAGCCAGGTTACACTTTGCCTTCGCGGCGGAAACGAAACAGGCGCCCCGCTCTACGGCGGAAACGTCAACTTCGGCACCGGGTCGGACTGCCCGAATATCATCGATCCGCTGACTGGAGAACACCGCTTTTTTACGCTTGAGGATTCCCTGGCCCTGGTCCGCCTGGTGGACGAACTGCCGGAATTATCATTTACCATGTCCATGGGTATTCCGTCCGATTTCACCGGAAAAACGTACAGAAAACAATACGCCATGCTGATTCAAAATACGGTCAAACCCGTTGTTTTCGTATGCGACGACGGAGAGGACTGTAAAAGCATTATCGCGGCTGCCGCTGCCGTCGCCGGGGGAATGGACATGCTCCGGATGAATCCTACCCTTCTTCTTTATTGCGAACCGTCGACGCCGCTGCAGCACAGTAAAACCGCTCTCGAAAAACTGCTTGTCATGGCGGAATCGGAAATACCGATTGTCTATTCCCCGGCACCCATGATGGCCGGCACGGCACCGGCCACCACTGCGGGTGGGCTCGTCATCGGTACGGCGGAGACATTGAGCGGGCTCGTCATCCACCAGCTGAAACATACCGGCGCTCCCTTTGTCTTCGGCAGCGGGCTCCATCATCTGGACATGCGCACCTCCATCAGTGTGTACGGTGCTCCCGAGTTCCAGCTCGCCAGGCTTGGCGTCGCTGATCTTGCCCGTTTCTATAAACTCCCCAGCTGGGGGTACGCCGGACACAGCGACAGCTGTATCTTCGATGAACAAGCGGCATCGGATGCGGTTTTTTCCGTCCAAACGGCCCTGCAGAGCGGGACCAACCTTGTACACGATGTCGGTTATGTGGAAGCGGGGCTGAGTTGTTCTCCCGAGATGATTGTATACTCCTGCGAAGTTATCAGTATGATGCGGCACTTCATTCGCGGCTTCAGCATCGATCCCGATACCCTCGCCGCTGATGTCATTGACCATGTAGGACCGGGCGGCAACTATATAATCGAGGACCATACTATCGAACGGTTCCGCGATTACTGGGAGCCGCGGTATCAAACCCGCCTTCGGTACGACGCGTGGAAGCAGTCTGGTGCTAAAACGCTGGGTACTAGGGTGCGTGAAAAAACCGTCGAGCTGCTTAAAACCGTTTCCGGTACACCCCTGCCCGGCCCGCTGTCGGATGAAGTAGACTACATTTTAGGGTTGAAGGAATAGCAGGATGAATAAGCTGTTTTCGCCCGGCTACACCATTGCACCGGGGGTGAATTTTCCCCTTTCCGATGAGCAGTTCCAATCCGTACACGATGCGACGGTCGAAGTCCTTTCCCGGACCGGCTTTTCATTCGAATGTGAAAGAACTGTCGACATTTTCCGAAAGCACGATTTCCGGGTCGAAGGGAGCAAGGTCTACTTTACCGAGAAAGATATCCTCAGGGCGCTGGAGACGGTCCCTCAAAATTTTGTTATCCGCGCCAGAAATCCGGAACGGGACATTCATATGGCTCCGGGCAGAGCTGCTTTCGGACTGGGCCGCGGCGCGGTCTACATCGTGGAGCCCGACGATTCCTACCGCAACGCCACAAAAAAAGATTCTATCGATTCCCTGAAACTCTCTCAGTGTCTGGATATACTGGAACACACCGAACCGTTGGTCTATCCATTCGAAGTAGAGCGCGAAAATGTACACCTCTGGCTGTGCGCTAAATCCATAGAACATTCCGATAAAGCCTGCAATTATTCCAGCCGACACGATATCGACCTTGTTGCCATCGCGTACGGTACCGACCGCCGGAGCCTCGAGGTGAGGACCGACCCGCTTCAATCCCCCGGTCAGGCTACGGTAATTATCGAGTCACCCCTGCGCATGACAGCGGATAACTGTGAAAACCTGATTGAGTACATTCGGGCGGGAATTGCCTTTCATGTTGCCTCCATGCCGGTAGCCGGAACATCCGGACCCTGTACCATTGCGGGAACCATCGTCCTGCAAAACTGCGAAAATCTCGCTCCCATCGTCCTATCGCAGCTCATTCGACCCGGCTGCCCGGTTTTCTACGGGTCAATTGCAGGGAACGCGGACATGACGTCTCTGCGCCCCCGCTTCGGTACACCGGAGGCGAGGATTATTACGAAAGCGGGGGTCCAGGCGGCCCGCCATTACGGTCTTCTGTGCCGGGGGGACGCGGGGCTTACCGACGCGCCGGCCTACGATTTTCAATCCGGTGCCCAGGCGATGCTGTCGACCTTGTCGGTCCTGCAGGACGGGCCGAACTTTATCTTGGGAATCGGGCTGTTGGGCAGCTACCTGGGCGCGTCCCTGGCAAAAGTCATTCTTGATACGGAGCTCATCGCACTGGCAAAGCGGTATCTTACCCCCATTCGTACCGACCGGACCGGACTTGCGGTTGACGTTATCGATGATGTCGGGACCGGCGGTCACTATATCGCGCATGACCATACGCTGGATAATTATCGTACGGAATTCCTGACCGATAGCCTCTTCCGTTCCCCGAATTACGAACAATGGAAAACCACGGGAAAACGGGTTGTCGTGCATCTCGCCCGGGAAAAGGCGCTCGAAATAATCGAATCGTATGAACAACCGCCGATGGACCAGGGAATGAAGGAGGAGATCGACGCGTACGTTAAGAGAAACTGGATTTACAAATAGCGGGAAATAGGTCCCGTTACTTCCTTCACGCTGTCGACACCGTCAAAGCCCCATCCGAGTTCAATAAGATCGTCTGTCAGCTTTCCGCCTACAACAGGTTCCACGAGCCAGCGGAACTTCTCTTCCATCCGGTTCTTATTCCAATCCGTCGGGGGGTATGAAAATTCTCCTTCAACAAGGCCGGATTCAAGCCGTGTTCCATCCCGCAGTACCAATATGACCGAACTTGCAAACCTGCCTCGAGGGTCACCCTGCTGAAACAAACGGGCAAGCTCATTCAGTTCGTTCGTTTCCCGGACCTCTACTCGGGCGGCAAGTCCGCGAATCATTTCATCTCCGAGCCGTTCTTCTTGGGTTTGGTCCGGTCCTATTTCACCATCGACAAGCATAGCTGCAACAGGCCATGCCAGGTTAAACTGCGCTTCTTCGGCGCTCGCCGGCAAACTTGTTCCCAAGGCGGCCGCCTCCGCGAAGGTCTCCACAATGATTTTCTCTATTTGCGCGGGTTCTATCCGGTTCGCTTCTATTAGTTTCCTGCTGCCTTCCGCCGCCGCGTGGGCCCAGCCACAGCAGGCAAACCCTTTGGCTTTCCAACCGACACCATCCACCATGAGATAGTTTTCACCAATGTCTTTTACCCATTTGTAATACTTGGGCTTTGAAAGCAATGTTGGAATCGAGGTAAATCCTCGGGATGCCAGCTGCGCGGCGGCAATGCCCGTCATGGCTCCCCATCCAGTCCCGTGCTTTACCATGGACGGATGGGCAATATCCCGCATCATCGGGAGGTTAGGCGCATAATAGTCCGCAACTCCAAGACTTCTTTTAACGGCATCTGCGTCGAGCCTCATTAGGTGGGCGGCCACTGCTGAACAAGCGACGGAACCCCATGATCCGCATGCCTGGTAAACAGAATGATCATCGTGCCAGCAGCGGCCTATACGGTGGGCAACCTCATATCCGACAACCATTGCGGTAAGGAGGGCGCTGCCGTCTAATTCGAGGGCTTCCGTGAGGGCCAGTGCCACGGGGAAAATTTGCGCACCCGCGTGTCCGTAGGCGTACCGGGCGCCGTCGTCCGTATCCAAACCGTTTGCGGCGCATCCGTTCGCGAATGCCGCTCCCATGGCCGAACTTTTTTTATCATGAAGGATAATCGTCGATTCATCCCCCGGGTAACAAGCAGCGGCAAAGTCGGCGGCAATCCTGCTTACTTTCGTGCGGGAACCGCTTACCAGGGATGCAAGATTATCCAGAAAACACATCTTGGATTTTTCGCGTACGTCGCCGGGAAAGGTATTCCACGCTGCTTCCTGAATAAAACGGGCCGTAATGATATCGCCGTTCATACTCATGATTGTTGCTTATCTGTAACGGATCCGCGGGTTCAGGACGGAGTACAGGATGTCCGCGGCAAGGTTCGAAACGCTGTAGACTGTTACCACGACCATGCTGCTGGCCTGAATCAGAATGATGTCCCGCCTCTGGATCCCGTACACGATCAGCCGTCCGAGACCGGGATAACCAAACACCGATTCCGCTATAATTAGTCCTCCGATGAGATACCCGATCCCCATGGCAATCACGGTGACGGTCGGTAAAAGAGAATTTCTCAGTACATGCCGAACAAGGACCCGGCTGTTCGGCATTCCTTTTAAGTCGGCGGCTCGAATATAGTCGGTCGTTAAAACATCGATGGTACTGGCCCGGGTCATTCGGGTAATGTACCCTAAGCCCGTGAGACTTACCGTTATAGCGGGAAGGATCAGCGAAGGAAAAGCCTCGCGAAAACTTGCCCCTGGAGTTATCGAAGAGTTCGCGGGCAAAATTGCAACCGCGCCTAATGCGAAGGCACTGATGAGAAGCAGGCCCGTAACGAACTCCGGTAGCCCCACGAAGGCCATGGAAAACCCGGAAATGATCTGGTCAAGCGGTTTTTCTTTTCTGAGGGCCGCAATGATCCCTAAAATGATTCCGATGGGAACATAAAATAACAATGCGACAGCCGCAAGCATCGCGGAGTTTCTTAATCGTGCTATAATAAGCGGTCGTACCGGTTGACGGCTTTGCATGGAATCTCCCCAATCGCCGGAAATAAACCGCCCCAGCCAGTTGAAATATTGAACATAGGCCGGTTTATCCAGACCGAGCTCGGCACGAAGGTTCTCCACTGCCTTTTCGGTAGCAAACTTTCCCAGCATGACCTGGGCGACGTCCCCCGGCAGCAGCTGGGTGGCGGCGAAAATAATAATTGAGGCAAGAAACAGGGTCAGCAATATAAAACCCAATCGGCGCAAAATATAGATTGTCATTCCTGAACTTTTCCTCCAGTGCTCTGCATGTTGACAAGTTCCTCGAGGGGGATATGACAGCATATCCTGTGCCAGTTCCCGTCATCCTGCCAAGGCGGCTCTTCCTTTTCGCATATCTCCCCAGCATTTCGCGGACACCGTGGATGGAACCGGCACCCGGCAGGGATATCCACCGCGCTGGGTACTTCTCCGCGAAGCCGAATGCGGTTTTGCCGTGCGTCCGGATCGGGTATGGGCAGCGCCGAAAACAGCGCCTCGGTATACGGGTGCTGGGGGGGTTTCAATACATCCACCGCAGACCCAATTTCCCATAACCGGCCGAGGTAGATAACTGCTATCCAGCTTGCCAAATGCCGAACCGCGGCGAGATCGTGTGAAATAAAAAGGTAGGAAGTACCCTTCTTTTCCTGCAGTTCCATCAGTGTATTCATAAGTGAAGCCTGTACTGACACGTCAAGGGAGGAAATGGGTTCATCACAAATCATTAATGCCGGGTCCGTGGCAAAAGCACGTGCAATCGCTACACGCTGCTTTTCTCCGCCGCTGATCTCGTGAGGAAGCCGATCAATATAATCCCGCGGCAAATTTACAGATTCGAACAGCTCTTCAACCCGTGAACGGATTTCCTGTTTCGACATCCGTTTCAAGAGTGTTAACGGCCGCCTGACACTTGCACCGACGGTATGGTGCGGATTTAACGAACCGTCTGGATTCTGAAACACCATCTGGATTTTTTTCAGATGTTCCGGCGATCTTCGAGAAACCAGCGGAGCGAGTGGTTCATTTTCCAACAGGATTTCCCCGGCACTCGCCTTTTCGAGCCCCGCAACGCAGCGGGCAAAGGTCGTTTTCCCGCAGCCGCTCTCCCCGACAATACCGACGGTGAAACTCTTCCGTACGCGGATGGAGATATCATCAACCGCCCGGACGACCGGTTTTTTTCCGCGAATCAGTTCGCCTAATTTTACCCTGGACAGTTGAAAATGTTTTTTTACATCAACTGCTTCGAGGACAATATCTTCGTTCGTCGGTTCGACAAACTCTTTTTTCGGAAGGTGTGAAATAAAATCCTCCGGGCGATTTCGGAGATCTTTCCACCGGAGGCAGGCAGTCATGTGCCCGTCGGCACCGTCGGCCGAAGCCAGCGGAGGCCTGGCCTTCCTGCAGGCGTCCTGCGCACCCGGACACCGGGGCGCGAAAATACACCCTTCGGGAAGCTGCCCGGGCTGCGGGATGTATCCGGGAATCGAGTTCAGCACAATATCCCGCTTATCTACATCAATCCTGGGCACCGAACCTAAGAGACCGAGGGTGTAGGGATGGAGCATTTTTTTGAAAACATCTCTCACCGTACCCTGCTCCATCATTTCCCCGGCATAAATTACGCCGACCCGATCGCACAGCCGAGCCACAACCCCTAGGTTATGGGTGATATAGAGTACCGCCGTCTGATACTCGGAAAGGAGGTCGCGGATCAAGTCCAGGATAACAGCCTCGGTTGTGACATCCAGTGCCGTTGTCGGTTCATCCAAGATGAGAAGCCGCGGGTTTGTTATCAGGGCGATGGCGATCAAGACCCGCTGGAGTTGCCCCCCGCTTAATTGATGGGCGTATCGGCCTGCGACTTTTTCGGGATCGGGCATCCGTACCCACGACAGCATCTCCACGGCTTTCGCCCTCGCCTTTTTTTTCCCCAGTCCTTTATGAACTCGGACCATTTCGGCGATCTGATCTCCTATCAGCATCGAAGGATTGACCGATCTGTTCGGGTCCTGATGGACCATGGTGATGCTTTTACCCCAAATTTTTTTCATTTCTTTCTTGCGCAGTTCCCGCAAGTTCGTTCCATCTAAGATAATGTCGCCATTTTTGATCCGTCCGTTGGAGGAGAGATAGCGGACGACGGCACGGGCAAGGGTCGTTTTTCCAGAGCCCGATTCACCGACAAGACCGTAGATTTCGCCGGGACGGATACTCAAACTAATATCCCGTACCGTGTCGAGCGGTCCCGCGTCCGTATCGTAGGTAATGGTAAGATTGTGCAGTTCCAAGCCCTGTAGATTTGTCATTCGCTGACACCTCCGGGAAGCAGCATCCGACGCAGGCCGTCGCTCATAAAAGCAAGGCCGACAACGAGGAGAATGACGGCCCCTGCCGGTCCGAGGAGGGCCCACTGTGCCTGACCGAAATAATTTCGCGCCTCTCCAACCATCAAGCCCCAATCCGGAGAAGGCGGTTGAACACCGAGTCCTAAAAACCCAAGGGAGGCGACGAGAAAAATAGAATAGGAAAACCGCATCGATGCTTCCACTGCCAGCGGGGGAAGTACGCTTGGAAGAATTTCCCGAAACATGATATAAACGCTGCTCTCTCCCCGTAGTTTTGCGGCCTCCACGAACTGGCGGGTTTTTACATCCAGCACGACGCTCCGTACAACCCGTGAAACCATTGGGATATACAAAAAACCGACAACGAAAATAACGTTCAGCCGCGAACCTCCGAGAGAGAACAGTACAATCATAGCAAGAAGAAGCGGAGGAATCGCCAACAGAACATCGATCAGCCGCATGAGAATTTCATCGATAACTCCGCCGAAGTATCCGGCGATAAGCCCTACCGTCAAACCGAAGGCCACCGCGAGGAGCGCGCCCGAACCTGCAACAAGATAGACGTCTCTGCTTCCTACCAGGACCCTGCTAAGTACATCCCGTCCGAACTGGTCCGTCCCGAGAAGATGCTCCCTCGACGGAGGCTTCAGCCTTTTAGAAATTTCCTGCTCGGCATACCCGTAGGGCGCTACCAGCGGGCCGATAAAGGCCATGAGAAGGAAGAATCCTACAATGACGGACCCGACCAGCGTTGCCGGATAGCGTTTAATCCGTCTCCATTGAAGGGCCATCCCTTTTCGTTTATGCATGTTTCGTTTCTCCGACTCTGCCTTCGATATAAAGATTGCCCTCCCGCCGGTCAGCGGCGGGAGGGCTGCATTCTTTAATTGTAACGTTTACTCAAAATAAACGACGCCATAGTCAACATGGGTGGGAAAAAAGCTGGTCGGTTTAATACCTTTCAACTCTTTTGTCGCGGCAAAGAGGTTGCTGGTAAAGTAGGCGACAATAAGGGGTCCCCGATCCATGAATATTCTTTGAATCTCTTTATAGAGTTCCGCCCGTTTCCCCGTATCCAGCTCTACCGCTGCCTGTGCGGCCAGCTCGTCCAGCTCCTGGTCACAAAAATGGCTTTCATTCCAATTAGCCTCACAGGTGTACGCCAGGTCGAGGTAGCTCTGCGGTGTTGCCCTGGAGCCCCAATCGGTCATTGCAAAATCAGCCTCGAGCCACAGGTTGTCGGCACCGTAGTATACATCCGGCGGCACCAGCTGGATATCGATCGTGATGCCCGCTTCGGCCATCTGTTCCTTCATAATAGTTGCAATCGCGGGCATAGCGGAACTCTGCTGGGTGGTCAGCGTAACAGTCAGTCCGTTCTCG
>CAZSGZ010000143.1:0-9135 GCA_964606455.1 uncultured Spirochaetales bacterium
GGTAAGCCACATGGTTTTGGTCCATGCATGCGCAGGTTCGAATCCTGCCGTCCCAGGTAACGGGAACTAGTAAAATAAGGAGATATCCAATGTTGCGAAAAAATCTAACCGTTGAAGAACGGACAAATTTCCGGAAGAGTGCCGCCAAGCGTCTTCGGAAAAACGGTAAAATACCGGCTATAATATACGGAAGTAAACAGCCCGCTGCAATTTTTCTCGATGCAAAGGAATTTCACCGGGAATTCCATACAATTTCAGAAAACACGATTATCAATTTACGCGGAGACAATAAGTCCTGGGAAGTCCTGGTAAAGGATTTTCAGGAAGATCTGCTGAAGGGAGAAATCCTCCATATCGATTTTTATGAAATTGAGGAAGGGAAGGTGCTCAAGACCCATGCTCCCGTCCATGTGGAAGGGACCGCACCGGGCATTAAAGAAGGCGGAATTCTGCAGCAGAGGCTGTATGAACTCGAAATCGAATGTCTGCCGAAAGACCTGCCGGAAGCGATTACCGTCGATGTTTCCCACCTCGGAGTGGGTGATTCAATTCATGTCAATGAAGTTGATATCCCGGAAGGTGTCAAGATCCTCAATATTCTGGAACAGGTCGTTGTCAACATAACCCTGCCGAAAGCTGAAATTGAGGAACCGGAGGAAGAGGAAGCACTTCTCGGTGAAGAAGGTGAAGAAGCTGCCGAAGGTGAAGAAGGAGCTGAAGCGGAAGGTGGTGCGGAAGAGGATTCGGAAGAGTCCGCTGAATAATACTCCCCGTCTTCTCGTTATCGGTCTCGGCAACCCGGGACCGGAATATGAAAACACCCGGCACAACGCCGGGTTTCTCCTGGCGGATGAATTGGCCGGGCGACTGCGGATCGATATGAAGGAACCCCGGTTTTTTCCCTTTGCTTGGGGGAGAGTGAAAACCGCCGGGACCGAATTGTACTGTGTCAAACCATACACCTACATGAACCGTTCCGGCTCCGCACTGGGACAAATTTTCAGGAAGACCGGCTGCGCCATCGGCGACACCCTGGTTGTATGCGATTCCCTGGACTTGGACCCGGGAGTAATCCGTATTAAACGGAGCGGCGGCAGCGCCGGGCAGAAAGGGCTTCAGTCGATTATAACGGCCGCCGGGACGAATAATTTCCCCCGTATTTTTATCGGAATCGGCCGGCCTTCATACAAGGGCGAAGTGCCGGCATACGTCCTGCAGGAGCCGCGGGGCGCCGAGGCCGAGCTGTTTCGGGAAAGTATCCAGAAAGCCGCCGACGCGGTTGAAAAATGCATTTCAGAGGGACTCGATCGGGTAATGAATGAATACAATAGAAGCTCATAAGCTGTGGAAACACACATTATCCTTTTTTGAAGACCGGAACATAACCGGGGACGACAGCATTCTCGCGGCCCTTTCCGGCGGTCCCGATTCTACGGCCCTGGTGGCGGTGCTGCACGAATTGCGCCGGAGAATACCCTTTCGCCTCGCCTGTGCCTATGTAGACCACGGACTGCGAGAGGAACGGGAGCTTCGGGCGGAACGGGAACAGACACGCGAGACCGCGCGCAGGTTCGAATGCATCCTGTACCGGAAATCCTTTGCCCCCGGTCTGCTGAAAAAGTATGCCGCCGCCCACGGCTGCGGTATGGAAGCCGCCGCGAGAAGGTTCCGGTACGGGTTCCTGCGCCGCGTCGCGGATACACATTCTTTTCATTACATTGCCTTCGGCCATACCTTAGACGATCAGATGGAAACGGTCATGATGCGGTTTTTTCAGGGCAGCGGCGCCGAAGGGCTTTCGGGAATATCAGGATGGGGACAGGGGCTGCTCCGGCCGTTTCTTACCCTGCGGAAAGAGGAAATACTCGATTTTTGCGGACAAAACGGTATTTCCTATATAACGGATTCGACGAATTCCAGTATCGATTATCAGCGGAATGCCGTTAGGAATAGTGTTGTTCCCGCCGTGGAGCAGGTTTTTCCAAACTACCGGAAGGGAATAGCCCGCCTTCGGGAAGAAATGGAGGAAACAGCCGAATTTATCCGGATAGAAGCGGAGAAGAATGTAAAGTGGGACCGTCTCCCTGCCGAGCGCGGCGGCGGAGAGCGGACGGATTACCTCCGATTTACAAAAACCCCGCGGCTTTTAAGGAAACAGGCCCTGTATGCCTGTATCAACAGGCTGAGCAGGGGGAAGGGCCGGCGGGTCCCCGGGCGGTTTATTGATGACCTTGACGGTAGAATATGTGAAAAGATGAATAACGGGCCGGTCGCGGAGGGATACGGCTGCCGCTTTTCCAGGTACGGGAACATGCTTTTTGCGGAACCTGATATTGTCTTTCCCCAAAAAAAAGGGTATCTTGTAGTGGTGGGATCGGAGGAAACCGATTTAATCTATCAATCTGGTTTTCAAATACAAAAAACTTTGTTATCTTCTAATATGGGTAAAGACGTATGGATTTACGATTATAAGGAGATGTATCCCCTGCTCATCCGTTCGTGGAGAAGCGGAGATTGTATAGCCGGTAAAAACGGCAGAAAAGAGGTACGGAAACTTTTTCAGGAATGGAATGTGCCGGACCGCCTCAAGTGGGAGGTCCCGATTATCGAGGACAGTACGGGGATACGTGCTGTATTCGGTTCATTTCTAGGATTCCAGGACAGATACAGGACCTCTTTACGAGACAATACAAAAACTGATACTAATAAAGTCTTAGTTTTTTCATATAAGGAAGGATGGTAAGAACTTGTGAATATACAGAACAATAACGATCAAAATAATAAAAACCAGAAAGATCCGAACAACAAGTTTAATTTCGGCAACAACAGATTTGCTCTGTTTTTTTTAATAACACTCGTACTGCTTTTTATTCTTCTCTTCGTGTTCAATGATACCAGCCCTTCGACCGAAATACCCTATTCCACGTTTTTAAGCTATCTTGAAGAGGGCGAAATTGAATCGGTAAAGATTATCGGGAACAACGAAATCCACGGCACGTTCCGGGCACGGGGCGGGGAATATACCGCATTCCGCACAAATATACCCTATTTCGATGACAATTTGATGCCGAAACTCCTGGAGAAGGGGGTGAAAGTTACCGGCGCTAAGGAAAATGTCGGCCCTTTCCGGGTAATTCTGGAATTCCTTCCCTGGATTATCGGCTTTCTTTTTATATTTTTCATGTTTCGGCAGATCCAGGGGGGCGGGAACAAGGCCTTCAGTTTCGGCAAGAGCAAGGCAAAAAAATACCTCGAAACCGGGAAACGGGTCACCTTTTCAGACGTGGCCGGGCAGAAAGAAGCGAAGTACGAAGTAGAAGAAATTGTTGAATTTCTAAAGGACCCTTCGAAATTTACCAAAATAGGGGCGAAGATCCCAAAGGGCGTTCTCCTTGTGGGAATGCCGGGAACGGGAAAAACGCTCCTAGCGAAGGCAATTGCCGGGGAAGCGGGTGTCGCGTTTTTTCATATGTCCGGATCGGATTTCGTTGAAATGTTTGTGGGCGTGGGTGCGAGCAGAGTGCGGGACCTCTTCGAACAGGGCCGAAAAAATGCCCCGTGTATTATGTTTATCGATGAATTGGATGCCGTTGGACGGACCCGGGGTGCGGGGTACGGCGGAGGCCACGATGAACGGGAGCAGACCCTGAACCAGATTCTTGTCGAAATGGACGGGTTTGAAACGAAAGACGGGGTAATTATTTTAGCCGCGACAAACCGGCCGGATGTTTTAGACCCGGCGCTGCTGCGTCCGGGACGTTTCGACCGGCAGGTAGTGGTGGATATGCCCGATGTAACTGAACGAGAGGATATTCTGAAAATCCACGCGAAGAAAGTCTCCTTGGACAAAAGCGCGGATTTTAACCGTCTTGCCCGCTCAACACCCGGAACGTCCGGGGCGGACCTGGCCAATCTTGTCAACGAGGCGGCCCTCTATGCGGCCCGCCGGGGAAGCAGTACCGTTACCTATCTCGATTTTGAAGAAGCCCGGGATAAAATACTGTTAGGAATAGCCCGCCGGTCCAAGGTAATTACACCGAAAGACAAGAAAATGACCGCCTTTCACGAAGCCGGACACGCCCTGATGCACTATTACTGCAAAAACGCGGACCCCCTGCACAAGGTGACGATTATTCCCCACGGCCGGGCCTTAGGGCTTGCCCTTTCCCTGCCGGAGCACGACTCGTATTCAAAGAGCAAGGGGTGGCTGTTAGACAGAATTA
Source organism: uncultured Spirochaetales bacterium (assembly GCA_964606455.1). Lineage (GTDB taxonomy): Bacteria > Spirochaetota > Spirochaetia > SPDA01 > CAZSGZ01 > CAZSGZ01. The sequence continues at coordinate 4,224 of CAZSGZ010000143.1, forward strand.
AAATTGCCATGGGAGGTTACGTTGCGGAAGATCTTATCTACCGGGAAACATCGACGGGGACAAAAAATGATATCGAACAAGCAACGGAAATTGCCCGGAAAATGGTAACCGAATGGGGAATGAGCGATCAGCTCGGATTTGTTTCCTTCGGCCAGGAAGATGAACCGATTTTCATTGGAAAGGAAATTGCGCAGCACAAGGATTATTCGGAGGCAACGGCGGAAAAAATCGACACGGAAATCGAAAATATCCTTGGAAAATGCATGGAAGAAACACAAAAAATTATTTCCGAACACCGCGACCAGCTGCAGCTTATAGCGGAAGAGCTGGTTGAAAAAGAGACCTTGGACGATATGGAAATCCGTGAGCTGATAGGAATTCCGCCGAAACAAACGGATGATGTGTAAATTGACATTCGGGTAGGGATATGATGCGATGGGTGTACGGGGTTCTTCTGTTACTGCTCTTGTTCGGCTGTGCTACGCAGAAGGAAACGAAGTACGGGAAAATTAGTTTCAGTGAGTCCACGGCCGATGAAATACGGGAGCTCCTGGATGAAGAACAACCGGAAAAGGCCCTGCAGCACTTGCAGGCGGTAAAAAATGAAGATATCGGTATCCCGGAAGACAGCTACAATGATCTTTATGCCACCGCGGTGGAGCTTCTTACCGCGCAGTACACCGCCGCGTATCTTGAAAATAACTACATAACCGCATTATCGAAATACCGGTCCCTGCGGAGTATCGGTATCGATCCGGATATGCCGGAAAATCCGGAACAGGAACTCCCCCTTGCGGCTGCGCGGAAGTATATTGCCGAAGACAATCCGATATCGGGACTGACGCTGTTTCAGAGGATTTTATATCAATTCGATGTGCCCGTAGATCAAATTCTCCTTTTTACCGAAACCGCGCTGCGTGAAAACAACGGCGCCGTCCTGCGGCAGGTCCGGGACGAACTGCTGGAGCGCGGGGAGGATGTCCCGGAAGCCGTGTCGTCATTCCTTGCTGAAAAACGGAGCTTTGAGGAAATGATTCAGGGGACTGTAACCATTTGGGTCAACCGGGGAATACGAATGGAAAGCGGTGTGGGATATCCCGACAGGGCAATCGGAAGCGGATTTTTTATCGACAAACGCGGGTATCTCCTTACTAATTATCATGTTATTTCCAGCGAAGTTGATCCGGAATATGAGGGGTTTTCAAGGCTGTATATAAAAATGAGCGACGATCCGGAAACAAAAATTCCCGCCGCGGTCGTCGGATACGACAGAATATTCGATATTGCACTGCTGAAGGTGGAAATTGAACCCGGCTATGTGTACTCCCTTTCGGACGAACGGGATTTTTTTTCAGGAGAACAGCTGTTTGCAATAGGCTCTCCCGTCGGACTCGAGAATACCGTGACTTCCGGTATCGTTTCCGCGAAGGGACGGAGGTTCCTTCAGTTAGGCGATGCAATACAGGTCGATGTTCCCGTCAACAGCGGAAACAGCGGGGGACCGCTCATCGATACGGAAGGCCGCCTGGTTGGTGTTATATTTGCGGGGATCGAACAGTTTGAAGGGATCAATTTTGCCATTCCGGCATACTGGATCCATCTTATTCTGCCCAGTTTGTATAATCTTGGAGAGGTTGTGCATCCATGGCTCGGAACGGCTGTAAAAGAGACGAAAGAAGGCCTGGAAGTGCTCTATGTCCTCCCGGGGGAGACCGCGGACCTCGGGGGGCTGCGCCGGGGCGACATCCTTAGGAGGATCGGCGGCCGGAAATTGTCCGGTCTAAAAGAGGCCCAGCATGAAATACTTACCTACACTCCCGAAACGTTGATTGCCGTTACCTGGGAACGGGATGGGAAGGTCATGGAGGGATACTGTGTTTTAGGAGAGCGCCCCTACCGGCCGATGGACCTTGCGATACAGCGGGACACACGGGAAAACCTCGTGGTGCCGCTTTTCGGGATGATTTTGGAAGAAACGGACAGTGTTTTCTGGCGGCCTAATTACACCGTCAGGAAGGTGTATAGGGGAAGTATCGCGGATGAAACGGGACTTTCCCGGGACGATCCCGTATCAATCCAGCGCTGGCAGATTAACGAGGAATTCCGGGTCGCGGTCCTGCAGCTTTTTGTTATGAAAAGAACGGCAGGTTTTCTTGAAAAAGCGGTCCAGCTTGCGGCATATCTGGAAATAGATACATTTATATAACAAATACAATGGAAAAACTAAAAATACTGATAGTTGAAGATGAAAGTATCGTCGCCATGGACCTGCAGCACCGGCTGGAAAACTTCGGGTACAACGTTGCAGGACATGCCGTAACAGGGAACTCTGCTATCAAGTTGGCAGGGGACACAAAGCCCGATGTTATCCTCATGGACATTCAGCTGAAAGGCGACTTGGACGGAATTCAGTCCGCGGAAATTATCAAAGAGGAATTTGATATACCCATACTCTTTCTTACCGCTTTTGCCGACCGGCCGACGCTGGAACGGGCGAAACTGACCGAGGCCTTCGGATATATCCTGAAACCCTACCACGAGCGGGAACTGTATACAAACATCGAGATGGCGATGTACAGACATAAGATGGAAAAAGCACTCCGAGAAAAGGAACGGTGGCTGCATACAACGATAAACAGTATTTCCGACGGTGTAATTGCCGCGGACAACGAGGGCAATATCCATCTGATGAATAATTCACTGAAGGAAATTACCGGGCTGAGTGAAAAGGATTTAATGGGAAGAAATATTGGTATCCTTTTTGAAAAAATTGCCCGTTACGGCAGTAACGACAAAGGCGCTTCAAAGGATTACTACATTGAACGGGAAGGAGAAAAATTTCCGTTAGAAGTTTCTGAAACCGAACTGCGCGGCGGTAAGGGGGACCATCTTGGGAACGTGGTGGTGCTTCATGATATTTCCGACAGATGTAAATTCGAGCAGGCCCTTCGACAGGCAAAAGAAAATGCCGAACGGGCAAGTTCTGCAAAAAGCGAGTTCCTGGCAACAATTTCCCATGAACTCAGGACCCCGCTGAACCATATTCTGGGAATGACGGAAATTTCCGGTGAATTGGTCGATGAAAACAGCGAGCTTCGGGAGAATCTGGCAATTATCGAACAAGCGGGGAAATCACTGTTAACACTGATCAACTCGATGCTGCATTTCGCTCAACTCGACGGAAGAAGCAGCGGACCCGGAGTCCCGGAAGAATTTGCACTGAAACAGTTTGTACGTACACTGTTCCAAGCCTTCTCCGGCGAGGCGGCCCGAAAGGGCCTGCTGTACCGATGGCTGATACATGAGGGGAGCCCGAAACAGGTGCTTGCCGCGAAATCAGTTGTTGCGGAAATACTCAGCCATCTTATCGACAATGCCCTGAAATTTACGGAGGAGGGCGAAATAGCCGTAACATGCCGCGTATGGGACGGGGCCCCGGAGGACGGCAGAATATGGCTGCATATTCTCGTTTCGGATACCGGGAAGGGGCTTCCGGGAAAAGTGCGGGAAAAGATTTTCGAACCATTTACCCAGGGGGACGATATTTACACGCGCAGCTATGGAGGGGCGGGATTAGGCCTTGCCATTGCCAAACAAAAAGCGGAAATTTTAGGGGGTGAAATATGGGCCGAAAACGGAGACGGCCGGGGAAGTACGTTTCACCTTGTTCTTCCCTGCGGACTTCCGGAAACCGGCTTTTTTGAAACGCCGTATGCAATTGACAATACCGAGGAGATGGAACAGAATCCGGAAAAGCAGGTCCGGTGCGGTACTATTGGCTGTATTGAAGACTATATCAGGACCGCCCGAAACCGGCTCCGGGAGGACAACCTGCAGGGCCTGGAAAAGGACACGGTAATTATCCGAGACCTTCTCGAAAAACGCGGAGAAACACGGAATTGGAAGGAAGTGTATAAAATACTTTTCGCCTGCCGGAGAAAAGACAGAAATGCCGTGGAGGAGGGGATTCGTCACCTCGTATCGGAGCGAAATGGATAAAGTAAAAGTTTTAATTGTAGAAGATGAAAAAATCGTCGCCTTAGACATGCGGAAACAGCTTGAAAAGAGCGGGTACGAAGTATGCGGCATGTACAGTTCCGGAGAAGAAGCACTGTCGCGGTTTGAAAACAGCAGCCCGGACCTCGTGCTTATGGACATTCAGCTGCAGGGAAAAATGGACGGTGTCGATACGGCGGGAGAAATAAAAAAACGGTACAATACGCCTGTCATATTTTTAACGGCATACGCTGATGAAAAAACGGTGGACCGGGCGAAAATTATGGAGCCCTTCGGGTACATAACCAAGCCCTTTGAGGAACGGGCCCTCCGCACTACCATAGAAATGGCATTGTACAAATCCTCAATCGACAAAAAGCTTGTAGAGAGCGAAGAAAAATATCGAAGTTTTTTTGAAGAAGACCTGTCCGGTGATTTTATCTTTACGGCGGAAGGCATGCTGGAAGACTGCAACAACGCCTTTATAAAACTGCTGCAGTATCCGGACAGAAAAACGGCTTTGGCGACAAATGTAAACAGTTTCTTTCCCGACGAGGAGAGAAAAAAAGAGTTTTGGGATTCTTTGAAGGAGCGCCAAACGGTTAAACTTCAGGAATACCGCCTGCGGACATTCAGCGGCGGAATCGTTACGGTTTTAGCAAACGTTATCGGAAGCTTTCGCAGGGGACGTCTCGAAGAGGGCAAGGGATATTTAATCGATATAACGAAGCGGAAAGAGCTTGAAGAGCAGCTGCGTCATGCCCAGAAGATGGAAGCCGTCGGCCGGTTGGCAGGGGGGGTTGCTCACGATTTTAACAATATTCTGACTGTTCTTTTAGGTTATTCCGCGGTACTCCAGGAAAAACGAGAGACCGGTGAGGACATTCAGGGGGACATTGATAATATTAAGAGCTCT
>CAZSGZ010000144.1:0-5701 GCA_964606455.1 uncultured Spirochaetales bacterium
TATTGCTATGATTATTGCTGTCTGCCTGGGAGCCATGATCGGGTTTCTAAATGGGCTGATGGTAACGAAATTAAATATTACTCCCATCATCGCAACGATGGGTACAATGTATGCGGCCAGGGGATTGGCATTTATTGTAGCCAGAGCGGATGGAGGAGCCAATATTGCCAGCGGATTACCGCGTAATTTTCAGAATTTCGGACGGGGCATGCTCGGATTTGTTCCATATCCTGTAATTCTGATGATTATAATAGTTGCTGTTTTTTATTTTATTCAGAGGAAGACCACTCTCGGCAGGTATGCTTTTGTAATTGGTGCTAACAAAAATGCATCCTTTTTATCCGGAGTAACGGTTAAAAAATGGGTAACACTATTTTACATCCTGGCAGGAGCGCTTGCAGGTCTCTGCGGTGTTATTCTTGTATCCCGCCTCGGGTCGGGAGTTCCCCGTATTGGTACGGGGTTTGAGTTTGATGTTATTATCGCAGTAGTACTGGGAGGAACACTCATTACCGGAGGAGAAGGTTCTGTTCTGGGCATGGTTATCGGTGCATTGATTGTCGGAATCGTTGCCAATGGATTGAATTTGCTTGATGTCCAATCCTTTTACCAGATGGTAATTAAAGGTTTTATTCTGCTTGGTGCAATAATACTCGAACGCAGTTTGAAAAAATTATTGGCTTAAGGGGGAGATCATGTCAGATGCAGTTATCGAAGTAAGAAATATAACAAAAGATTTTCCCGGTGTTAAGGCACTCAAGGATGTCAGTTTTGATATCAGACGGAATACAGTTCACTGTATTGTCGGTGAAAATGGAGCAGGGAAGTCAACATTAATAAAAATACTTACCGGGGCATATCAGAAAACATCCGGTGAGATATTATTAAACGGGAAATCATTCAACCCGAAAGGTACCAGAGATGCCATGAAGGCGGGAATGAGTGTTTTATTTCAGGAGTTGAATGTTGTTGATCAGCTGACGGTCGAAGAGAATTTAACCCTCGGGATGGAGCAGCTGAAGCTTGGGTTTATACAGAAATCTGAAAATCGAAAAGAACTGCAGAATATTATCTCCAGCATGGATAAAAACATTAAATTGAACCAAAGGGTTTCCAAACTGAGTGTGGCGCAGAAGCAGGTTGTAGAGATTACCAAAGCAATTGCAACAGATTCTGATGTTATAATAATGGATGAACCAACGGCCGCAATAACGGAAGGTGAGATTGAAAAACTCTTTTCAGTAATAAAGAATCTTCGTAACCAGAATGTTACGGTTATTTATATCAGTCACAGGCTTCCGGAGATTTTTGAAATCGGCGACTATGTGACAGTCATGAGAGACGGACGTATGATCGATACAAGGCCGATCATTGAGTTTTCCGGCTGCTCCGAGGAAATGGATGAAACCACACATCAGGTTGTCCGGATTACAAATGAACAGGAAGCCTGCAAAGAATTAATACGGATGATGCTTGGAAAGGTTGTTATGGCAGGGTATACGCCGAATCCGGTTAGTTATGACACGAAAGTGCTCTCTTTAAGAAATGTAACAAACCATAAATTGAAAGATATTTCTTTCGATCTGTTCAAGGGGGAGACGTTAGGATTCTACGGACTGGTCGGATCCGGAAAATCGGAAATTGTCCGGGCGATATATGGTGTTGATGAGATCTATGGGGGTGAGATTGAGCTGGAAGGCAGGTTAGTCAATTTTGGGGGTCCTAAAGAGGCTATTCATGAAAACATCACCCTTGTTCCTGAAGAAAGACGAACCGAAGGTCTCTGCACCATGCTCAATATAAGTGAAAATACCACTCTGATGAATTTGACGGCAGTCTCCAAAAGGGGCATTTTCAGTAAGAACAAAGAGAAAGAGGTAACAAAAGATTACATTTCAAAATTGCAGATAGCCTGCCGGGATGAAAGTCAAACAGTGGCACTTCTCAGTGGCGGTAATCAGCAGAAGGTTGTTCTCGCGAAATGCCTTAATTCCAAACCCAAAATTTTTCTTCTTGATGAACCTACCCGGGGTGTTGATGTGGGGGCCAAGGAAGAGATCCATAACATTGTCAGAGAACTGGCAAAAGAGGGGGTTTCTTCCATTGTTCTATCTTCGGAACTGCCTGAGGTTATGAATCTCTGCGACCGTATCGTGCTGTTATATGAGGGCGAGATTAGACAGATAATCAAAAATGGCGAAGATCATGACTACGAAGAAATTCTGCATATTGTGACCGGAGGCTCAGTAGATTAATTATGGAAACTATTAACACAGACTTGGATCAAAGACAAAAAAAGATTCCGATCTATAAAAAAATTCCGCTTCAGAAAGTGATAATTCTGGGAATTCTGGTATTACTGGTAATTATATTCACGCTACTGTCTTCCAGATTCTTAAGTTCTAGAAATTTATTGAATATCGCAAGACAAACCAGTTATATAATCATTGCCGGATGTGCTGTTACCTTTTTAATGATATCGGGAAATTTTGACTTATCCATTGGAAGTGCCGCGGCTTTGACCGGTGTTTCCATGGCATTATTGGCAAGGGCAGGAGTACCAATGCCGGTAGCTATTCTAGCAGCCATTGGTATTGGCCTTGTTATCGGTTATTTCAATGCCCTGATGGTGGTCAGATTTGAAATACCTCCATTTATAGCAACACTCGCAACCATGCTCATTTGCCGGGGTATTGCATTAATTATTACTAATGGTATGACAATCCGAAATGGTATGCCGGATAATTACAAAACTCTGGGCCGAGGAGAGTTTCTCGGCTTGCCTTTTCCTATCTGGATAATGCTTGCAGTAATTATTATTTCTGTTATTCTGCAGAATAAAACAGTACTTGGTAAATACTCTATTGCCATCGGCGGAAACAAACTGGCAGCAGAGCTTTCGGGAATAAATGTAAAAAAGATGATTGTTCTGTTGTATGTTATTGTAGGCGGAGTCGTAGGATTTACCGGTGCAATCATGTCCTCCCGGTTGGGAATTGGTGAACCGAATGCAGGAAATGGATTTGAGTTTGATGTCATCATTGCCGTAATACTCGGGGGGACCAGCCTTGCCGGGGGTGAAGGCTCTGTACTGGGCATGGTAGTTGGAGCTCTATTGATTGGTGTAATTGGAAATGGCCTGGACATGTTAAGTGTATTAACATTCTATCAAAGCATCATTAAGGGTATTGTTCTTGTAGGAGCAGTACTGCTGGATCAAAAATTGAAAAGCCGAAATGAGCATAGGGTTTAATTGTGATTAAAAATATCAAACCTATGACTCTTAAAAATTTTAAAGATTTTGGATGGCTTTTAAAGTATCCGGCTGTTGTGGAACCGGATATTGACAGACTCGAAGCATTTCTGTTTTCCGGCCCCGGCGGGTTTGCCGTCAAGGCCGGCATATGGCACTGGACTCCCTTTCCATTAACCCACGATGCTGATTATGCACTGGGTCTAAGGAATAATGTTATTCTCCTTCAGGATGGAACTATTTCGATAGGGGAAGGGCAGATGACTTCCGTCGAATTGGAAGAAACAATAAAAATCAATCTCTAAACTAAATCAGGAAGCCCTACTTACCTTTTTCTTTTTTTGCTACTTCTCCCGGACATATTTTTCCTGGAAAGCGGTAATGGTTTCAAAGACCCTCCCCTTATCCAGAGCATCGTACATCGAGCAATAGATCCCGTACAGGTCCTCATACAGCGCAGCGGTAGCTGAATTAGGCTCGTAGGTTTCGTCAATTCGCACCATTGCGTCCGCACCTTCGGCAATGCCGGAGAACAGCCCGGTACCGACACCGGCGCAGATTGCCGCGCCTAACGGGGCCGCGTCGGTGGTTTTCAGGGTCTGCACGGGCCGGTTATACATGTCCGCCTGCATCTGGTTCCATAGCTTCGACTTGGTGGGGCCGCCCAAAATATGCACCTTCTCGATGGGAACGCCGGATTGAAGCATGGAGATGAGCATGTCCTTCACTTCAAGGGTGATCCCCTCCATAAAGGCCCGGGCCATGCAGTTTTTGTCGTGGGCAAATGAAAAGCCCGCCATGACCCCCCGGGCATGGGGGTTCCACCGCGGCGTCGTAGCACTGGCGAAATAGGGAAGCATCACCAGCCCCTTCGCCCCCGGGGGGGACTGCTCAACCATGTCGCCCAGAATTTCGTAAACGTCCTTTCCGGCACAATCGGCGTAGGCGCACTCCAAAGCCGCGATCTGGTCGCGAAACCATTTGTATACGCTTGCCGCCCCTGCCTGCAGCCCTTCGATCTGCCACTTTCCTTTAATTGCGTGGTTGTCCACCATGGTCAGGCAGAGGGGGTCCCGGTAGGGCTCGTCAATATAGGCAGCCGCAAGACCGCCGGTCCCAAGAGATACGGAGAGCATGCCGGCACGCACCACCCCTGCACCGACTGCGGCGCTGTTCTGATCTCCGGCGCCGACCACCAGGGGGGTCCCGGCCTTCAGCCCGGTCCGTTCCGCGACTTCTGCGGACAAACTGCCTGCTTTCATGCCCGAAGCAACCACCTTTGGAAAGAGGTCTTTGTCCAGTTTCATCAATTCGAACAACCGGTCGCTCCACTCCATCCCGAAGGGGTCCCAGAGTCCGGAAAATCCGGTGTCGGACATGTCTTCGAGGTATTCCTCGGCGCCCCATGCTTTCAATGCATAATCCTGAAGCTGCACGATCTTTGCCAGTTTGCCCCAGTTCTCCGGTTCGTGGTTCCGCATCCACAGGATCTTCGATATCATCCAGGTGGTGTTCAGGGGCATGGAGGTGATAGCATAGAAATCCTCAGGTGTTATTTTCGCTTTGATCTCTTCTAATTCCTCCACCGGACGGTTGTCCTGCCAGGAGATCATGGGACGAATCAGCTGACCGCGGCCGTCCAGAAAAATGGTGCAGCAGCGCTGGGCTGAAAAGGAGATCGCCGCAATTTCATCTCCTGTCAATCCGGCTTCCGCTACGGCCTTTGCCGCCGCATCCATGGAGCGACCCACAATCAACTCCACATCCTGCTCTACCCAGTTGGGCCGCGGGTAGGTACATGCATATTCGTAGTACCCGCTGGAAATGATCTTTCCTTCAAGATCAAATACAATTCCCTTGGCCCCGGTGGTCCCGATATCGACTCCGAGAAGATAGGTCCCTGCCATATTGTGTCTCCTGTGTATGCGCTTTTTTACTTGAGCGAGAGTACCGATTCCCGTTCCGCTTTAATGGTTTCAAGCATTGCAACGATATTTTCGATGGGAACATCGTTCATCACTTCCTGGGCCGGACCGATAATAGCACCGCCTCCGCGGCCGAGAGTACGCATCACATACGATGTCATCTCCCGGATCTCATCCGGCGTAAGAAACGGCAGTTTTTGACAATCGATACCGCCCCAGAAGATAAGGTCCTTTCCGTATTCCCTCTTGAGAAATTCCAGGTCCATACAGGGCTGCACCGGCTCCAGAACGGTTAAACCGGCATCGATAAGATCAGGCAAAAAGGCGGTTATATCTCCGCAGGAGTGCATTATTATGGGCATATCGTGCTTCTGATATATTTCCATTACTTTTTTGTAATTCGGAAGCAATAATTCCCGGAATACATCCAGGGAGAAGAAAGCCCCTTCCTGGGTCCCCAGGTCGTCACCGAAATGGCCGACCTTGTATCCGATTTCAGCCGACTTTTTGGCAAACTCAATAT
>CAZSGZ010000144.1:5711-6004 GCA_964606455.1 uncultured Spirochaetales bacterium
CCAGCAGGTTATGCAAAACGCCGGGGTACCCGACCATTCCTTCTAAGAACTCCGGTATTCCGATAATTCCGTAGCCCCGCTCATACAGGCTGAAATATCCGCAGGGAACCATGAAAAACTCACCGTTGCCGTTGCCGGTAAAAGCCGCGATAAACTCTTCGAAATTACCTTCCTGATGAAAATCAGGCGCCGTATAAAGTTTGACACGCTCTTCCAGCGTGTCGGCCATACACGCATCATGGATGCGCGGCGGCATAAACCGCTCGACGAATTTCTTGTCCCGCTTCTTCTGC
>CAZSGZ010000144.1:6014-9086 GCA_964606455.1 uncultured Spirochaetales bacterium
AGAGGATGGAACCCGGCACAGAAACCGTCGGGGCCGATCCTGGTCCCCATTCCCCATACGTCGTATATCATCAGGTTTTCTTCATCGACGGTGCAGAAACCCTGTTTTTCGAAATCCTTCATCATATCGATTGCGTTTCTAAAGAGAAGCGGCTTAAACTGCTTTGTAAACCCGAAATTAATATGGTTTTCAAGGTAATCATCCAACGTCTGCTCCGCCGGCAGCCCGAGGGAACTATGGATCTCTTCGTCCCTGGTCCTGTCAGAAAATGAAATCTGGCTCGGCAGGTAATCAACTTCCTGCCTGTTGATAATTCTCCATACCCGTTCTTCTTTGGTCATTTTGTACCCTCTTATGCTTTTTAGGAATATTTAACCATAGTAATTTTCGCATGTCAAGTTTTTATTACTATTATTTACTTTTAATTATTTTTTTTAAGATTACGTAACTTAATAAGTTTATTTTATTGACAATAACCGGAAATAGTTTCATAGTATAGCAAGATGAGTCAGGAAACCAAGTTTATTGAAGAGCGGCAGCAGCAAATAATTGAGCACCTGCAGGAATACGGAAGAGTAACCGTAAAAGAATTATGCAAACTTTTCCAGGTTTCGAATGTGACAATCCGCAGCGACCTGAACGAACTCGAAGAGCGGGGCCGACTTATTCGGACCCACGGCGGGGCCATGATATCGAACCAAAGCTCTCCCGAAGTGCCCTTTAACCTGCGGATGAAAAAGCATACCGAAGAAAAAGAGCGAATGGCCGAGGCCGCCGTTTCATTGATTCAAGACGGTGAGGCGGTATTTATCGACGGAGGGACGACTGCATCGGTCCTCAGGTTTTTTCTCGGCGAAAAAAAAGACCTTACAATTATTACTCCGAATATAGAGATAGCCTCCTACCTGGCCCATCACACCTCCCTTAACATATTCGTAATGGGCGGTTTTTTAAAACGGGAATCTTTTTCCACCCTCGGGACCGCCTCGGCGAATGTCATTAAAGAGTGGAATATCAGTAAAGCCTTTTTCGGCGCGTACGGGTTTTCCGACGAGCACGGATTAAGCGACGTTCATACCGGATTTATCGACCAGAAAAAATTTATCGCGGAAAAGGCCCGGATGAAAATCGGAATAATCGATTCTTCGAAATGGGGGAAGGTGTCTCTCGATACATTCATTTCGGTAGAAGATCTCGATGTCGTTATCTCCGATAAAAACGCCCCGGAGGAAATGAAAAAAGTAATGAAAAAACACGGAATACAGGCGATTTTAGTATAAAATTACTCTATCCGCACGGGCTCCGGCAGAGTAAAGTATTTGACCTTCGTTTCATCCACCGTATACGTACCGTCTTGTGCCGACATAATGTCGTTTCGTAAACACATCGCAAACGCCGCTGTTTCGGTCAGGGCGAAGGGGGTCCAATGCCAGACACCTTTCTCGATAGCGACACCGTCGCCGTTTTCCAAAATAAAGGCCCGAAGCGTCGAAAGGTCCGGAGCGTTCGCGGACGCATCGTGAAGGGCCACGAACTGAATAGAAGGTTTTCCGTCCACCGACAGATAAACGCGGAGTGACTCGGTAAGCAGGTCCATCATGGTCAATTCAACGGGAATTTTCTTTACTTCCAAAAATCCGAAAACTCCGTTTCCGGTAAAATTTGAAAAATCGATCATATTGTCCCAGTAGGACAGCTGCTCGTTTTCGACATCCGCCGCTCTATCCGGCTTTCGCATCACCATGCCGTATTCGTTAAAATTGTCGTCACTCAGCTTAACCGCTTTCATTGTCTGCATCAGTATCTCCCCCTCTTATCTATTTATCTATCTTCGTTTTTTGTTCAAGGAATCAATATATACGGAAATAATAATCAGCGCGCCGACGATGATATTCAGGATATGCGGATTGACTCCCAGCAGATTGCCGCCGTTTCCGATGGTGGCTATAAGAATGGCACCTAGAAGAGTACCTACGATCGTTCCCTCTCCGCCCGCCAGACTTCCGCCCCCGACAACAACCGCCGCGATGACCTGCAGTTCATATCCCTGCCCGGCCAGAGGAAGCCCCGTAGCAAGCCGCCCCGCCGTTAAAACTCCCGCGAATGACGCCAGGGACGCGACAATGATATACACCGCGTAGGTATTTCTTCGTATGCTGATCCCGCTCAAACGAGCGCATTCCATATTACATCCGATAGCGAACACGTTTCTCCCCAGCCGCGTATATTTAATTACCACGGCGGCAATTACGGCGATAGCGATCCAAATAATGAACAGCGTGGGAATAAAAAAATAGCTCGCGGCTGCAAAATGAATGAAACTTTTCGGCAGAGGAGATATATACTTTGCGCTCGTTATCAGCATTACCAGTGAACGCACGATATACATCATCCCCAGTGTCGCGATAAACGGAGTAACCTTCAAGTCGTTGATAATAACACCGTTGATGATTCCGATTACCACACCGACGGCAATGGAAGCCAGAACAGCTAGAAGAATCGGATGACCGTCTCTCATGATCATAGCTCCGATTATTCCTCCCAGTGCCAAGACGGACCCGACGGAAAGATCGATGCCCGCGGAAATGATGACAAATGTCATACCCACGGCGATAATGCCGACAATCGAAGTCTGCCGGGCAAGGTTCGCCAGGTTGACGACGGTAAAGAATTTATCCGTAGCGATACCTAAAGCAATAAACAGTACAATAAGTATAACCGCTAAAACACCTACTGTCTGTGAAGAAAAATTGTTTTTTTTCAGCAGCTTGAATATTTTATCCTTTCTCATAGTCTATCCTTAGAATTAGTTTGATACGTTTATTCCCGATGCAAGATTCAAAAATTTTTCTTCCTCGTATTCCTTTTTTGGAATGCACCCCATGCACCTGCCCTCAAAAAAAATCATCGCTCTGTCGGTCAGTCCGATTATTTCGGGCAAATAGGAAGAAACAAGAATGACGGAATTTCCCTGTTCAAGTATTTGTTCAATTATTTTATATATTTCAAACCGTGCGCCTACATCGACCCCTACCGTCGGCTCATCGAAGATAAAAATACGGCTGTCGCCGC
>CAZSGZ010000145.1:0-9085 GCA_964606455.1 uncultured Spirochaetales bacterium
GGCGGGCCAGGACCCTATGTCAATCCAGGAGATGGAAAGCGGCAATGCGGCCACGGTCAGGTCAGAATCCGCCGAGGCCGGCTCCATAACGGCAAAATCCACGCTTATTTTCGTCAGTTTTTCATATTCCGTCTGTAGAACAGTGTCGAAGTCCCGGCCCTTAGGAGCCTTGTAGGCGTCGGCGATGTTTTGTATGTGCCGGTAATTTTCGGGCTGGAACTTTTCCACGCAGGAAAGGAAGGTCGAGGCCTTCCACAGGAACATTCCCGAGTTCCACAGGTAGCGCCGGGGCCCCGCTTCGAAATATTCATCAGCAGCGGCCTGCTCCGGTTTTTCCTTGAACTGCTCTACCACCCGGGCCTCGAAATCTGCAGTCTTCCCGTCTGTACCGCCGAGTTTCAGGTATCCGTAGCCGGTGGCGGCATGCTGAGGCGTCACTCCGAATGTCAGGAGCACCGCCGGATTCTGTTCAACAATGGAAAAGCCGTTTTCAATAATTTTCCGGAACTCATCTTCAGGCTCAATAACATGATCAGCAGTAAAAACTGCAATAACCGCTTCCGGATCGTTTTGTGCAATAAGGGCGGTACTGTAGGCGAGGGCATTCAGCGTGTCCCGTCCGAAGGGTTCGTAAAGATAGCGTTCTCGAGAAAGGCCGGGAATTGAGGCAAGAACTTTCTCCATATAGTCGGCTCCGCCGCAGATATACCGTCGGTCTTCATCAATAAGCCCTTCCTGACGGGAATAGGCTATATCCAAAAGGCTCCGTCCCCGGATAAACGGCAGAAGCTGCTTGGGATTTTCCTCCCTGCTCAACGGCCAAAGACGCGTTCCCGTACCACCGGCTAATATTAATCCGTACCTCATATATCCCCCTGATCTATTGTACCTCAGGGCCCGAAGAGTGTCAAAAGCCGCGCAGATCGGTGCTCGAGCGTCTCGGAAGGCCTTCCTTCGGTTTCCGCTTCATCACGACATATTCTATTCCATTTTGTTCACAAAACTTCCGTTTCACCGGCTTGTCCCCGTCCTCGTTGACCGCATATACCGCCGGTTCGATCCGTCGGATTTCGGGCTCCGCGTCGAGCCAGCCGGTGCCTGTTGCAATATAGGCCCGCTCGACAAAGCGCACCGACTGTACCAGGTATTTCCGCTCCTGTTCCCGATACATAGGATGGCCCGGGCCCTTTAACAGTTCGAGATTTACGTCGCTGCCCAAAACGACGTGCAGTTCTCCGAATTCCGATGCCTCTTCGAAAAAGCGAATATGGCCGGTGTGGAACCAGTCGTAGCAGCCGGTAACCACGACTTTCGGTCTGCCGAAGGATGGGGAATGGTATCCCGGCGCGGGTCCGGGATAACCCGTAAGTTCCTCCGGTGAAAAGACCCGGTATTCGATCCCCCGGGCCCGGCAGGAGGCGACATATTCCGGACAGTCCCCCGAGGCATCGACACAGAGGATATCGGAGGATTCGACAGGCAGGTCCTGTCCGCCGTCGGAAGAGAGCACCTCTTCCACAAAGTGGAGAGAGGCGAGAAAGTAACTCCGTTCCGCCCAGCTGAAATTCGGCTTCGAGCCGGTCACCGCGGCAGCCGCGTCATCGGACCGGAGCAGGACCGTAACGTCCCCCAGCCGGGCGGCCTCCTGCAGCAGCCGTACCTCGGAAGAACGGATATCGTCGAAAACACCCGGGACGTAAACACTCATACAGTCCTCACCTTGACCTGAAAGCCGCCGGGGACCGGTTCGTCGGAAACAACATAAAGATAGCCTCCGCCGCAGCCGGAATACATGGCGCCGTGGCAGCGGTTTTGATAATAAGCAAGGATTCCCTTCAAATCAATGCTCAGCGTCCTGTGAATAACAGTACCCGGCAGGACAAGCTCCCAGTACTTCATGCACTCATTCATCGAACGGCCGAGCCCCGGTGCGTCTGCTTCGCGTATTGCCTGAAAACAGTCCTTTCCCGTCTGCCCGAGGGCCCGTATCCACTCGGGTTCGAGGTGTTTTTCTTCCAGCGGATTGTAGCCCCCCGGCCGCTGGGCCACAGGGACCATCCAGATTTTTTCCTCCAGCCATCGGACGGTGGGTTCGTCGCTGCAGTTTTCCACATGAAAGGGAAACCACCCGCCTTCACTGTCGAAAGCGTAATCGAGACGGTTGATGCCCGGGTAGATAAGTCCGGCCATGTCCTGTGAACCGGAAGGTTCGGCCTTCCCTTCGTTTTCGAGGCGGTACAATTCCCGCACGAGTTCATCAGCGGGACGTTCCTTCGGAAGCCTCCCCCCCCATTCCCGAAGGGCCACGCTTCTCGTGCTGGTGCCCATGCCGCATTTGTCCATGAATCGGCATAGCGGCTCGATTCCGACGACAACCATCGAACCGAAGGGGTCCGGATTATGACGGGAGATGAAGGGCTGGTCGATCCAGCCCCCCGCGAATGCCATCCGGTAGGGAACGGCCCCGATGAGTTCCGTAATTGCGTCAGCTGACTGTCGGTTTTCCGGCTTTCCGGTCTTCATACTGTTTTTTAATCCATTCGTAGGTTTTTTTCATTCCCTCTTCTAAGGGTGTATCCGGCTCCCATCCTAAAACTTGTTTAATGAAGGTATTGTCGCTGTTGCGGCCGGCCACTCCTTTCGGCGCGTTTAGAATATACTCCCGCTTCAAGGTAATACCGGCAATTGTTTCTATCATGCCGACCAGGTCGTTAATTGAGATGAGCCGGGAAGAGCCGAGGTTAACGGGCGTTGCTATAAGCTCGTCGCAGTGCATAATTTTGTCAATTCCCAGGGTACAGTCGTCGATGTACATAAAACTCCGGGTCTGCTTTCCGTCACCCCAGATATCGATTGTTCCGGTACCGCTGTCCCGGGCTTCGATTACCTTCCGGCTCAAGGCCGCGGGGGCCTTTTCCCGTCCGCCGTCCCAGGTTCCGTAGGGGCCGTATACGTTATGAAAGCGGGCGATAAAGGTTTTCATTCTCCGCTCCGCGTAATACTCCTGGCAAAACATCTCCGACACCAGTTTTTCCCAGCCGTAGCCCCGCTCCGCCATGGCAGGATAGGCGTCCGATTCTTTCAGCGCCCGGACCTTCGGGTCTTTCTGCAGCTCCACATTGTAAGCGCAGGCGGAGGATGAAAAGAAGTAGCGTTCCGCCCCTGCCCTGTAGGCGGCCTCGATCATGTGTGTATTGATAAGAATGCTTCGGAGGCACTCGACCCGGAACTTTTCGATAAACCCCATGCCGCCCATATCGGCCGCAAGATTATAGACCTCTTTCGCCCCCTCACACGCACGAACACAGTTATCATATTCACTCAAGTCCATGCAGAGGCTTTCTACCCCCGGGACAACTTGGTACCACAGGGGAAGCGGCTTCTTGTCTATCGCGCGAATATTGGTAAATCCCTTTTCCTGAAAATACTTTGCAAGGGCACCGGCAATAAACCCGCCGGCACCGGTTATTACTATCAAATCATTTTTATTCATGTTTTACTCCTCGAAGACAGTTTACCTTTCCGGGGAGCTTCCCGCAATACTCAAAAAGCGTATATTATATCCTGAAATGCGTATAGCACTCTGCATGGGAATAAACGATCATTACGAACACGGCATCGTGCGGGGTGTTATCCGGTACGCGAAGGAGCAGGAGAACTGGAAACTCTACGGCTACGGATGGATGTTTCAGCCCTTAGAGGACCTGCAGCACTGGAAAGGGGACGGCATCATCGCCCGTATCGAGTCCGCAGAGGAGGCGTCCCGGCTGAAAGCGCTGCGGCTGCCGGTGGTGGATGTAGCCGGCGCATACACGGTTCCGGAGTTCTCTCAGGTGAACAATGACGATCTCCGCACCGGGGAAAAGGCGGCGGGCTACCTTGCAGGCAGGGGTTTCAGCCGTTTTGCTTTTTGCGGGGTTTCCGGGGTGGGATGGTCCTCGAAGCGTAAAGAGGGCTTTGTCCGCGGTCTAAGCGTCGGTTCCGCCCCCGCCCTGTCGAGTATCAATCTCGACTGTGAAAAGATCGGTTACGAGGCTGCCGCGCATATTCACAGGATTGTCGAAGAAAAAACGGTCCGGCGGGAGGTTTTTGTTCCGCCGGGAGGGATAATCGAGCGGGAAACAACCAATATTTTCGTATGTGACGATCCGACGGTGGAACAGGCCGTCCGTTTTATCACGTCCAAGGCGGGAAAGGGAATTTCAGTTGCGGATACGGCGAATGCCCTTTTCGTGTCCCGCAGATCTTTGGAAAAAAAGTTTGTCCGGTTTCTGGGAAAATCGGTCTACACCGTTATCCTGGAAACACGTATCGGCTGTGCCAAGGACCTGCTGCGCAGCACCGGCAAGACCGTAGAGGCGGTCGCGGAAGAGAGCGGATTCAACACCCTGCAGCGTTTTTACGCAGTATTCGCCAGATTAACGGGAAAAACCCCCGGACAGTTCAGACGGCTGCAGCGGGAGGTCTAGAGCATCATACCGGATGCACCTGCTTCAGTTTCTCCTCCATACCCTGTTTCAAAACACGCCGCACCTCCAGTCCCCGGACGTTCCGGGGCAGACAGGACAGTACTGAATCGAAATTTCCCGATTCATGTATCAATTTGCACGAATAGGGATAGTTCATGATCCGTATCCACGACAGTATTTGACACAAAAAATCGGATCGGCTGTGCAGACTGTCCCGGTGCACCATTTCTCCCCTTTGAAGGGATTCGTACACGGCGGTGCTGATTTTCTTCGTGTCCGCTAAATGAAGGAATACCGTCTCCTCTCCCGCATCGGCGGGTTTGCGCAGATGCTCGGCCATTATCCGGAAGATATCGATCCGGTCCGCGTCCCGCACCAGTTTCGCCAGGGTCAGGGACAGCTTATCCTCCACAGGCGGTATGGCAAGCTTGTTGTGCTCGAACACGGCAAAGCGCACGGCCCTGCCTAAGGCCGCGTCCTCCGCGTCGAGTTCCTCTAACAGCTTCTCCTTTTCGATCAAATCGAGGGCAATTTTCCCGTGGTCTTCCGATATGGAATCGTTGAAGGTGCGATAGCGCCGGAACTGTTCGAAGCGTCCCGCGTCGTGCAGCAGGGCCGCCATCTCCGTTCCGCGGCGCCGCCGGGGGTCGGGGCCGGTCTCCGCCTCGAGGTACTCTTCCAGCTCCCGGGCATGCCGGACCACGTTGCGGGTATGGAGAATTTTCAGCTCAAAGCCGTGATCATGGCTGTAATCTCCGGTAAGAAAACTCTTGGTATAGGCGTCAAACCATTTGTCGGTGTCCATGCGTATAGTTTCCTCCCTAGCCGGCCGGGAGCTTTTCCGCCGTCTGCATTGCAATGTCAGCCCAGCGCCACAGATTCTGCGGTTTATACTTCACCGTTGAAATGTCTTTCATGATAAACTCGATGTGGGCCGCCCCCTCCCCCGCTTCCAGCACCTCTTCCAGCTCCCGCCGGGCTTCTTCCTCATTCAAGTCCCGGGAGGTAAACTTGGCCGGATTCGGCTTGAAAGAAACGGCATATTCTGTTCCGATTTCCGCGAGCATGGTCGGAACATCGATCCAGGGGCTCGACGAAATTTTTCGCAGATTAGGAATTTTCCGCATGAGGTGCATCTTTTTGTGCAGGGGTTCGCAGCACCCGTAATAGGTAAGCCCCCACCGCGCAAGCCAAGGCAGGTCATGCTCCAGGGCGAACTCCCAATGCATGTCGGGAGATACCTCCGAAAAAATCTGAGCGTTCGAGCAGCCCCACATATTATGCGGCTTTACGCAGTCCGGATCGTAATCGTCCCCCGGCAGGTCCGAGGCATACCCGTATCCCCCCGATCCGACCCGGATATTCCCGCAGTCGAGGGAGAGAAGATTCTGCTCCACGAACTGGTCGAGCTCCGCCATCCATGCCCGCACCATCCGCTCGTATGCGGCATGCACCATATCGGGACGCAGCACCAAATCCATCATCGCCTCCTGGATCCCCCACCAGCGGATAAGGTAGTCCCAGGGTGTAAACCAAATGTGGGTCTGGCCTGTTTTCTTCACGGAGATAATGTCTTTGAAAAGTTCCTCCATAGCTGCAAAAGTTACCGCCGTCGTGTCCTCGTTGTGGGTCACCACCGGCATCTTGATTTTTTCGATGTCTTCGAGTTCCCGGATCTGAATGTTGAAATGCCGGGAAACGATGTCGCTGGTATCGTCCGTTATGGCCAGGTCGACATCCTCGATAATTCCAAAGTCGGTACTGTGAATGGCCAACGGACACTCGATGTAATCGTTTACCACCATGTCCCCCTGCATGTGCCTCCATTGGTAGATCTCCCTGCGAAGGCGTGTCTCCAGCTCCCGGGCCCACTCGTTCCCGCAGCGAAGAGTGAGTTCGTCATCAACGTTCATCTCGTGCCAGGGGATCTCGTTGATCCAGACCATCGGCCGCTCCGATTCGAGGTCGTTGAGCTTTGTCCAGAGGCGGGCCCGCTCCTTGTTGACCGGGTCCGCAGCTATGTCGGCAATTTCTTCTCCCAGTCCGCGGAGCACGTCCTTCTCCTGTTGTTTCAGGTTTATTTCTTGTATATCGAGGGGTTCGGTATAGCTCGACGGATCGTGCAGCATGTTAGTTCCTCCTCCTTATATTCTTAGTTGCTGTAATCCGGAAAATTGCGCGATATTCGGATAGTCCCGGTCTCGGTGGAGTACGATAAGCCCATGCTCTATCGCGGTAGCGGCAATAAGACAATCTGTTCCGGAACGGACGGTAATGCCTGTCTTCCTGCCGATTCGATAGAGTTCCGCGGCCTCTTCATATCGTTGTAAAGGAATAGGATTATCGCAAAAGCTGCAGGCTTCAAGGAGTTCTTTCGTAGTCCTGTATGCCGCCTCCGCGCCTATCCCCTGCAAAATTTCCTGATAAATCGGCGGTGATAGTACAATTTCTTCCGACTGTACTAGCCCCGAAAGATGAAACGGGTCATTTCTACTGAAATGGAGTATCCACGTTGAGGTATCAATTAAGTACACGGGCGGGTCATCCTATCCCGTCGTCCCGCATTTCAGACAAGTCGCCGTCCCAAATGCCGCTGTTTCCTAAATCAAACAGTTTGGTCGCCTTTTTTATACGGCAGTATTCCCGAAGTGCTTCATTGACCGTCTCCGAGTAGGTGCGTTTCTTAGAATATCGTTTAGCTTCTTCAAGTATCGATTCATCTAACACAAGATTTGTACGTTTCATGTGTATAGCGTATATTGTGCTCTGCCATGTGTCAAGTAGAAGCTGAAATATCCATTTTCGGCACATCGCAAAAGGCCCGAAACACTTCATCCGGCGTATCCGGCGGAATTTCACAGCCGCCGCTGAGCATATAGCGGGTACCATCTGCCGCGGCGATGCATTCCCGGGCACGGACGGCGCAGTATAGCGGTTCCGCATGAACAAAGTCTTTTGTCGGATGCAGGTTGCCTTTGTACGCGATACCGGCGGCGCCGAACACATCCACGGCATTCTCAAAGGGCACGAGGTGGTCCACGTTTATAAGGTCGAAACCTCCCTGCGCCATGGGAGCAAGAAAATCGGTAACATTGCCGCAGACATGCAGTTTGATAAGCCCGCCCCGGGCATGGACGGCTTCGGCAACCCGTTTTTCATACGGCAGGGCAAACTCCCGGTACATTTCAACCGAAATAAGGGAAGCCGAGGCATCGCCGGCGCCGATCATCGGCGCGCCGGTCTTGAGCTGCATTGCGGCAAAATCGATAACGACACGAGTAAGAAATTCAAGGATCCGGTGGGCCAGGACCGGGCTGTCGTAGAGCATCATCATAAACTGCGAAACGCCGCATACCGAGCACGCCTCTGCAAACGGCATGTCGATCCAGCCTAAGACCAGACGCTCCTCCCCCGCGGCACGGACCATCTCCGCCACTCCGTCGGTCCGGTCCCTCATGCGGCTGTTCTTTGCCGATGCATCGGGTTTTCCGAGTTTTTTCAGGTCTGCTTCGCTGCGGACAAGAGGTTCTTCGGCAAAGGGTGTCCCGTTTTCAGGATACGCCATTTTCGCGCCCAAATCCGCGGAAACCCGGTAGGCATCGGAACAACCGGTAACCGCGTCCACGTCGAACATTTCCGTCATCAGGAGCTGCGCTTCAGCCATTACAGCGCCCTTCGTCGCGTATTCTTTATACGGGGCTCCGAGCCGGTCGGCTGCAAGAAACATCAGAAGGGGAAAAACAGGTATCCTGTCGGGCCGTTCACCTTGTATGACTGCAAGACAGCGCTCTTTACCGTTCATAGCTTTTCCTCGTTATGATTGTAACGCAATGTATATGAAAAAGAAAACCGCCCTGACCTCCTGAGGCCGGGCGGTAATGTTGTCTCAGTTCTACAGCCTTACCACTGGGGCGGGTAGAAATCTTCTACGTCGTCCTGGGTAATGATGTGTTTCGGCAGATATTTAACGGGAGGAATGTCCTTTCCGTTGAACCAGTCCGCGGCGGTCTGTACCGCAAGCGCGCCGTCGCCCTCGGCCGTCTGATAGGTAATTGCAAAGAGTTTCCCATCTTTTACAAGGTCCATACCGACCTTCGAGTTACCGGCGGCAACGACAACGACGTCCTCTCTTCCGACTTTCTCTAAAGCTTCGAAAATGCCCAAGGCCTGTGAGCTGTCGTCGGCCGCGCAGATGCCTTTCAGGTCGTCGCCGAACCGGGTCAGCCAGTCGGAGACGAGCTGCATCGTCTTGTCGGCTTCAAAACCGGGGGCCTGCTTGTCCAGGGTTTCCACCCAGGGAGCGTACCCGGAAAGTTCCGAAATCGGGCCCCAGCAGCGCGCAAAGTAGGGAGAACCGCCGGGAGCATGTTGCGTATACGCAACGCCTACATTGTCGGTACCGTGAATTCTCTCCATCTCATCCGCCCAAACACGGGAAAGCATCCTGAACTGACCGAAATCGTCCGGTCCGGTCCATGTGATGGCATAATCCATCGCGGCGGCGGAAGGCAGCGTATTGAACAGGATGAGAGGAATACCCGCCTGGTTGATCTTTCGTGCCTGCTGAGGCGCGGTTTTCGCGTCCAGCGGGATAAGGAGAATCATGTCGGGGCGTT
>CAZSGZ010000146.1:0-9056 GCA_964606455.1 uncultured Spirochaetales bacterium
TGCGACCTCCGGGTTATGAGCCCGACGAGCTGCCAACTGCTCTACCCTGCGTCGTTATCTTGAGTGAAAGGTAATAAATATCTAACATAATGTCAAGGGGGAAATCCTGCCCCGGCGGCATCCATTGCCTGAAAGGAAGGCTTTTATGATTTCCCAGCCCTGAACGACGCTCTTTGACTTCCCTTCGGCCTGCTGTGCGTCTGTATGCAGCATGTAGACGATGCCGTCTTCATCCACCCGCCCGAATGTAAATATTGGCAATACCCTACCGTTAGAATAATGTTCTAATAATCACGATTATTTACTTGATTCTATTTACAGATACTAGGTATAATTACACCTTAAAATATTTTCTATTTAAAGGAGGACGCGTATGCGTTTGAAACACGGAGTTATTGTACTACTGGTGCTCTTGTTTGCGGTTGCCGGTGTGTTTGCCGGAGGTAAACAGGAAGGCGGGGAAGCTGAAACAGGCGGTGCTGAACAGACTGAAACAAAAAAAGTGGAGCCGATTAAAATCGGTGTAGCCGGGGCCCACACGGGCGACTTGGCTTCCTATGGACTGCCGACGGTCAATGCCGCCGAACTGGTTGTCGAGCAGGTCAATGCCGCGGGCGGGATCCTCGGGCGGCCCGTTGAACTTGTCGTTGAAGATGATGTCTGCAAGCCCGAAGTTGCCGCGAATATTGCCGCGAAGCTGGTGGGTGAAAAGGTGGTTGCCGTTATCGGACATATCTGCTCCGGTGCTACGAAAGCCGCGCTGGGAATTTATAAAGATTCCAAAATTATTGCAATTTCCCCGTCGGCGACAAACCCGCCCCTTACCCAGAGCGGTGATTACCCCAATTTTTACCGGACTATCGCTTCGGACGATGCTCAGGCACGGCTGGAGGTTGACTTTGCACTTGACGAATTGGGATTTTCTAAAATCGCGGTCCTGCACGACAAAGGGGATTACGGGAAAGGACTTGCCGAATTTGCCAAACAGTTCTTAGAAGCGGAACCTAACGCGGAAGTCGTGCTCTACGAAGGAATTACTCCGGGGGCCGTCGATTATACCGCGGTTATCAACAAGATTAACAATTCGGGCGCCGATGCGGTAATATTCGGCGGTTATCATCCGGAAGCTTCCAAGCTGGTTACGCAGATGAGAAAGACGGGTATGGATACGACATTTATATCCGACGACGGAGTAAAGGACGACACCTTTATTAAAGTTGCCGGTGAGTTTGCCGAAGGCGTTTATGCAACCGGACCGAAGGACACTACGTCAAATCCGATAGCTATTGAAGCTACAAAGCTGCATCAGGAAAAATACGGTTCCGATCCCGGAGCTTTTTTCCTTAACGCCTACGCGGCAGCTCTTGCAATTACCAATGCCATCGAACAAGCGGGAACAACGGATTATGAAGCAATTAGAAAAGCGCTCCAAACCGAAAATGTCGAAACTACTCTCGGATCGATTCGATTCGACGAGAAAGGCGACGCGATCGGCATCGGTTTTTCCGTATATCAGGTACAGGACGGTAAATACGTAGAGGTTTATTAATACAGCCAAAAACATTACAGAGGCGGGATTTTATCCCGCCTCTTTTCATAAAGGTCGGTGAGTATGAGTCTTGATTATTTTTTCAGATTGTTTTTAAGCGGACTGACGAGGGGAAGTATCTATGCCCTTCTTGCCCTCGGTTATACCATGGTGTACGGAATTATTCAGCTTATCAATTTCGCGCACGGAGAAATTTACATGATTGGAGCGTTTACCGCTCTTATTATTGCAAGTATATTGACTTTTTCCGGACTGCCGCTGATTGCGATATTTGTTCTTGCCCTTGTCGTTGCAATTATCTATTCCATGGCCTACGGATATACTGTCGAGAAAATGGCATACAAACCACTTCGAACGGCACCCAGACTATCAGCGCTTATCAGTGCTATCGGAATGTCAATTTTTCTTCAAAATTATGTTCTGTTAGCACAGACCAGCGATTTTCTGCCCTTTCCGTCACTTACGCCGGCCTTCGGGTTTTTGGAAAATGTAAAACATATCATTAACTCGAGTCAGCTTTTTATTTTTTTAACGACCGCGGTCGTTTTGGTTATTTTAACGGTAATTATCAAATTTACCAGGACGGGGAAGGCCATGCGGGCCACATCTCAGGATAAAACCATGGCCATGCTGGTTGGTATCAATATCAACAAGGTCATTTCGGTAACGTTTCTTATCGGTTCCGCCTGTGCCGCCTTAGGCGGAGTACTAATCAGCTCCCATATCGGCCAGATCAACTTTTATATCGGTTTTATGGTCGGGATTAAAGCGTTTGTCGCCGCTGTATTGGGGGGGATCGGCAGCCTGCCCGGGGCCGTTGTGGGAAGTTTGGTGCTGGGATGGACCGAAGCATTTGCAACCGGCTATATCTCCAGTGATTATGAAGATGTGTTCGCCTTTTTGTTCCTCATTTTGATTCTCATTTTCAGACCCGGGGGAATTCTCGGCAGGTCGACACGCCAAAAGGTATAGGAGGGAACGATATATGAATGCCTGGAAACAGATACGACAATCCCTTATTACATCGGTATGGTTTATGTTTCTCACCTTTCCTATCATGGTAATAAAAGTAAATACAATTGAAGACAGTATCGAATGGCAGTGGAAGCGTCTTGTAATGGTGGGTATCGGGGCCTTTGTATTGTCCTTTGTATGGCGCTGGGCGCTGGAGAGGAAGCAGCGGGGCGGAAAAAATTCAGATTTCCTCGGCCGGCTGAAAGACGGAAGCAGGAAAAAGCAGGTCTTCGAAGAAGCGCGTCCCGATGCCAAAGGAAAAACGGTTGCGGAGTTTTTCCGGCAAAAATTGGTTATGTATCCCGGATTGGGAATTGTTGGAGTTTTCATTGTTGTTTTTCCCTTCCTCACTTCAATGTACCAGACGAATATTATGAGCACCGCTTTAATGTATGTTGTTCTCGGCCTCGGTCTTAATATCGTTGTAGGATTAGGGGGGCTGCTTCACCTCGGCTATATTGCGTTTTACGCCTTCGGGGCCTATACCTACGCCCTGTTAAACAGTGCCTTCGGATTGAACTTTTGGATCTGCCTGCCCTTAGGCGGCATGGTGAGTCTGCTGCTGGGGTTTATTTTAGGCATTATCGTGCTGCGACTCAGGGGAGATTACCTCGCCATTGTTACCCTCGCCTTCGGGGAGATAACGCGGATCGTTCTGGAGAATTGGAACAAATTGTCCAAGGGACCGAGCGGAATTGCAAATATACCGAGACCCGGGTTTATGGGGCTCGATTTCAATCTGCAGCAGTCAACGGTATATATTTACTTTCTTATGGTGCTGCTGGCGGTCCTTACCATTTTTATTGTGATACGGCTAAAGAGTTCCCGCCTCGGACGGGCATGGGAGGCCATGCGGGAGGACGATATTGCCTCTCAGGCCATGGGCATCAACCTGACGAAATCGAAACTGACTTCTTTCGCCCTCGGCGCTTTTTGGGCCGGTTTAGTGGGAGTTATGTTTGCCGCGAAAACAACATTTATCAATCCCGCCAGTTTCACGGTTTGGGAATCGATCCTGGTCCTCTGTATCGTCGTGCTCGGCGGGATGGGTTCGACGGTGGGCGTTGTCATCGGTGCGTTCGCGCTTATTTTGCTGCCGGAATATCTTCGGGCATTTTCCGAGTTCCGAATGCTGCTTTTCGGGGCAATACTTGTAGTGATGATGATTTTCAGGCCCGGAGGACTGGTAAGAGCACGGCGTCATGTGTTTACCATCAATATCAAGGACGCTGTCATGAAGGCAACCGAACCGAAGGAGGATGCGTAACATGGCCGCGGTATTGGACGTTCAGAACCTTACAATGATGTTCGGGGGCCTGCGGGCCGTCGACAATGTCGATTTGAGTGTGCAGGAAGGGGAAATTGTCGCCCTTATCGGTCCTAACGGGGCCGGGAAAACGACATTTTTCAACTGTGTAACGGGAATGTATAAGCCCACCGCGGGGGATCTGCGCATTCAGCCTCCGGGGAAAGAAGGTGTCAGTATTAACGGTTTTCCCGCTCATGTGGTAACGGAACATGGGCTTGCCAGGACCTTCCAGAACATCAGGCTGTTTCAAAATATGACGGTGTTGGAAAATGTTATGATCGGCAGGCACTGCAGGCTTAGGTCGGGCCTTTTCGGGGCCATCTTCCGCGACAGGCGGACCCGGGAAGAGGAAGAGCAGGTTATCGAGGACAGCTACGAAATTTTAAAGAAAATCGAACTGGACCGCTGGGTCAACGAGATTGCGAAAAACCTGCCCTACGGCGCGCAGCGGCGGCTGGAAATTGCCCGTGCGCTTGCCACGGACCCCTTTATTCTCCTTCTCGATGAACCTGCGGCGGGAATGAACCCCCACGAAACAAAGGAATTGAACAAATTGATTTTCCGTCTTCGGGAAACGGAGAAGGTGTCGGTACTTCTCATCGAGCATGATATGAGCCTCGTGATGAGTATTTCGGAAAAAATCTTTGTTATGGATTACGGAAAACTGATCGCAAAGGGAACGCCGGCCGAGATAAAAAAGGACCCGGCCGTTATTAAAGCTTATTTGGGGGAAGAAGTCGATGCTTGAACTGAAAAATGTTGAAACCTATTACGGAAACATTCAAGCCCTGCACAATGTCGATATTTTTATCAGCGAGAAGGAAATTATCACCCTTATCGGCGCGAACGGTGCGGGAAAATCAACGACCCTCATGTCCATGTGCGGAATAGTCCCGCCTAAAAGTGGTGAAATTACCTTTATGGGGGATTCGCTTTTGGAAAAGGACCCGGATGAAATTGTTGGACTCGGTATCATTCAAGTTCCCGAGGGAAGACGGATCTTCCCCTATTTAACGGTACAGGAAAATCTTGATATGGGTGCTTTCCTGCGGAAGGACAAGGAAGAAATTAAAAAGGACCGGGAATATATCTACGAACTGTTTCCCATCCTTGCGGAACGGCGCAATCAGTCCGGAGGGACCTTAAGCGGCGGTGAACAGCAGATGCTTGCCATATCCCGCGCCCTTATGGGACGGCCGAAGGTACTCCTCCTCGATGAGCCGAGCTTAGGCCTCGCGCCGCTTCTCGTACTGCAGATTTTTGAAATTATCGGTAAAATCAATAAAGAAAACGAGACCACCATTTTTCTCGTCGAACAGAACGCGAATATGGCGCTGAAAGTCGCCGATCGGGGCTATGTTATGGAAAACGGCGTTATCAAGCTCGCCGATACCGCTGAAAACCTTCTTAACAACGAAGAAGTGAAAAAGGCGTACTTAGGGATTTAACGATACCGGTTTTCCCGCCGCTATGTATTCCTGAATTTATCCTTGACAATAGATGAATAGGGTATATAATGGATATTAATAACAGGAGTTAAAAGTCTCTATTGTTATAGATAATGAGTGGTACTAATGCAAGTGCCGCAAAAAGAAAAAAAGAGAGAAACCGGTGGTCGATTATCAATTGTCACAAATAGCTATCATGCATTACGAGAACGGACTGTCGCAGCAGGAAATCGCGAATTTGCTGGGATTTTCTAAAATGACTGTCTCCCGCATGCTGCAAAAAGCGAAAGATCAGGGAATTGTTCAAACACAGGTGCTGCTGCCCTTCGATCTCGATAAAAAGACTGGAGATAAACTGAAAGAAAAATTTGGTCTGCGGCGGGCACAGGTAATAAAAAATGAAAAGGCCGGTGCTGATATTGAAGATGTCCGCCTTCAGGTAACAAAAGCCGCGGCATTTATCCTGAATACCGCCCCTCCTTCCAATTCCACTATCGGTATCGGTATCGGCAGAACAATCGGTCAGGTTGTAAAACACTTTGTTCCGATGGAAACCGATAACATCCATGTGGCCCAGCTGATGGGGGGGCTTCCGGATGTAACGAAGGAAAATCCTTTTACAATAATTCAGGAAACCTGCCGCAAGCTCGGAGCGGCGGGCACGTTTCTGACAAGCTTTGCCACGGCGGAGAATAAAGAGGCGCGGGACAGTTTTTTTCAGAATACGGATACCGGTAAAATGATTTACCAGTTGTGGGAAAAATGCGATAAGGCGCTGTTCGGTGTCGGTACGATTGAAAAGGGGACCCTCCTCTCACCCCAGCTTGTCGGAAGCGAAGAAATAGAGGAACTGAAAAAACTGGGAGCAATCGGCGATATTCTCGGTCACTGTTTCAACGCCGACGGCGAATTCATCCAATCCAAATTGGAGGACCGTCTGGTTGCCATCCCGATTGAACTGCTTTTGAAAATTAAAGAACGCCGCGCGATAGCCTTCGGACAGTACAAAGTGCCGGCCCTTCTCGGTGCCCTGCGTTCCGGTGTTGTCAACGAGCTTTTTACGGACGACAGTACGGCTGCTCATCTCTTGGAAAGCAATTAATTTTGCAATTTTTTTCTTGACATCTCGGGAATCTAGGGTATAATTGAGTAACAAATGTTATATGTATCATACGGTACATATAATGTATGTTTAAAGTTGCACGATAATAAAATATCAATGTTGAGGAGTAGCATATGGGGCTTGGACGAAAATTAAAATATGGAATGGTCGGCGGCGGCCCGGACGCCTTTATCGGCGGTGTCCACCGGATGGCCGCGGCCTTAGACGGAAGCATCGAACTTACGGCAGGCGCTTTTTCTTCGAAACCTGAAAAATCAAAACAGCAGGGTGAAGCGCTTTTTCTCGATCCATCAAGGGTGTACGGATCGTATCAAGAAATGGCGGAAAAAGAAGCAAAGCTGCCCGAAGGGGAGCGGATCGATTTTGTATCGGTTGTTACTCCTAATGCCATGCATTACCCCGTGGCAAAGGTCTTTCTGGAAGCGGGTTTTAACGTTATTTGCGATAAACCGATGACTACCACGGTGGAAGAGGCGGAGGAACTCATCAAGCTGGTAAAAGACAAGGACCTGGTTTTCGGGCTGACCCATAACTATACGGGCTACCCCATGGTGAAACAGGCAAAGGCCCTTGTGCGGGAGGGAAAACTCGGGAAGCTTCGCAAGGTTGTTGTCGAATATCCCCAGGGATGGCTTGCCACGCCTATCGACGCGGAGGGTATGAAGCAGGCAGCCTGGAGGACGGATCCTTCTCAGGCAGGGGTTTCTTCCTGCATGGGCGATTTGGGCTCCCATGCCGAAAACCTTGCGCGGTATATAACCGGTTTGGAAATTGAAGAACTCTGCGCGGATATGACTACCTTCGTGCCGGGACGGCGTCTCGAGGATGACGGAAACGTCCTTATCCATTACAAAGGCGGTGCGCGGGGCGTTCTCTATGCTTCGCAAATTTCTCCGGGAGAGGAAAACAATCTGGTTATCCGTGTATACGGCGAAACTGCCGCCCTCGAGTGGCATCAGGAAAACCCGAATTATCTGACCGTGAAATATCTGGACAAACCGACGGAAGTTTGGACCCGCGGCAGCGGTTACCTCGGTGAGGCCGCCGGCTCAAATACGCGGATCCCATTCGGTCATCCCGAAGGATTTATCGAAGCCTTCGCCAATATTTATAAGGCCGTGGGCAACACAATCGCGGCGAAACTTGCGGGTGAAACCCCGGGCAAGCTCGATCTGGATTTCCCCACGGCAGTTGACGGGGCCTTCGGCGTCCACTTCATTCATAAAACGGTGGAAAGCGGTAAGGCGAAAGGATGGATACCCGCGGAATATCATCCGCCGGTATAAACAGATAATTTTTTAAATAGAGAGGATTACATATGGCTACACAAATGAAAGGACCTGGAATTTTTATCGCGCAGTTTGCGACGGCCGATCCGCCGAGAAACAACATCGACAATTTCTCGACCTGGGCGGCGGAACTCGGCTACAAGGGACTGCAGGTCCCCGCCTGGGAACCTGATTTTATCGACCTGGACAAGGCGGCTGAATCGAAAGATTACTGTGATGAGTACGCGGGAAAACTGAAAGAGAAAGGCCTCGTTGTAACGGACTTGTTCGCGCTGCAGGGTCAGATGATCGCGTTTCATCCAGCTTTTGACGAACTTTTTGCCGGTTTCCACCCACCAGGACTCAAGGGGGATGCCCTCGTAGAATGGGCACAGGACCAGCTGAAAAAGTGTGTGAAAGCGTCGGTTCACCTCGGATGCAGGGGCGTTCCCACCCTTTCCGGCGGATTGTACTGGCCCTTCATCTATCCCTGGCCCCAGCGGCCGGCAGGCATAGTGGAAACGGCATATAAAGAACTGGCGAAACGGTGGATGCCGGTGCTCGATTTTGCAAAAGAGAACGGAAAAACCATCAATTACGAAATTCATCCGGGCTGCGACATCTTCGACGGCGCGACATTCGACATGTTCCTGGAGTACACGAAGGAGCACGAGGCCGTGGGAATTAACTACGACCCGAGCCATTTTATCCTGCAGGGTCTCGACCTGTACGGATTTATTCCCATGTACGCCGACAGAATAAAAGGCTGCCATGTGAAGGACGGTGAATTTGTGCCAAGCCCGAAGCAGGGCGTTTATTCCGGTATGCAGCCCTGGGGCGGCCGGGCAGGCCGGTTCAGGACGGTAGGCGACGGGCAGGTCGATTTTACCAGAATGTTCAGTCTTCTTACCGAGGCGGGTTTTGACGGCTGGGCGGTCCTGGAGTGGGAAGACCCTGTCAGGGACGCCGAAGAAGCCGCGAAACGCAGCGCAAAATTCATCGAGGACCATCTCATTACGGTTGCCGCGTATGCGTTTGACAATTTTCTCGATTCGGGGGCCGATGAAGCGGCAAACAAGCGAATCTTGGGAATTTCTTAACAGTAAACTGGAAAAACAGTTCCGCCGGCGGGTGTTCGGCGGAATGTTAAAAAAAATTTTTCAAAAAAAACGTGGAGGTTTTATAATGAAAAAAGCATTGATTGTACTGCTTGGATTGCTCCTTGTAGCGGGATTTGTATTTGCAGGAGGAAAGCAGGAGGAATCTTCCTCTGCCGGTTCGACGAGTTCGGCGGCGGAAGAGACGAAAAAGGTTGAGCATAAGCTTGCACCGAACGCGGTCATTT
>CAZSGZ010000147.1:0-8926 GCA_964606455.1 uncultured Spirochaetales bacterium
TGCATTGTCCGGGACCTCCCTGGCGGACCTCTTGCGCTGCCTCGGATTGCCGGCTCGTGCCGAGGCGCGCGTCTATCCGGATGACAGCACCGCGGCGGAATGGTACTCCGACGCATCCGTGCTGGAACTGAACCGGGGCTGCCCCTTTTCCTGCACCTACTGCGCGTCGAAAAAGCTGTGCCCCTCGTTTCAGCCGGGCGATCCTGAAGCCGCGTTCGCTTATTTCAGCGAACTGTACCGGCGTGGAATGCGAAATTTTGCGTTTTACGATGACGCGCTCCTGTACAGAAAGGAGGATGTGCTCTTTCCCTTTCTGCGGGAGGTTATCGGAGGGGGCTTCAATGCCCGGTTCTATACTCCGAACGCGGTACACCTCCGCTACATCGATGAAGAAACGGCGCTGCTCATTATGCGTGCCGGTTTTCGGGAGGTGCGTCTTGGTTTTGAGAGTGCGGATGAAGGATTTCACACCTCTTACGATGCAAAGTTCAATGTGGACAGCTTTGCCGCCCGGATAGGGGCCCTGAAGGCTGCGGGGTTTCGGGCCGAACAGCTCCGGGTGTATGTACTGGCCGGCCTTCCCGGGCAGCGGGCGGAAGAGGTCGAGGAATCGGTACGGTATGCCCACAAGGCGGGCGTACGGGTCATGCTTGCACGGTATTCTCCCGTTCCCGGCACGGCACTATGGCCGGAAAGTGTTCAAAAGAGCCGGTATCCTATTGAAGAGGAACCCCTCTATCATAACAACACCTTCTTTTCCATGGAATGGGAGGGCTTCACCAGAGACGACCTGCAGCGCATGCAGGACCTAACGGTTGAATTAAACCGTACTATCAGTTAGGCTTCAACGGCCCGAAGCAGGAGGTATGTCCTGTGCCAGGGCAGCTCCTGATCGGCAATTGCCGCGACCATTTTTTCCGCTATTATTTGCCCTTCTTTTTCTCCGGCCGTTTCCCGAAGGGCCCTGCCGTAGCTTCCGGTATTATCCGTATCCATCCAAGCTTCGGCGGTTTTTTTCGGTACAACGCGTACTTCCCGCAGCGAGACGGTTTCCAACCGTTTGACGGCAAGGCCTGCCGCCGCGCATGCCGCTTCTACCGTTGTTTCGTCCCAATTGAGGAGGGGATTGTTCCGGTCCCCGTATACCAGTTCCTCCGCTTCGACAAGAAAACCTTTCTCTTTTTCGTTCAGTCTTCCCGGACCGTCTGAAAAAAAAGCGGAGAGCCGCTGTCCGTAAGTCGGTATAATTTCCGCGGTCGAAATCGTGCCGCCGGGAGCAAGCAGTTTTGCAAGATCTTCCAAAATTTCGGCTTTGCCTTCCCTCCGGGTTACAAGATTTCTCCCGACGATGAGTTCGAACCGCACCTCTTCCCCGAAAAGCTGCTTCAAGGTCCCATGTCCGGCGGCAAGCACTTCCGGCCGTTCCAATTCCGGAATCGAGGAAAGGACCCCTTCGAGTCGGTTTTTTTCATCTTCAGATTCCGCGACAGACCACACGCCCCCTTCGGGCACGCGCCGGAGGACCTCCAGGGTGAGCAGTCCCCCTCCGGGGTTGATATCCAGGACCCGCCAGTGCCGCCGGACGGGGATGCCGCTGAATATTTCGTCGCGAAGCGTACTCAGCGTTGTATTGAAGGCCTGCATCGTCCGGGTTATCCAGCGGTCCCGCTGTTTGTCCGGGGGTGAAAAGGAGAGAATTTCTTCCGGCTGCCTGTCCGCCCCGCCGGCAAGGGCCGCATCGAGCTGGACCTCCCGCCGCCGCTGTACGGTGTCGTTAATATCGGCCTCATAACCCATACGGGAGGGCTGATAGAAAATCCTCCCCCGCAGTTCCTTCGGCAGGTACTGCTGGGCCACCCAGTGGCCGGTAAAGGCATGGGGATACTGGTAGCCTTCACCGTGGCCGAAACCCTGTTTGTCTCTGCTCCCGTCCCGGAGATGGTTCGGCACTTCCCGCTGTTCCTCCTCTTCAATGCTTTTCAGGGCATCGAAATAACCGAGCGCGGAATTGGATTTCGGCGCGGTTGCCAGATAGAGGGCCGCTTCGGTCAGATGAAACTGTCCTTCCGGAAGCCCGATCCGGTCGAAAGCCGCGGCCGCCGCTTCGGTTATAACTATGGCGTTCGGGTCTGCCAGCCCGATATCTTCACACGCGGAAATCAGCATGCGGCGGAAAAGGTATTTGGGGTCTTCCCCCGCCCTGATCATTTTCGCCATCCAGTAGAGGGCCGCATCCGGGTCGGAACCGCGGATCGATTTGATAAACGCGCTGATGGTATCGAAGTGGTAGTCCCCCTCCTTGTCGTAGAGGACCACCTTTTTCTGAATGCTTTCTTCCGCCGTTTCCAGGGTGATATGGATGGTTTCCCCGCCCGGGGGCGGGAAGGTTTCCGGCGTTGTTTCCACCGCCAGCTCCAATGCGTTTAAGAGGCTCCGTGCATCGCCGTTTGCAATTTCCGCGATATGCTCCAGAGCGCCCGGTTCGATTTCGATGGAATACTTGCCGTAGCCCCGCTCTGTGTCCGACAGGGCGCGCCGGGCGATTTCCAGCAGGTCGGTCCGGTCCAGCGGTTTCAGCTGGAAAATCCGGCTCCGGCTTACCAGGGCCGAGTTTACTTCAAAATAGGGGTTTTGGGTTGTCGCTCCGATAAGAATAAAGGTGCCGTTTTCCACCCAGGGGAGGAGGGCGTCCTGCTGCGCCTTGTTCCAGCGGTGGACCTCGTCGACAAAAAGGATGGTCCTCCTGTCGTAGAGCTCCTGTCGTTCCTTCGCCCGGTCGATGGCCTCCCGGATCTGTTTTACGCCGCTTAACACGGCGTTGATAGTTTCAAAGGAACTGGAGGTAGTGTTGGCAATAACCACGGCGAGGGTGGTTTTCCCGGTCCCCGGGGGGCCGCAAAAAATGAGGGAGGAGAGCTGGTCCGCCTGGATCGCCCTCCGAAGCAGCCTCCCCGGGGCAAGGATATGTTCCTGTCCCACGAAATCGTCGAGATTGCGAGGCCGCATCCGTGCCGCTAACGGTTCCGTGTTGTTGGCTGCCGATTGAAAAAGTTCCATTTCGACTCAGTATATACCGGCCGTGGCCCGCGGGAAAAGCAGGGCGTGCAGCCCTCTTTTTTCACAATTCACCCGTTGCAGCCTTAGAAGTGGAACTGCGGCCCGAAGGTGATCCAGAGGTTCATGGCGTTAAAATCCGCGGGCGGTGCCGCCTCCGTTACGTGGGTCCCCGCGGTGGGTGTCCAGTTTGTATCGTATGGAATGTTATAGTCAAAACCCACGTCGAGTCCGAGTTTGAACACGTTCTTGTCATCCACGTTCAGCTGCGCTCCCAGCCAGCCGCCGGTAACCAGAAATCCCCGTTCCCAGTTCGAATCACCGTTCATAACGCCCAAGGCGCCGGAGAGCGGTCCGGTAGTCCGGTCGTTTCGGCTGATGCTGAAAAACTCGGAACCCCAGCCGATTTGCGCTCCCCCGACTATATTGAACCGCTTATGCAAGGGGATTTTTCCCTGCATAAGGAAAGACCAGTAAAAGTAGTTGTATGAAGCATAAGTATAATAATCGTCAAGGCTGTCACCGTTTTCATCTACGGTAATTATTCCGTAAAGCGGATAGGTTGTGGCCAAGTCACTGTCGGCAGCCGGATGATACTGCTGTCCTCTGCCGGAAAAGCCTGCACCGAAATAATTCATGCCCATCTGCAGGTTTTTGCTGAACATCCAGCGCCAGGTTCCGCCTCCGCCGTTGCTGAACGGGATAATAACTTTGGAAAATGGTTCATAACTGCCGATGCCGGCAACGTAACTGTTCATCTTGTCCATATCGAACAGAATTCGTACCGGCCAGTAGGGCCCCCCGCCGAAACCGAAATCGGGTGCGGGATCCGAATCTTTCCGTCTGTCCTTCATATTGTCGCCGCTTATCTTCCCAATTTTCTGGTTGATTTCTTCCAAAATGGTAGCTATTTCCGCGACCGTAACGTCACCGTTTTCATCTTTCTGCTGTTCCTGCTCCGTTGTCTCATCGGCGAATATCGCCGTGCCGGCTGCAAGCAGCAAAGCACAGGTAATGAGTGCAATCAGTTTTCTCATTTCTCTTCTCCTTCTTCATTTATTGTTTATCATTTACTATGCAAAATATGCGGCTTTTTCGAAGACAGGGACCGAATAAGACTGTCTGCCTATCAAACCTGATAGTGTCGGGTATCCTTATTGATAGGGGATAGAAAAGCAGGCCGATTCGGAATTCAGGTTGCAACTTGAATTGTGTTGAGGGTCTCCGCAAGCTGGTTCTTATCGATTGGCTTGCTGATATATCCCTCAACGTCCAAATGAGGATAAAGTTCGCTAATTTCGTCCCTGCTGTGGGCGCTTAAGGCGAAAATGGGGATTGCATTGTTAATCCGGCTGTTTTCACTGTTTCGGATCAAACGGACCGCTTCAGCCCCGCTCAATACCGGCATTTCGAGGTCCATCAACACCACATCGAAGGGCTGGTGTTCAAGGGCGTGGAGGACCTCTTTTCCGTTTTTCGCAAGTTCCGTGGAATGCCCCATTTTTGTTAGAAAAAGTGTCGCCACCTTCGCGTTTATTGTGTTGTCTTCGGCTAAGAGTATTCTCATTGCTTTTATCCCTGCTGTATAGTAAAGATAGTAATTCCCGCGGGCTTCGTCAATTTTTTTGTGTTCTTTTTCCCTGTTGCAGTCATATCTAATTAACTATAGACTGACGGCAATGGCGTATCCTATTGAACCGCTTATTACAAAGCAGGTCGACATTGCGGGCGAGGCGCATTACACCGTACGATGGTCTCCACTTACCGAAGTTGATAAATATACAATTATTAAAAGCGTGCCTGCCGTCGCGGGGCTGTTTGAGCTGTACTACAAGGACGACCGGGGCAAGCTGGTCCGGTTTTACATGGCAAGGGTGTGGATCGGGGGCTTACGGAGTACTCTCCGGCGGCTTACCGACCCCGAGCTAAATGAAGATGAAAAATGGAGGGATGTACTCGAGCATAAAACCTGTTATTTTCGGTATTCCCAGTGTAATTCTTACAAGGATTTGACGGATGTGCTCTATTTTTTCTCGGAAACCCTTTTTCCCCACGAAAAAAAAACCTACAATTCGGAACGCTATACGGGGATCTTTGTCGATGAAGTTTCGCCGGACAAGATTGTCGATATTTAGTTGATGTTTTTCCTAAAACGACCTATCATTACGGGCGTCGGTCCGATACTGATATAGAACAATTAACATAATTAACATAAGAAAGAAGAGGGAAATGACGATGGAACAGGCGAAAGACATTATCGAAAACGGAAATGCGGTTTTAGGAATTGAGCTGGGATCTACGAGGATTAAAGCCAGCCTGATAAGCAGGGACAGTACACCGTTGTCCTCCGGGTCTTTCGGCTGGGAAAATCAGCTGGTCGACGGAATTTGGACATACAGTCTCGACGATGTCTGGAAAGGGCTTGCGGCCTGCTACGCGGACCTTGCTACCAATGTCGATAAAGAGTACGGAGTGTCGCTGGCGAAGGTCTCGGCTGTCGGGATCAGCGCGATGATGCACGGCTATATCAGCATCGACAACGGGGGGAAGCTTCTTACCCCGTTTCGGACCTGGCGGAACAATATAACCGGAGAGGCGTGTGAAAAACTCTCGCCCCTTTTCAATTTCGCCATCCCTCAGCGATGGAGTATCGCGCACCTGTATCAGGCGATACTAAACGGCGAAGACCATGTAGGAAACATTGCGTTTCTCACCACTTTAGCGGGATATGTGCACTGGAAACTGACGGGCAAAAAAGTCTTGGGAATAGGAGACGCGTCCGGGATGTTCCCCATCGATCCGGCTGTTCGGGACTTTGATGGCGGCATGATCACTGCCTTCGACGCCCTGGTACAAGACCGGGAGTATGCCTGGAAGCTGAAGGAGATTTTTCCGGAAGTGCTCGTCGCGGGCGATAACGCCGGAGAACTGACGGCTGAAGGCGCGAAACTGATTGATCCCTCGGGCAAACTGCGGCATGGTATTCCCTTCTGCCCGCCGGAAGGCGACGCCGGTACCGGCATGGTCGCCACGAACAGTGTCCGGCCCCGTACCGGCAACGTTTCCGCGGGCACATCGGTATTCGCCATGCTCGTACTGGAAAAACCGCTGTCGAAGCCGCATGAAGAGATCGATATCGTCGTTACTCCCGACGGCAAACCCGTGGGAATGGCCCACTCGAACAACTGTTCATCCGATTTCGACGCCTGGATGAGAGTGTTCGCCCGGGCGGCCCGGGCACTGGGGTTGGAGCCGACGGACGACGACCTCTACGGCAAACTGATGCCCCTCGCCCTGCAGGGTGAGAACGACTGCGGCGGAATGCTTGCGATAAGCTACGTCTCCGGGGAACACATTACAGGCTTCACCGAGGGGCGCCCTCTCCTGGTGCGCCGGCCGGACAAACCCTTCACCCTGGAAAACCTCTTGCGTTCGCTGCTGTTTACTTCCTTTTGTGCCCTCCGCACGGGTTTGAACATTCTGATGGTAGACGAGGGGGTCGAGGCGGACGAAATCCGGGGTCACGGCGGTATATTCAAGACACCCGGGGTCGCCCAGAAAGTCATGGCCGCGGCCACCAATATTCCCGTCAGTCTGTCGGAGACCGCCGGGGAGGGCGGCGCCTGGGGCATGGCCCTGCTGGCCGCCTTCATGGTCCGGGAAGACAAGGAGCAGGTCCTGCCCGATTTTCTCGATACCCTCATTGCCGGCAGCATCGGGGAGGCGGTAGCTCCGGACCCGGAGGACGCGGCGGGTTTTAATGAGTTCTTTCAGCGCTACCACGCGGGGCTCTCCATCGAGCGGGAAGCGGTAAAGACGCTGCGCTGAGCCTGTCAGCCCGGGAAATTGCCGGCCGGGTCCTTTGTAACCTTTGTCGGCAGCTGCGGGTCCCGGTGGCGGACCAGTTCCGGTACCGTGCCCGCCATGCCGATATGCTCCCCTTTGATAATGACGGCCCCGGTAATGCCGGGAATTCCGCATATGTGAGTAAGTACCTCTTCTATGTCCTCTATCGATAGTACCGAATTGCAGGCAGAGGTAGCCGCGGCGTCGGCCAGTGCCGCATCGGGGGAAAACACCGTTGCCAAGTCGCACTTCCCGAAACTTAAGGAATGGCCCATCATGCTCGACGACGAGCAGACCGCCA
Source organism: uncultured Spirochaetales bacterium (assembly GCA_964606455.1). GTDB lineage: Bacteria > Spirochaetota > Spirochaetia > SPDA01 > CAZSGZ01 > CAZSGZ01. The sequence goes on from CAZSGZ010000147.1 coordinate 7,202, forward strand.
ATGGAATGTCCTCCGGGTCGATTTTAAACGCCAAGTCCCGGAATGCCGGGCCGGATGATGCGTAAATACCGATATAAACTGGCTGTGCTTCCTTCAACCGGGCGATAAAAATATCGCCGCCGTTGTCGACAACCGCTTCCGTTGCACCGGCGGCCGCGGCGTACCCGCAGGCCATGGCGGCGATAGTCCCCGCTACCGCCGCCATGGGACCGACACCCGTTTTACGGCTAGCCGTATCGAGGCGCCGGACGATCTCCGGAGCGCCGGCCGCGGGTAGGGGAGTCAAGGCCGCGGCAAAGTCGGGGCTGCCGGCAATGTAGTCTTCGAGCTGCATCCGCAGGCGGCGGATACTTTCGGTAATGATATCGGTTTTATCCGATGCGATCCGGTAATGGGCGTTTTTATAGCCAAACTCGGAAAAAACCATTTGCCGTTAAAACAACGGTGAACAGGCGCCGTAGGGGCAGTTTTCCACGCAATTCAAACATTCGACGCACTTGCTGCCGTCGAAGCTGATATCCATCGTCTGCCTGCTTTTGATATAGATTGCGTTCGTCGGGCAGTGCGTCAGGCAGTTGCCGCACTGGACGCAGATCTCTTCATCCCAGCGGATCCCCTTCGTTGCCTCGTCGATGGTAACGTTGAAGGTCCGGATGTACTCCATGGCCCGGGCGATGTTTCCCTCCTGACCGGTAATATCGAGGACGAGGTAGCCTTCCTCTTCCGGCGTTACCTTCGCCCGGAAAATGTTCACAACCAGGTCGTAGTCTTTTACCAGATGGTAGACAATCGGTTTTTCCGTTTCACAGCGGGGAAAGGAGAGCAGGAGCTTCTTCGTTACGGTTTCAGCCGGCATGTTTCGGCCCCCTGATGTTAAGCGGCTTCATCGACTGCTCCGCCGGGAGCGGGGCCATCGGCGGGTTTAAAAGAAATTCGCCCCGTTTTATCTCATCCCCGAGAAGCGCCGCGATCTCCCGGGCCTTCGAATAGGATGATAGTGCCCCCGCCTCGATCTCCTTCCCGTTGATGGTAACTTTCCCGGTTTTCAGCTCCCCGTAGGAAACGGCCGCAAGGACCTTCCCTGTTTTTTGGGGATAGTCGCCCGCGTAATCGATAACCTGGGCGTAGATTTCACTGTCCCTGACGGTGGTCGCTTTGAGGATGTCGGCGTTGAGAATCGGGATGGGGATCCCGACACCTAAGGCTAAGGACGTTCCGTAACCCTTGAAGGAAACGCCACGGACAAAGCCCGGTTTCATCTGCTTCATGTCTCCCGTAAGAGCCAGGGTGCCGGCCCCCTCCGAAGGCACCCCGTTCGGACCCCGCTCGCAGATCGGACTGTGCTGGGTCCCTTCGGCGTAGACATGTCCCTGCGCTCCGGCAAGCCATACTTTCGTACCGATACCGATGGTCCGGTACCAGGGGTCGTTTAACAGGGGAGAGAGCTGTCCCGCCGAGCAGTAGGAGATGTTCCGCATATTCGGTTTCAAATATCCGAGGTAGGTATAAATCGGCTTGTCCGAAGTGTTGACGGCAACGTTGTAGTTCTGGTAGCAGTTGCGGGGGTTTACCATAATTGCCTGGTTCAAGTCGTCGATGGTAACGTATGTCCGTATTTCTTTCCGAGGGTAGTCGTCGGTACCGTAGGAGAGGGCGAACAGCTGTACTTCCTCCCGGTTAACCAGCTTTTCGATAACATGCCCTCCGCCGAATCGGAACTCCCCG
>CAZSGZ010000148.1:0-8896 GCA_964606455.1 uncultured Spirochaetales bacterium
GAACATCGTATGCCGGTGTGAGACAATTACCGAAGCCGAAATCGTCGCCGCAATCAGAAAGGGACACTGTACCCTAGACGGCATCAAGTTCTACTGCCGGGCGGGAATGGGCAGGTGTCAGGGGGGCTTCTGCTCCTACAAGATTATCAAGATCATCATGCGGGAGACGGGGATGTCCTACGATGAAATTACGAAACACGGCCCGGGAAGCGAGATCTTGGCGGGGGAGCTTACGGTATGAAAGAATTGACCTTTAACGCGGCAGTCATCGGCGGAGGTGCCGCGGGAATGGCGGCGGCCCTGGAGATCAGGCGGCAGGGGTTCTCGGTGCTTGTCATCGAGCGGGAAGAACGTCTCGGGGGCATTCTGCTGCAGTGTATTCACAACGGTTTCGGCCTTACGGAGTTTCAAGAAGAGCTGACCGGTCCCGAATACGCGGAGAACTTTTTCCGGGAAGTCGAGGCAGGCGATATCGAGGTGCGCGTCAATACAACGGTAACCGCGATAAAGCGGGCGGATGCCGGTCTCGAGGTATGGTGCGTCAACGGCAGGGACGGTATGATGAAAATTGACTGCAGCGCCGTCTTACTCGCTATGGGCTGCCGGGAACGGAACCGCGGTAACCTGCGCATTCCCGGGACCCGCCCCGCCGGAATATTTACCGCCGGTCTTGCCCAGCGGCTCATCAACATGGAAGGCTACATCCCGGGAAAGGAGGCGGTCATTATCGGTTCCGGGGACATCGGCCTGATCATGGCAAGGCGGATGGTCTGGTCGGGATGCAAGGTACACGGCGTAGTGGAGATTCTTTCGTATCCTTCGGGGCTTACCCGGAACATCGTCCAGTGCTTAAGGGATTTCGATATTCCTCTGTATTTAAGCCACATTGTATCGCGGATTTACGGCAGACACCGGGTGGAAGGTGTCGACGTTACTCCCTTAGAGAACGGCGTCCCCGATTATAAGAAAACGTTTTATATTGCATGCGACACGCTTCTTCTGTCTGCCGGATTGATCCCGGAGAACGAACTGTCAAAAGAGGCCGGGGTCATCCTCAATCCCCAGACAGGCGGTCCCCTAGTCGATTCCACGATGATGACAACCGTGGACGGGGTGTTCGCCGCGGGAAACGTGCTGCATGTCCACGACATCGTCGATTTTGTGACCGAGGAATCGAGGCGGACCGGGGCATATGCGGCGGACTACCTTCGGGGAATACGGCCTGCAGTTCAGATAGACATCAAGGCCGGGGCGAATGTCCGCTACGTCAACCCGGCGAAGTTCAATCCCGACAGGCCCGATCGTCTGTATTTGCGGAGCCTCATCGTTAAAAACAAGGCGGAAGTCGAGGTGACAGTCGACGGACAGCTGCTACGGTCGATAAAAAAACGGCACGTCCAGCCCTCGGAAATGGTGTCCATCGATGTGAAGCGGGAGGATTTTGAACCGGACAGCACGACGGTACCGGACCTCGGTCCCGAATCGGTGATGGAGGTAAGCATCAAATGAGAGAACTCGTATGCATAAGCTGTCCCGTCGGCTGCCGCATCGAAGCGGTGCGGCATGAGGACGGGTCGGTAACCGTAACGGGCAACCAGTGCCCGAAGGGGGAGGATTACGCCCGGGAAGAAATAACCGCCCCGAAGCGGATCGTCACGACGACGGTGGCGCTGGCTGCGGACGGAAACGGCGTCCCGGACGAATCCGGCCTATCGCCGGTGAGCAGAGTACCCGTCCGGACCGATCTGCCTCTGCCGGTGGAAAAAATAGATGCGCTTCTCTCGAGACTCTACACACTGCGTCTCGAAACGCCGGTCCGGCGGGGGGACGTGATCATCGACAATTTCGAGAACACCGGGGTCCGGGTTATCGCGTCGCTCTCGGTAGATTGATTGGCATACTTTTCCTATGCTAAAGGTATGTGCGTATTGCAAAAAAACGGAAGGTACGATATAATCCCCGTCAATACTGTGGGGGGGTAACTATACGATGAGCGATACTTTCCATTCGGGAAGGTTTGTTTTGCGCGCGAAGCGGTTTGCGCTTCCAATTTTATCAGTGAATTTACAGTCGGCATTTTCGCCGGCTTTTTTTTTGCCCAAAAAAAAAGGAGGGGAATAATGAATAGTTTCAAAGGGCGCACGCTGGCGGTAATCGGAGATTTCAGTCTGGACGAACGAAAGTACCTGTTCGAAAAAACCAGAGAGCTGAAAGAATGTTTCGCGAAAGGGGACACCGCCGGTTTGGACAGGTTTCGTATTGACGACCGGGATTTCGGTGTATACGAAGTATTTCTCGAACCGAGTACCAGGACAAAAGAATCGTTTAAAAACGCCGCTGAATTTCACGGGGTCAAATTGAGCAACCTCGATACCGGGTCCTCATCATTCAATAAAAGCGAAAGCTACACCGATACCTTTCAGACATTAATAGGTTACAACAATTACATATTTATCGTCCGCAGCAAACTCGAAGGAGTCTGCAGACTGCTCGAGGACGTAGGGAAAAAATTTGCAGAGAGGAACGGAATCAACACCATCCCGGCCTTCATCAACGCCGGGGACGGAAAACACGAACATCCCACGCAGGAACTGCTCGATGAGTTCACCTTCCTCGAACAGAACGGGTGGAGCAGCGAATCGATTCATGTGGCCCTCACCGGCGATCTGTTTCACGGCCGGACAGTCCATTCTAAAGTAAACGGCCTGGGTATATTTACAAACGTCAAGGCGGACTTGATAGCGCCTCCGGAGCTGGCCATGCCGGACTATTATATCCGTAAAATGGAGGCAAACGGTTATTCCGTCCGTACATTCGGGTCCATCGAAGAATATTTGGATCAAGAGGAGATCGCGGACAAGTGGTATTTCACCCGGCCCCAGCTCGAGCGCATGGGAGACGATATTCTGAAACGGCAGGACGAGCTGCGGGAGAAAATCGTGTTTCAGAAACGGTTCATGGATAAAATCCCCGAAGGGACGGTATTTTACCATCCCCTTCCCCGGCACAAGAAGCATCCCACCATACCTACTTTTCTCGACGACACTCCCTTAAACGGCTGGGAGAACCAGTCGATCAACGGAAAGCTGATCAGAATTGTATTACTGGCCCTGATCGCCGGAAAGATCGGGGATGATTTTTCCGGGGAATCGGCGGGGGCCGAGGAGGTGGAGGCGGAGTTTATCGAAGAATTGCACCCGAAACAGCGGTCCGAAGTAAAGGATTATGCCGAAGGGGTAAAGCCGATTTCCAGCGGAGTGGTTATCGACCATATCTGCAGGGGCGAAACCGAAGAGGAAATAAGAAAGCATATCGGCAGAATTATTATGGTCCTTAAGCTGTTCGGCAAGGGGGGGGAATGGATCAGTTCGTCCCGGACCGAAACAGGCGTCATGAAGGGGATAATATTCCGGCCCGGGATGGCGGAATTCTCCCCGTCCAAAATGAAACAGCTTGCCGCGATAGCACCGGAATGCACGCTCAATATTATAAAGGACGGGCGGATCGGTAAAAAACTGAAGCTGCACATGCCGCCGAAAATATACAACTTCGATAATATCGGCTGTAAAAACGAAGACTGTATCAGCCATTTTGACTACGACGAGGGGGCGCCTGCGGAGTTCATGCGCATTTCAAACGACCGGTTCATGTGCAAATACTGCGAAAAACCCCATTCCTTTAAGGAGATATGGAAATGACCGATGACTACGGCAAAAAACTGGCGGCGGCAGGTTTGGCCCTGCGCGCAATACGGCTCGACACCGAAGCACCCTTTCTGTGGGCTTCCGGGTTCTACATGCCGATTTACAACGATAACCGGATGCTTCTCATTAAAGGAGAATATCGCCGGATGATCGCCGAGGCTTTCGCCGAAATACTGACGGAAGAAGCCGTTGAGTTGGAGTACATCGCGGGGACCTCCACCGCCGGTATCCCCCACGCAACAACCTTAGCGGACCTTCTCGACGCGCCCCTGACGTACGTTCGGGATAAACCGAAGGGCCACGGCTTGAAGAACAGGATAGAGGGGCTTCCCGCTGAAAGCGGTTACGGCGGAGGGCGGGTGGTTCTTGTCGAAGACCTGATCTCCACCGGCGGCAGTTCGGTTCGGGCGGTGGAGGGGATACGGGAAGCAGGGGGGGACATCTCCCGCTGCCTTTCAATTTTCAACTACGGCCTGGACAGGGCGGTGGAAAAGTTCGGCGCCCTCGACCCGCCGTGCCGCGTTCATTCGATACTCACCTACGATCTCCTCCTCGAAACCGCACTTTCCGGAGGGTATATCGACCGCGGGCAGGCCGAAGAGCTTAAGGAATGGCGGCGGGACCCCTTCGGCTGGGGAGAGGAACGCGGGTTTTTACCGGAAATCAAGAGATTATAAGAGGAGACGCAGCGGTGAACTACAAAGAGAAACTGATACGGGGAAGCGAGATATCCGGCAGCATCGTCTGCATGGGGCTCGACCCGGTTGTAGAGTATCTTCCCGGCGGCGGACCGGAGATAAAAGAGAACATCGTTTCGTTTTTCAAGGCTTTGTTTCGGGAAATGGCGAAGGAACGGGTCCTGCCCGGGGCCTTCAAGCCGAATATCGGTTTTTACCACTGCCTCGACCGGCCCCGGGAAGGGCAATTTCAGGGCTCCGAGGCGCTGTGCGGAGTTCTGGACATGATCGATGAATTTTTCCCCGGGATCCCGGTCATTCTCGATTACAAGAGGGGGGACATCGCCCGTTCTTCCCGGAATTATGCCGTGGAGGGTTTCAGCGCCTGGGGCTGCGACGCAGTGACCGTCGCTCCCTACATGGGAAGCGATTCGGTTTTCCCTTTCTTGGAAGAGGCCCAATCCGGCGGAAACGGAGTGTATGTTCTGAACCGGACTTCCAACCCGGGAGCGGCGGAACTGCAGGACCTGCCGATGGAAAAGGGTGGGCTTCCGCTTTACATGAAAACGGCGGAGAAGATCGCCGGCTGGGCCGGGCAATTTCCCGGTACCGGAGCGGTGGTAGGCGCGACATCCCTTCCCGAACTGGAGGCTGTAAGCGGCTATTACGCTTCCCGGGAAATTCCCCTGCTAATCCCGGGTGTCGGGGGGCAGGGGGGCGATGCCGGGGAAGTTGCGGCGGTGCTTGCGAAAAACTCCTATCCCCTCCGCCTTGTACGGATCAACTCTTCGAGCGGAATTACCCACCCCTGGGGGAAGGAGAAGAAGCGCTGCCCCGCGAACTGGCCGGAAATCTGCACCGCGTCCTTAAAAACCCTGAACGACGCAATAGGAGTACCGCTGTGAGGAAACAGACGAAATTCGGCAAACCCGGGGAGGAGGTCCTGGCACGTCTGAAAAGCGGCACCCCGGCCTTGGCAACGGTTTCGGGGATTCTCACGACAAATCCCGAAACCATCCGGATGATCGATACGAGAATACCCGAAATCGCGGTGATAACGACCAAGAGTTATCAGCTTAATGAAAACGAGGGATACCGGGAACCGATTGTAGCGGAACCGGAGCAGGGTTGCTTCGTTAACGCGGTTGGGTTGAGAAATCCCGGCATGGAGAAGGGGTACGCCGGCCTTCGTACCCTGCGGGAAAAGCACGCCATGCGGGCTCTTTTAAATGTGTCTCTTGCGGGAAACAGTCCGGCCGAGTTCGTCATGCTTGCACGGCGCTTCGAGGACGTCGCGGACATGCTGGAGCTGAATTTTTCCTGCCCTCACGCATCCGGCGGATACGGCACGAGCATCGGCACGGACCCGGATACCGTATTTGCCTACGTAAAGGAGATTCGGAAAGCTACGTATGTCCCCCTGTTTCCGAAACTGACGCCGAATGTGGAGGACCTGGGTGCGGTCACGGCGGCGGCTCTGGAGGCAGGCGCCGACGGCATTGTCGGGATGAACACCTTCGGGCCGGTATCCGTTACGGAGCCCTGTTCGGGGCGGCCGGTATTGATGAATCCACGGGGAAACCTCGGCGGGAAATCGGGGAGGTGGATTCGGGAAGACGCGTTAAAAAAAGTCGCGGAAATAAGGCGGGCCGCCGGGGCCGATGTCCCGATTATCGGCATGGGGGGAATCGAGACCGGGAGCCATATTCTGGCGATGAAAGAGGCCGGAGCGGATGTTGTCGGTATCGGGTCTGTTTTTGCGTCCGTACATCCTAGGCAGTGGGAACTCTATTTTTCGGCGCTGCTTAGAGACGTGCGGGAAGGCACCGGTTCGGCTTCGAGGTTCCTCACGAAGAAGCGGCAAATGGAGTACCGTCCCTTCAAAATCCGCCGTATCGAAGACAGGCCGGGAAGCTTAAGGCTGATGGAACTGGAGGGCTCTCTGCAGTTCCATGCCGGCCAGTTTGCCTTCCTGTGGATTCCCGGGGTGGGGGAGAAGCCGTTTTCCGTTGCCTCTTCATCCCCGTTGCGTTTCGTCCTTCGCAAACGGGGGCCGGTAAGCGGCGCGCTTATGGACCTGAAAGAGGGGGATGTACTCTATGTCCGGGGAGTGTACGGCGGGAAAGCCCCGGCATGCGGGAAACGGACGGCCTGGATAGCCGCCGGAGGAACGGGCATTGCCGTTGCCCCGAAACTGGCGGAAACCCTTGCCGGAGAGGGGTGTACCGTCCATACCTATTACGGTATGGCCGAGGGTGGGCAGGATGTGCTGCGGGAAGAACTGGAAAAGTGGGGAAGCTGCCACGCCGTCACCGACAACGGAATCCCCGGGAGGGCGGTCCGCGTGATGATGGAACAGGCCCGGAAGGAGGTAAGGGAAAGCGCCCTCTATGCCGTCGGCCCGGTCCGTTTTATGAAGCTCGCGGCCGATCAGTTTCTAAGCGCGGGGGGGGATCCCGCCTCCGCCTTTGTGTCCATAGAGACGATGACCCGCTGCGGCATCGGTCTGTGCGGCGAATGTGTGTGCGGAGGAAAGCTTACCTGCAGGGAGGGAACATTTTTTTCCGTTGAATACCTTCAAGACAACAGTATCGATATAACGGACTTTGACCATGCGGATTGACCCTCATGTCCACCTGCGGGACGGGCCGGGGCAGGAACACAAGGAAACACTGAAACACGGATTTCAGGTCGCCTGGGACGCGGGACTTTCCGGAGTGTTCGACATGCCCAATACCGATCCCCCTCTTACCTCGCGGCGGGCCGTCGAAAACAGGATCCGGAAAGCGGACGCGGCATTGCGGGATCTCGGCCTCCCCCTGTTTCACGGCATAGTGGCCGGAGTGACGGGGCATGAAAAGCAGATCGTCGATATAGTCCGGCTCTGGCGGGAATTCTTTCCCCGTGTCTGCGGCCTGAAAATGTATGCCGGAAATTCCACCGGAAATATGGGGGTTATCGGAGAACAAGAGCAGGCCCTGGTGTACCGTGTTCTCGCGGCGGAAGGATTTACCGGCGTGCTGATGGTCCATTGTGAAAAGGAAGAACTCCTGCGTCCGGACCTTTTCGATCCTGAAATACCCGTAAGCCATTGCCGCTGCCGGCCGCCGGAGGCGGAGATCGGTTCGGTGCTCGATCAGATCCGGCTCGCGGAGAAAACAGGATTTCGGGGAAATCTCCACATATGCCATGTGTCGGTTCCGGAAACGGTGCGGGCGGTGGATCGCCGCCGGGGAGAGGGGGACTTTTCCATCAGCTGCGGAATTACTCCCCATCATACCCTGCTTTCGGAAAAGAACATCGAAAATTTAAAGGGGCCCGCCGGGCACCGGTTAAAAATGAATCCGCCGCTGCGCGGTGAGAAGATGCGAAAAGAGACGGCGGAGCTGCTTCTTAGCGGCAAAATAGACTGGGTGGAAACCGACCATGCCCCGCATACTCCGGACGAAAAAGAGACCAGGTTTTTTTCCGGGATACCGGTGCTCCATTTTTATGCCGATTTCTTGAATATACTTAAGGCCATGGGCGCGTCGGAAGAATTGCTGAAAGAAATTACCGGCGGGAATGTCCTTCGCATTTTCGGGCTGGACAGCGGCCTCTTTCCGGTAAATCCGGAAGCACATGCCGACCACCGGGGGGATTACGGCTTCGATCCTTTTTCAGTTTTAGGTTGACGAGGTCAATTCTTATTCATATTATTCACTTACGTAAAGGAAAGCAATATGGAAAATGAACAGAAACTGGCGGTGGTGGCCCTCGGGGGCAATGCTATTCTCAATAAAGAACGGGGGACCGACATACACGCACAGTTCGAGGCGACACGCATTTCCATGCGGGGTGTGGTGGAACTGATAAAACAGGGATATCGTGTTCTTCTGACCCATGGAAACGGCCCGCAGGTTGGAAATTTGATGCTTATGGTGGAACAGGCCAGGGATGTAGTGCCCGAAACTCCCTTGGGAGTGGCCGATGCCATGACCTGCGGCTCCATCGGTTACATGATCGAACAGTGCCTGCAGAACGAGATGATCAGGCAGAATATATGGCGGAACGTGGTAACGATACCGGCCCAGATACTGGTGGACCGGTATGACCATGCCCTGGAGGACCCCTCCAAACCCATCGGCCCGTTTTATACGGAAGAGGAAGCGGACAGGCTGATAAAGGAAAAGGGGTGGGTGCTTAAAGAGGATGCCGGCAGGGGCTGGAGGCGCTACGTGGCATCTCCGTATCCGCTGGATATCATCGAAAAGGAGTCTATCCGCCATCTTGTAGATGAGGGATATCTGGTAATCACCGGGGGCGGCGGCGGAATTCCGGTCTATTATGACGAGAACGGCCTGCTTGAAGGTCTCGACTGCGTTATCGACAAAGACCTTGCAAGCATGAAATTGGCGTTGACGGTCAATGCCCGGGAGCTGATTATCGTTACAGGAGTCTCAAAGGTTTCCATAAACTACGGCACTCCCGGGCAGGAGGACCTCGATACCATGACCCTCGCCCAGGCAAGGCATT
>CAZSGZ010000149.1:0-8866 GCA_964606455.1 uncultured Spirochaetales bacterium
CTCAAAGATATCGATTCAGTACGACCCTACTGAAGAATTAACGCCGGATGAATGGTTTGAACGGTACGGCATAGGGGTACTGCTTTAGTTTCACGGACAACACATGTATCATGTTCCCCGCCAGCAGGCGGTGGAAAAATGCCTGAAGGCTTTTCTGGTTCTGCATGATATCGAGCCTCCACGTTCCCATGATCTGCTGTATTTGAAGACAAAATGTCAGTCAATGGAAAGACTACCTGAGATTGATGACACCATTCTTAGCAGGCTGAATCCCTATGCTGCCAAGCATAGATACCCTGGTGAAATTGACCTTGATGAGAGTGAAGTTGTCTATCAATTTCCCGTTCTCCCATTTCTGACATTGTCTATTATAGGTAGAGCTATCCAAAGAAGGGGATGGGAGGTGCATGGATGGATTAATCTAACCGGGACAATTGTCCCACGAAAACGATGCCCGGATGATGGCCGATGAATCCCCGTTTCTTTGTAGATTTGGTTCTTCTCCTTGCCATTGGCTCCCTCCTATACAGAAAAGGTATTCCTAGTATCGGAGGGTCAGTTTAAAATGACGGATTGGCGGGTCACACTGAGTGACGGATAGCAATAGAGGGAAAAAGTAGTTGTCGTTAGACAGTGCATTATTCAAGATAATTAAAATCTACATCCATTCTTGCATCTAAAATACGTAAAATAAGGATTTGATTCCCTTCTAAACGGTAAACTATACGATAGTTTTCATATACTATTTCACGGTATTTATCATAGAATATGTCTTCGCATTCTGGAACAATTCTTCCAAGTAAAGGAAAGGATTCCAATTTTTTAATAGATTTGATAACACCATGATAATATCTTTTGGCAGTTGATCTATTTAATTCATAGTAATAGGAAACAATTTTTTCTAAATCAATATGGAATAAAGAAGAAAAAACAATATTAAAAATCATATTTTTCTTTATAATATTCTTCTAAATCATGAATAGTATAAGTTTTATCATTTTGTAAGGACCTTTCGCCTTCATTGATCATTTTAAGAACTTGAATTTTTTTTAGGAGGTTTTCCCATGTTTCAATATCTAAGAAAACTCCAGCAGATTTTCCGTTCTGTGTAAGAATCATTGGTCGATGGTTTTCAACCATTTTGTCTAAAATCTGGGAAAAATTGGATTTAAAATAAGATACTGAATTTATGTCTTCTTTAAGTGAAATTCTCATACGTGTATACTCCTATCATATGTAAAAATAGCGTATTTTAGAAGAAAAAGCAACTAAATTTAGTCTATATTTAGTTGTAATTAGTCTATAGGCTGATATCGACATAACGAGAAGGTGATCTGCAGCGCTGTGCCTGGTACTCCAGGCTTGGTGCGATTTCTTTAAATAGAACAGTTACCTTACATGTCAACATAGATGAAACAGAAGAAACCGTGCCAAAAAAAGGCTGTTTGCCCCTGCCGGCGCGAAGGGCTTCAGGTCCTTTATCGTACTTGTAATTCCTTTAATTAGCACCTTTAGACCCACAAAACGGTACCTTTGGCTAATTGTAAATCGACATCCGCCCTATTAAAGTTTTATCCGTAAGAAATTTCCGGTTAGATAAATCTTTTTTTATAACTGGCATGCAGAGGTAGCTACAATGAAATTAAGAAAATTGACATATTTATTCTTTCTGTGTCTGTCATTATCGTTGCTTGAAGCACAGGATATGGATGTTAAGGCATTGGCAGAAAAAGATCTTTTCAGAGGCGATCTCCTTTTAAAAGAAACAAAGGCGGAGCGAAGCAAAGTATGGGAAGCTGTATCTCTATCGCTTTTAGTACAGGAAGTGGAAGCAGCGGCAGAGGCATTAGGGCTTGAATCTTTCAGTCTGGATATTGCAAACAATGCCATTAATATAATTTACCGGGATATACGGTTTCTTCCGAATTCTTCAGAGGTTACTCCTGAAACTGAAGAAAAGATTTATAAGCTTACCGAAATACTGAAGCGGTTCTCCAATATGGCTCTGCTTGTTCAGGGGCATACGGCAAAACTGTCACCGGAAGATACAGATGATGGGTTGGAATTGTCAGAAGGAAGAGCGCGGTCTGTTGCCGGATTAATCAGCAAAACGGGACTATTTGATTCTGAAAAGATAGAAGCTGTCGGGAGGGGGTTCTATGAACCTGTAGCAGACAATGCAACTCAGGAAGGAAGAGCCTTAAACCGACGGGTAGAGATCTCTATTGTAGGTTCTGTCGGGCAGGACTCAGATAATAGTATGGTTTGGTGGGAGCTTCTGAGCAATTCAATGCTTCCAGGATATACCGCCTATCTTGTTAAAAATGAAAATCTTGAATCAGTAAAAAACAGGCTTGAAGAAGCGGGTATTACAGATTTGATATTTGCCGAGACCTCGGCAGGAATCGGTATTATTGATAATAAAATATTCTATAAGGAGGATGGCACGCCTGATTCCGATAGTCTACAAAGAATGCAGAAGATCGGAAGCCTTCTACCGCTTATCCAAACTGATACCGAAGTCAGAATCGGAGGATATGGATCTGATCTGTCAATTGAAGAGATTGAAGAGCGTCACTTTTTAACAGCCTATAATTTAGCCGTTATCGCCGGGGTTAAGCCGGATAATATTACATACAGCGCGGCTCCCTATGTTCTTACGAAAGCAACAGCAGCACTGAAAGCCGGTAAAATTTCTACATCGGACGGTACTCCCATTGAGCTGAAAGGTGATGTGCCTTCATTTGCTGCAACCGTACCATATTCTGTGGATACTATTCTGATTGATCTAACCACAGAGGATCCTCATGCAAAGATTACAGGACTTTCCGAAGATGCTGTTTCCCTTGTTTCGGGAAATAACGAGATTTTCGTTACCGTAGAATCAGCAGCAGGAGAACAAAAGATTTCTCAATCGTACCGCCTGACAGTGGTCCGGGAGGCTCCGGCTGCTACAACTCTTTCCAAGGTATTTGTAAAATCCGCTGATAGCAGCATAGAGATAAGGCCTGAATTCAGCCCGGAAATAACATCATACACAGCCGTTGTTCCCTATTCAGTAGAATCCGTATCAATCAGTATGACGCCAACAGATGAAGAAGCCGTACTGGAAACAGAATATGCAGAAGTAGCACTAACGATTGGAGATAACAAACTAAGAACCACGGTTACAGATCAACTTGGCGAACATCCCAGGGAATATAACCTGACAATTGAAAGGGCCGCACCGCTGCTTTCTGTTTTAGAAATAAAGCCGGAAGAAAATAATAAAGAAATACTCCTTGTTCCGGAATTCAGTCCAGAGACTACTGATTATTCGGTTACTGTCCCATATAAAACAGACAAACTTCAATTAAACGCGGTGCTTAACGATGAGGATGTTGCAGCCGGAGCATCAGTAGAGATTATTTCAGAAATCGAAGGAGAGCTTCCGGTAGGAACAACCGGGAAAGTAATTCGCATTACTTATGATGATGGAAAGACTTTTGATTACAGGGTTGATATTACCCGGGAAGAGAAAGATAAATTTACTTTCAATATCTTTGGAATAAGCCTCAAACCGGGGTTGCATATTACTCCGTCTGCCGCATTCTATACAGCAGGCTTCGGATTTAAGCTTAACGGCGGTATGACTGTAAGAATAGCAGAAGATTCAAAGGTCAGCGATGCATTAAAACAGTTAAGAATCGGACTTGGCGGCCATTTCCATGCCGGTGCAGGAAACTATCTGACAATACTCTCCGGAGGTGGTTATGTCAGTACGGAATATCTTTTACAGACTAAAAGCCTTCTCCCCGACCGGTGGTATATTCCGAAAGCAATTATACCAAGACTGGAGATCGGAGCGGCATATTACGCAATAGATTATACAGAAGGGATCTACCGTGAAGGAATGTCCTTCTATCTCTCCCCGGCAGTAAGAACTGATTTCATTTTCCCGGGTCTGCCGAGAATCAGTTTCGGTATAGACTTTTCCTACACTGTCTATATAGGACCTGTAACGGTTACTAATTTTGGCCTTGGGGCTTCGGTTTCATGGGAATAAGGAGGATTTATATGAATGGGAATAAACGGAAATTGACCAGAAACATCATACTTATTATTGCTCTTTTCATCTCTTTTTCGGGATGCACAGATTTGGGTATGATGGGTGAAGAGGCACAAATAGAATTCAATGAGGCTTCGGTTGCTGCCGATGCTGAGACGCTCACAGACGCCGCCATCACCTTCGCTTCGGGAGATACTGCAGCCTCTGTTACGGCAGATTTTTCGCTGTTGACAAGTGGGGATGCCGGGAGCACGATTACCTGGAGCTCGTCAAATACAGAAATAATAACAATCAACGAAGATGGCAGTACTACCGTTACCCGGCCTTCAGGCTCCAATGTTGTAGTCGAACTAACTGCTACTATCACCAAAGGGACGGTGACTACTACAAAAATAATCAGTGTTACTGTTCTGGCTGTTGAAGTTGTTAATAACACTATAACCTTTGAGAGTTTGGTTGCCGCGGATGGGACAGACGGTACCGCTGACACAACAACGTTGACTCTGACCTTCAGCGCTGATCCGACTACGTTGACTTCTGATAACATTACGGTAACGGGAGCGACTAAGGGTGCCTTAAGCGGAAGTGGTACGACGAGAACGCTTGCAATTTCTAACATCACGGTTGCCAATGGTGAAACAGTATCGGTTGCAATAACAAACCCCGGCGGATTTACGATAAGCGGCTCGCCACAAACAGCAGTAGTGTATAAATTGTGTCCGGCAATTACCATCAGCTCGATAACCCCTGACGGTAATTCATCAGTGTCTCCCGACAGCAACATCGAGATAGTGTTTTCAGACAGTCTTGACGGAGCAACAAAAGGAACAGTAAGCTTCGCTTCACCGGCTGTCACTTTCACAGAGGGAGGTAATGCCACTATTACTTTCGGTACCACAAACAATGCAAACGACACAATTACGATCAACCCCAACGCAGATCTGGCGGCAACGAACCACACTTCCATCACTGTTTCCGGTTTCAGGGACACCTACTCAAGGGATGTAAATTGCTCTGATTCTGATTATTACTTCCCGGTACGAGGCGCTATGGATCTTTACTTTCCCTTTACAGATGGTTCACTGACAGATGCAAGCGGAAGGGGTGTTACGCTAGTACCAACCGGAGGTCCAACATTAACAGCGGGGTATCCCAGGGATGCCGGCGGTAACGATGCCTACAGTTTTGACGGAATAAATGACTATATGCAGGTGAGTGGAGATCTGGGCATTGACTGTGATGCCGATTTCACCATCAGCGCGTGGATTTATCTTACCTCTATCGGCAATTACAAAGCCATAGTTTCAAATTACCATACAGTGGCAGCAAACGGTTTGATGTTCAGAGTTAACTCCAGTTGGGCCGGCCATACGAATGCTTTGGACTTATCGGAAGGATATTCGAATAATGGCGTATTGAGTACCGGAAGCTGGCTCCACGTTGTTGCCGCATACACGGAAGCAGACTCAAAAGTACAATTTTATGTAAATGGAGTTGATGCCGGTTATACTTCAACTGGTTACAATATTGTGGATCCATTGCTGTCGGATTCAAGAAATAAATTCGCCATTGGCGCTGATTACCTTTTTGGCGGAGATGCACGATATTTCCCCGGAACAATAGACGAGGTCAGGTTCTACAAATACGCCCTGACAGCAACTGAGGTAGGCAATCTTTACCGTAACGACGATATCAATGATAGTACTCCGTAAAAATATCTGCAGCGGAAGGGGCATGTGCCCCTTCCCGCTTTCTTAACTGAACAAGCCGCTGGCAGATACGTTAAATCTGCACTATACTTCTGGAGATGAGAATGACAAAGGTTTTTCTGGTAGACGACCATAAAATACTGCTGCCGGGGATTAAAATATTAATAGAATCACTTCCTGATTTCTCGGTGGTCGGCGAAGCCTACGACGGGCTTACTGCCGTCAGGGAGATTACAAGACTTGAACCGGATATCTGCATTGTGGATCTTTCCATCCCTATGCTGAATGGATTCGGGGTTGCGCAGAAACTGCAGGAGAACCGCATCGATTCAAAGATAATCCTCTTGACATCCTTCATTGACGACAGCCTGGTTTCCCGGGCATTGCAGTACAGTATATCGGGATATGTGCTTAAGGAAAATAATACCGATGAGCTGAAGCGGGCCCTTCTTGAGGTCCGTGACGGCAACCGTTACTTCTGTCCGAGCGTCATGACAAAAATGATAAATACACTAGAGAAGCGTGAATCAGGCAGGGATAAAGATCCGCAGACTGCGATGGTAAATTCTTTGAGTCCCCGGGAGCAGGATGTTCTGATGCTGGTGGCAAACGGGCTTACCGGCAAGGAGATCTGCGGCAAACTGAATATCTCGGAATCTACCCTCAAAAAACACAAGACAAGCCTTATCCGAAAAATGGATGTAAAATCAACCAATGAGCTCATAGCACTTGTAAACAAGGATGAACGCTTTGCCAGGCTTCTCACATAAAAGCTGCAGGAAAGGCTTTGTTGCTTTTGCAATAACCATCTTGCTTCAATGTACAGCCCTGCATACCGCCGCTGCAGAAGGAACTACACAAAAAGTGCTGGACTGGACGGGAGAAGAGATTATCGAAATTTCAGGCAATTGGAATTTCTTCTGGAACACCCTGGTAACTTCAATCGATGACATCCCTAATGATGCCAAAGCATACACCATTCCTTTTAGCGGCTCATGGCATACCAATACAACAGGTGATGATCAGCTGCCCTGGCACGGCTGCGGAACCTATCAGAAACGTATCATGCTGCCGCCGGAAACAGGAAGTCGTGTCATATTACGAATCCCCCAGTTAGATACCGCACTAAGGATATTCTGTAACGGAGCAGAGATATTCTCTAACGGTACAGTGGGATGCAGCGAAGAGACCTCAAACCCCCTCGAATACAAACCGGTTTTAAGAGAAATATCATCGGCAACCGGTGTATACGATATATTTATTCAGGCGTCAAACTTTGATCTGGATACATTCGATTACTATATGCTTCCTGTTATTGCGTCTGTCGATAAGGCATTCAGGATACAGTCTATGGCTTTTATGGCCAATGCACTGATTGTGACGGCACTTTTCATTTTATCACTTTATCTTTTACTTACCGGCATAAAAATGGAACATAACCGATGGTGTTTGTATCTCGGTTTTTCATATCTCGCCAATGTACTGTACCTGTTGGTAAATGGAGAAGTATTTTTAGGGCAGATGGGGCTTTCGCGGCTGTTTATATGGAAAATCCATTACCTTTCCCGGTTTTTAACATCATTTTTCTTTTTCTGTTTTACAACCGAGTTCTTTCAGGTCAGAATTCCGGTAAAATTAAATTTTGTAAAAAATATTTTTGCAATACTGCTTTCATCTGTTTTCCTGCTCTCAGGCCTGCCTCTGCTGCAGCGTTTTTTTCTATTATCACAAGTCATTGCGTATGGAGTCATAATATACAGTTTAGTTGTTTCAATAATAGGGATCCATAAAAACTACCCCTATGCAAAGGTATTCCTTCTATCAGTCCTCATTGTTGCCGTTTTTATGAGTTTTGATCTGATATATACTCCGGCATCTTGGCCGCTGCTTTTCAACGAGAAGACCTCCATCGGTTTAATCCTCTTTGGGCTGATACATGCATTTTTACTGATTGATATCATGAAAAATCATGTAAAAACCATCGAAACCCTGGTTGATAAGAAAACACAGGCGCTTGAGGTTTCTCTATGGGCCCAGGCCAGGTATGCCAGGGTTGGAGAAATGCTCAATTTTATTGCCCATCAATGGCAGCAATACCTCTATGCAATTTCCATTAACGTAGATGGCCTTCAGCAGGAGGGCAACAGAAACCTTCCTGAAGAAAAGAGATATGAAATTTACCGAACAATATCTGAAGCTGTAAAAAGTATGTTCTCGACCCTTAAGGACTTTCGAAACTTTTTAAGTCCGGATAGTGAACGTGAACGGTTTGATGCAGGCGATGAGTGTAAAAAGGTCTTTTCGTTGATGGAGGATCTGTTTTTGACCCATGGAATAGAGGTCTCTATCGAAACAATCGGTGATACAAGAATTTGGGGAATAAAAAATGAACTTCAGCAGGTGGTGCTTAACCTTTTAACAAACGCTGTGAACATATTCCGGAAGCGCTCTGTAGTTTCCCCTTATATCCGTTTAAAACTAACCGGCGAATCTGACTTTATTTCCATAAGCGTCGAAGACAACGGCGGAGGCATCAGAGACAGCCTTCGCGAGGAACTGTTCGAACGTGAAAAATCAGAAAAAACTGACGGAAGCGGCATTGGTCTTTATATGTCCAGGCGGATTATACGAGAACGGTTTTATGGAGATTTATCCTGTGAAGAAGGATTACACGGAGCCATTTTTTTGATGAAAATACCCCGGGACTTCAGAAAAAGATAAGAGCCCCCTGTTTCTGATTTTTTCAGGCCCTACAAAATGCTTTTTGTGAGCGGTTACTTCTTCTCTAAGTATGCAGATAGAACATCATCATCGATATACTGAAGCTCAATTGCAATCTCTCCGAAAAGACGGTTATCGCCTTCCTTTTGTCTTTTGAGAACATCCTCGTCCGCCATTTTTGATTACTCCTCCATAGGAAAACGTATGGTAAATACCGGATGCGTGTCCCGCTGCAGTTCTATGGTCCCTTGCAATTGGCTGACGAGGGCGCTTATTAACTGCAGGCCTAACGTTTTGGGGTTATTAAGTGTAACATCTTTGGGAAACGGGTTACCGGTATTTGAAATTGTGAGAATATACTGATTCTTATTTTTGTCCTCGGTCAACT
>CAZSGZ010000150.1:0-8760 GCA_964606455.1 uncultured Spirochaetales bacterium
AATTTACTTATTCTCAAAATAATTCCGCTGAAAACAAAATATGATAAAATGAGAACGGAAAAAGCATAAAATGTTTCCTTTTTTTCCGTAAAAAGACGGTTCAATTCTTCGGCAAAAAGGGAAAATTCTTCTAGAATGGCTGTGAACATGGGAGAGACCCTGATAATAGGAGAAAACGTGGGGTTTTCAGGTACCGTGGAAAAGGAATCCAACCTTTTAGAATACCGCAGATGGGGTTCCCCTGCCGGGTCCTGTATCGATGACCTTACTGCAGCGTAAACAGTGTTATTTTCCGTTTCGTGAATATAGATTCTTTCAGTGGCTGTGTCGTGGATATAACCGGAAAACAGCAGCTGCGTTTGGCTTTGATTAATAGAGACCGAACCTCTCCGGGCAAGCATGGTAAATCCGGACATCCAGACGGCTCCTGTTATCAGGAGAATAAGAAGATATGAAAGCCATAAAAGACCGGGCTTGGAATACATCCGGAGGAATATAACAATTATCGATGTAATAACGGCAAATGGAAAAATATCTTGAAGCAGCGTAAGCGCGTTGGTCCGGATAAGGCTGAAACGAATACCCTCCGCCGTATTGTAATGCAGCACAAGGAACACAAGGGATCTGAGAATAAACAATGAAAGAAAAACAGCTGCAAGAATAAGTAGTAGGAAAAGAATTAAAAGCAGTGTATTTTTCACATTGGGAAAAATCTATCATGTCACGGGCCCATCTTGCAAGAGACGAAAGGTTCCGAGACTAAATACCCTTTTCCATGAATGGTCTCTATAAAAAACCGGCGGTTGTTGCCGATTTTTTGTAATTTTTTTCGTAAAGAGGAAATATGCATGTCAATTGCCCGGGAATCGGGTTTGTTCCGGTCCCATAATGCAAGGGAGATTTCGGAACGTGAGACGATACGGCCTTTGTTTTTAACAAGTATATAAATAATGGTATATTCCTGGTTAGAGAGAGGTACAACCATATTGTTGTGCTGCATATAAAACGGGAAAAAGTGGATGTCCATCCAGCGAAATGTGCCAAAATAATCTTTTGTGTGGGCAAGGACCCGAAAATAAAGCTCTTCCGGCATCCATGGTTCTTTCATAAAATCCCTGCATCCGGCTAAAAATGCAGGTTTCAAGTAAGAATCCGCACCATATGCTATAACGATGCTCTTTTCGTTGTATCCCGGAATGCAGTGTTCCGCCGGGATAACGAGTACGTCCGCATCCCCGTCCCGGGCGGGCGTTTCACTACAGATCAGATCAATAAAGGCACATTCACCAAAATATGTCTGTAATTCGTAATTCTTAGCGGGATTATTAATGACGGCATGTATTCGAATCTTGTGAAACGGAGGCCGACCCTTCAGTTTTCCGACTCTAGCCTAGGAAAACCTGACCGCTGTTATCGATGGCGAGTATTGTTTTGCACTCGGAACATCGAAACCTTCCCGCTTTCGTTGCTTTGAGTTTTTTCGAGCAAATCGGACATTTGAAGATCTTGGGGAATACGTTTGTACTGCCGGTTTGACCGCCTTTGACAAAGTAATCCACTGCTTCGTCGAGAGAATCTTTAATATTGAAAAACTGGGAAAAGCCTAGGAGCTGGAATACTTCATATACTTTCGGCTGAATCTCCATTAAGACGAGATCTCCGCCCCGCGGCTTTACCGCTTTTAAAAAGGCCGTGAAGGAGCCGATTCCTGTACTGGAAACATAATTGAGGCCGCTGCAGTTAAAAATTAACCGGACATAATTGGCCTCAACAGCTTTCGTTACCCGCTTCTGGAAAAAATTCGAGTTGTACGTATCTATGTAGCCTGTTAAATAAAGAACAAGACAGCCTTCCACACTATCAACCTTCTGAAGTTTTATTTTCAGACTGTCATCTTTTTCTTCATCAAATCCTGGTACTATGTCATTGTTTGTCATGATGCCTCTTTACCGAAAGAGTTTTCTTCATAAATATATGCATTATATATTATAAGTCAAGCGCCTCTTTGTCAAATGAATATACAAAAAAATTATAACTTGACGATGTTTCCCTTTTAGCGCTAGAATGAGTTAATATTACGTAAGGGGCGGTTATTATGGGCAAAAAAGTCGTATACATACTTCTTTTATTTTCGGCTGTTGCGTTTCCCGTGTTTAGTGAAGTTAAAGATGATTTTGATAAAAATGTAGATTTTTCAGTTACCCTGGAGGCAATCCACCGGGCCCTTACGGCGCAAAGAACGGATGTTCTTCCAATGGAAAAAGCTGTAATACTAGACGGTGCAATTTCTTCGATACAGATAATTGACGGTGAACCCGAATCATTCTTGGCTGAAATTACGATTGTCGACGGACGGTGGATCGGTTTGGAAGAAGTCCGGATCTATTCCTGTATTGTCACGGTACAAGGGCCTGATTTTGCCGCCCGGATCCCTGTCCGCAGGTCACGGAGGGAAGTTCGAAACGAAATATCCGCGAATTCGCATATCATTGTTGTCGGCAGAATAACCGATTTTCGGAATGAATCCGGGGAGGAACCGGCTGCCGTTCTTGAAGGATTTTATATACGGACTATTGATTAAGAATAATATCTTTCGGTTCAATAATGTCCGATTCCGCATGGAGTAATGACCGCTGAACGGCCGCTTTCAGTTCCCGGACGTTGCCAGGCCAGGAATGGTCCATAAGTTTCTGCATACTCCCGGAACTAAAAATGGCGTGAGTTTTCCCGGCGGCAAACACAAAATGTCTTACCAGAAGAGGTATATCGCTTTTTCGTTCACGGAGGGGCGGAACCTTGAGAATAAGCGTATTAATTCTGTAATATACATCTTCTCGAAAATCCTTGTTGCGGATTGCCTCCCGCAGGTCTTTATTTGTGGCGGTAATAATCCGTACATCGACCGGTATTGTTGTCAATCCTCCTAAACGGACCACTTCCCGGCTCTCCAGGACACGGAGCAGATGGACCTGCGCGAGATTATCCATTTCGCCGATTTCATCAAGAAAGAGGGAGCCATTGTTTGCAAGTTCGAAACTGCCGGGTTTGGAGCTTGCGTCGGTATACGCCCCTTTTTCCGAACCGAATAATTCGGACTGAATGAGAGTGGGAGGAATGGCACCGCAGTTTTTTGCAATAAACGGGCCGTCTTTTCTCGGTGATAATGCATGAATGGCCGTGGCTATTAGCTCTTTTCCCGTTCCGCTTTCTCCCCGGATAAGCACCGGATATGGAGAAGCCGCGTATTTATGAATGATGCGCTTCAATTTTCTCATTTTATCACTGCCCCCGATCAAACCCGCCAATTCGGGAATTGTGCGCTCAGTATGAAAAGTATTTCGTATACCCGCGTAATTTTGCAGTGCTTTGATAATGCTGATTTTTAATGTTTTTATGTTAATCGGTTTTTTCAGATAATAATGGGCGCCTTTTTTAATCGAATTGATGATAAATGAAAAATTGTCATCCTGCGAAATTACAATAACCGGCGGAGAAAAGGGAGAATTGACAATACTCTGCAGTACTTCAAAACAATGCGGTTCTCCAATGGTGTCGGTTATCAAAACAACTTCCGGTGCCTCGGTTTGGAGAAGGAGAAGGGCTGTTTGAACGGTATACGCGGAGAGAAATCTAAATTCCTCGGGCATAACCGCTTTCAGCGACGTGTGCAGCTCTCTGTCTGTGTCTAACAACAGCACGGACACCATTGCATACAGTTTGAAAATATGGAAAATTTTTATCAAGACCCCGGGTGTTTTTTTTTATTTTTCTTTTATTCGGTGAATAAGAAGAAGAATGTTGTAGTAAAAATAGATAAAAATCCGCAGAAAACGCCAAGGCCGTCGGAAGAACCCGGAAATCTTGTATGTTCCGCTTTCCCAGGCGGTTTTAGATATCCGTTCCGTTCTGCCGGAAAAAATATCGAAACATTCGCTGCACCACAGCGAAATGCCGGGGTTGAGATGTTTCCGCATAGAATATACCCACATATCCTTTCCCGGCAGTCCTCTGCCTACAAGGAGAAGTGACGGACTTGCCTTTTTTATTGCAGTAATAATATCACTCTGCAGTTCCCGCGGAAAATAACCGACATATCTGCCGACTATCCGCAGTTTCGGGAATGAGGTCCGTAAATTGTTTTCTATCGTGGTCAATTCCTGCTGTTTCTGCCCTAAGAGATACAGGGATTGGTTCTGATTTTCCAACGCACCGAGAAGCCTGATAACAAACTCAAAGGGCATGTGGCGGACAACATCAATTTTTTTTACAAATTTTGCACCTCTGATTATTCCCTTGCTTGTCGGTATTACCAGACTTGCGTTCCGCAGACACTGTTCGTATTCGGCGTTTCTTCGTGCTTTTAACAGATCTAATGTGTTGATAAAGACAATTTGATGAACGCCGTTGTCGGAGAGCATCTCTTTGATCTTTTCTTCGAGATTTTCCAGAGTAATGATATCCACGGGAATATCGAGAAGATATATACGTTTTGAATTTTTTATTTCTTTAGGACCCATGAATGAATCTCCTGTAGAAGGGTTTTTACAGCACCAAGGGCATATACTACGGCGGTTTCCGTCCGTAAAACCTGTTCTCCCAAGTATACGGGAAAAAATCCCCGCTGCTTGAGTACATCTATTTCGGCAGGTGAGAAACCGCCCTCAGCTCCGATGCATACGTAAATTGTATTCGGGCAGATAGAAAGATATCCATGAAGCGGTTTTAATTCAAGTATACATTGATGAAAAAACAATCCGACGGTATCTTTTTCCGATGGAGCGGGAATTGTTTCCAAAGGACGGGGCGGTTCAATCCTTGTTATAACGGACGACCCCGACTGCTGAAGGGCCTCTTTTATAATCCTGTTCCATCTTTCAATTTTTTTTGGAAAATCCCCGGGGTTTGTCTGTATTTGGGAATATTCCGTTTCTACCGGAATTATCGAGGCGACGCCGCACTCTGCCGCTTGACGGACAATCTGGTCCATTTTTTTTCCTTTCGGCAATGCCTGGATAAGGGTAATTCCGGTACCAATAGAAGGGCGGTCGATTTTTTTCCCCACTTCTAAGGTGCAGTTTTTGGAGGAAATACGGGAAACCACTGCTTGAAAGGTCTCGCCTCCTTCAAAAACAAGAGTACATTCGTCGCCGTTTCGCAGGCGGAGCACACGGACGATATAATGATAGTTTTTTCCCTGCAGAGTTAATTCATTCGAGGGAGTGTGATGTGGTAAAAATAATTGCCGCATTCTTCATTTACACGGTGGAGCAGATTGTTATATATGCCTTCCGGTGTCTCGGACCGTCGAATTCGCAAAAATAGATTCCCTGCCACGTGCCGAGAACGAGGGCACCTTGATGAACCGGAACAACTTCGCTTGCACCGACTAAACTCGATTTTATATGAGCGGCCGAATTGCCTTCGCCGTGCGTATAGCCGTGGTGGAGGGGAACGATGCTGTCTAATTCCTTGATAATGTCCCGTACGACAGCGGGATCGGCAGCTTCGTTGATTGTAATGCCGGCAGTGGTATGAGGACAGTATACGGTACAGGTGCCTTCAGCAATACCTGAATCAGCTGCAATTTTTTTTATCTGCGACGTGATATTGACAAAATCCACCTGCCGTTTTGTGGGTATTTTCAAGACTTCCATCACCAGCGTATTTCCCCGTTTCGAATCATTTCGACGGCCTTTTGCAGTGCCAAATCGTATTCTAAATCGTATACCGGCGGAGAATCGTTGGTTTTGTTCATTTCATTTCTGATAAGCCGTTTCAGGACCCGTTCTTCCAATTTATTTCCTTCTTTTTTTAACTGGCTGACGAAGGATTCAATTTCTCGGCTGTTGACCGGGGATTTCTCCCGGACAAAATTGGAAATTGTCTGGTTTTCCAGCAGCTCCTCGTAGGATTCCCATTCGGCGTCACTCAATTCAGGTTCCTTAATTTCCACATCCGGTTCTATGCCGATTTTATCAATATTCGTCCCGGAGGGTGTATAGTAACGGGACATCGTCAGTTTGAAGCCGCCTTCGCCGATGTATTTTACCTGTTGTACCGAACCCTTGCCGAAGGTCGTTTCTCCGATGAGTGTGGCCCGCTTTTGATCTTTCAGGGCCCCCGCCAGTATCTCCGAAGCGGAAGCCGACCCCTTGTCGATGAGTATTACCGCGGGTTTGTTTGCCGGTACCTTTGCGCTTATGTTCGCGGTAAATACTGAATTTTCCGATTCAATTCGGGAGCGGGTGCTGACAATAACACCGCCGTTTAAAAACAGGTCCGCTACATCGACAACTGAAGACAGCAGCCCGCCCGGATTGTTCCGGACATCGATAATGAGGGATGAATAACCCTTTCGGTTGAATTCTTCAATTATTTCTTCTACTTTTTTTGCGGTAAGGGGGGTAAATTGAATAATTCGGATATACCCGATATCACTGCCGATCATTGCGTGTTTGGTGGTAGGGACTTCGATAATGGCACGCGTTAGGGTAACGTTCAGTTCAATTTCCCTTCCCCTGAGGAGTGTTACGGTAACATCCGTTCCCGGGGCGCCGCGCAGTTTGTCCACCACTTCATCGATCGTGAGGTCCTTTGTCGTTTCTCCTTCGATTGCGGTAATGAGGTCCCCGGCATGAATATCCGACTTTGCCGCCGGTGTGTCCTCGATAGGAGCAACCACGCGTACGTAGGGGGAATAATCTTCCGGCAGTTCCCCGTCCGATTCTCTTTGCTGCTCCGATTTTGAAATATACAAACCCACGCCGCCGAATTTTCCGGAGGTTGTATCGGTCAGATCCTGCATGTCCGTTTCCGTTAAATAGGCGGAATGGGGATCATCTAAGCTTTCGAAAAGGCCCTTGAGCGCTCCTTCAAAAAGAGTCTGCGGGTCCACCTCGTCAACGTAATTTTCGTGAACAAAACGAAACACCTGTTCAAAAAGGGTTAGATATTTGGGAATTGTCCTGTCCGCTGATTCCGCGAAAACGCCGGGAGCAAATATAAGGACACTGATAACAAGTAAAATGAATGCCGTTACGCTGAACCAGGTTATTTTTTCTTTCTTTTTCATAGTTTCTGCTGTTTATTCTAGGTAATTGCTTCTGTTTGTCAAGGTTCTAATTTCTTCCCTTGACTGTTCAATTTTATCCCCGTAAACTCCGCTAACAGATGAAAAAAATCCAACCTCTCTTTTTTATTGGAGCATTTTACGAATTACTGAGAACAGGTGTTCTGTTCATCCTTACCATTGTCCTCGTTTCACCGGAGATAGATCAAGTAAAGATACTCCTCTTTGTACTGCTTGTATCACCGGGTTTTGTCCTGTTCGCGGGATTCGTTTTTATCGGTATTCATGCGGACAGATACGCTGAAACGGCGAAGCTTTTAGCACTTGGAAAAATCGCGGGACTGCTGCCGGTTATGATCGGTGCACTCAATTCTATCGGTATTGTACAGTTTGCGACAGCGGAGCGTCAACTGACATCGACGGGACTGCTTTTCGGAATTATTATTCTTTTTGATTTGCTTTTCTTTCTCTTTCTAGTATCATATAACAGGCGGACCGACAGGCAGCCGGAGAAAGCAAATCAAGAACTGCCGACAATAGAAGAGGTAGAAATAGAGGAGTAATGGATGCGCATCATACCGATAGCCAGCGGCAAAGGGGGAGTTGGTAAGTCGCTTGTAGCCGCCAACCTTTCTTTGGCATTAGCCCAGGCTGGAAAACGGGTTGTTGCTGCTGATGTTGATTTAGGCGGATCGAATCTGCACCTCATCTTCGGAATAACCGGAATAAAAAAAGGAATCGGGACCTTTTTGAACGATCCCAATGTTTCCTTTAACGATATTATTTTTCAAACCGACTATAAAAACCTCCAGTTTATTCCGGGAGACGCGGAAATCCCCGGAACGGCCAATTTAAAGAGTTCTCAAAAACAGAAGCTCATCCGCCGTTTTAAAACGTTGGATGCCGATTATCTCGTCCTCGATCTCGGAGCAGGGACAAATTTCAATACCATCGATTTCTTTTTAACATCCGGCAAGGGTATCATCGTAACTTCTCCGACGCCCACTGCTAACCTAAACGCGTACCTGTTTATAAAAAATGTTATTTTCCGGATTATGCATTCCTCCTTTAAAAAAGGGAGCCCGGCGGATGACTATATCAAGTCGCTGATGAAAAACGGCGCTTCTTTTCAGCAAATATATATGCCGAAGCTGATTGAAACCGTCCGGGAAAAGGACCCCGGCAGTTATCAGACTTTTCGCGAACGACTGTCCTATTTTCAGCCGAGACTGATTCTGAATTTACTAGAGGACCCGAAGGACGCGAACAAGGCAAAACGGCTCCGGCGGTCCTGTAAAGAATATTTAGGTGTAGATATGGAGCACCTCGGCATTATGTACCGGGACGAAATGCAGGACGTCGCTCAAAAAAGCCGCATTCCCATTATCCTTTACAAGCCGAAATCTGTTCTGTCCCAGGCAATGTTTCGGATTGCCGACAAGCTGCTGCAGACCGGCGGTGAAGAGGAAGGACCGATGGATTTTGAAACAATCGAGGAAACGTACCAGGAAGCGGACGCCGAGGCGGAAGTTGACTTTGAGACAAAAATTCGGTATATGGAAGACCTTCTGCATTGCGGGGCATTGACGGAAGGGGATCTGATTGAAACAATAAAAACCCAGCAATATGAAATAAACCAGTTGAAAAAGGAAAATAATTTTCTGAAAACGAAATTAGTAAAGGCCGCTGAG
>CAZSGZ010000151.1:0-8758 GCA_964606455.1 uncultured Spirochaetales bacterium
CGACCTGTCTGAATTCGCTTTCCGCCTGATCGTATAATCCGTACCGGGCATAGAGAACACCCAGTTTGTTTACCGCCTTCAGGCTCTGGGTCCGGTCGATTTCGTCCTGCAGTTCATCTACCCGCGGGCCGATTTCCCGCTGCACGAAGGATGCGTACTCCCGGACAAACGCTTCGGCCACCCGGCCCTCGTCGGGCATCTTCACGTCAGCCTCGGCAATATCGAAGCCTACGGCGCTGTAGTCTTCCCAGGCTTCGTGGGTGGGGTAGAATTGGGCTTTCATCTTGGTTACGTTCTCCCGCCACTCCTTCGCACCGGTCTGCCAGGCCTTTAAGAAACCCCCTTCGATTTCGGTTATCTCCACGGGAACCCAGGCTTTCTCTTCCATATACACCAGGTCGTCCGGGCGGGCAAACTGTTTCTCCGCGTCGGCTTCGGACAGACCGGTGGAGAAGGCCATGTAGATGTGGCCCGGGATTGTGATGAATGCGGTTTCGATTCCCACCGACTCCAGCAGGGCGCAATACAGAATAGACAGGTCGTCGCAGTCGCCGGCTTTGTATTCCAGGGTCTGCATGGGGAACTGAACGAAGTCGACAGTCTCGGTGCTGCCCGCCAGCTCGGCGTAGGGAGTGGTCGGGTCGATAACGTAGCTCATGCCGTGTTCTCTGAGGGCAGTGTGAATCCCCATGGCCAGGGCAAGATTTTTATTGATGGCCGAACTGGAATTAGCCTGCACGATGCTTGCGGTGTTTTTCGCGAACTTGAGAACCGCTGAATCCTTGGCCGTTACGAAGGCGGCAACCCTGCGGTCGTCGTCCCAGGTAATGGCATTCCGGTTCTGCACTTCCATGGTTTCCACGGTCTCCCGTTTGTAGCTCCCGCCGCCGTAGGTATACTTTGTGGTAATGAGGGCGGAGACCTTCGTTCCTTCGGATACCGACAGGATAGAATTGGTAAACAAGCCGTAAAGGTCGACTTCCGCCTCCTCCCCCGGTGCAAGCTCCACCGGTACGGCGCACTTCTTCGGATTGTCCATGTACTGCTTCACGTAAAAGGTCATCTCGATATCTTCGATTGGCCGTTTTTCGAAATTCTTGATAACGGCGGTCCCTACCGGATTGTCGTCGTAATAGCCGTAGAACACCGGAAAAACGCTGTCCAGGGTCACATCGAGCAAATCTATACCCTCACCCGGTTTAGGCTCCATTACGCCGCCGCTTTCCAGTCCCTTCTTCGACGGGACGACGTTGACCACGACGCCGGCGGTAACGAACAGTTCATTTGTAAGCCCTAAGAGTCCACGGTAACCCGCATCGATACCGACGCCCACCCGGGGATGAAACAGTACCCAGGCGCCCAATCCCCCCTCTACGAAAGCCATCCACCCCGAGCTGGCGGAATCCGCTACGGGCTGGTGGAGAAACCCGCCGAATGCTCCCCCTTTGCCGAAAACCCGGATGCTTAACAGCGGAATCGGATTAAAATCGAGACCGACCCCCGCGCCGAACAACATTGCCGACAAATTGTTCGCTTCGCTTTTTATCGGTTCGAAACTGTAGCCGACATCGACGCTGGCAAACAGAATAGGGAAGAAAGGCATGGCGATTTCACCCGAGATCATCCCCGTAGGCCCTAAGGAAAAGAGCAGCGCATCTTCACCGAGGGGGATATTGATCCCGGGCGTGACCCGTAAAGATAAAAGTGAATTAAATTGACTGAACACTGGAATAGAAATAACGACCAGCAATAGCAGGATGAGAAGAAAACGTTTGGTCATTTTTCTGCCTCCGAAAAATTCGATTAGGCAAGAAGTGACACTTTATTAAAATTATAGTGCATTATTATCTATAACGCAATTAAAATTAAAGCTGTCTAATATGATAAGATTTAAGTATATGACTTAATCGGTTCCGGCTTTGTACTCTTCCTCCCGCTCGCGGACTTCATGTTCTATTGCAGATTGTACAAACTGGTTTAACGAAATGCCCTCTTCCGCGGCGGAGCGGAATGCCCGTTTATGCAGATCAGGAGATATTCGCACATTGAACGAACCTTTAAAGGATTTGTGCGGGTCTTTGCCTGCTTCGGCACATAGGCCCAGATAATCATCAACGGCTTCCTCGAATGACTTCCGTAATTCCGCAACACTTTTCCCTTCAAAGGTGACTAAATCGTTTATCCCTTCGATTTTGCCGTAAAAAACGTTGTCATCTCCGCTGTAATGAACGGCCCCGATAAAGGTTTTATACCTAAGAATGTCCTTTTTCATTTTTCAATCAACCCCTGTTCCAGTAGTTCTTTACAGATGAGCCCCCGCTGATAGTGTTTTAATGTATTACCCGGATGCGGTTTGTGAATTCGAATTATATGCTGTGTTTTTGTATGGATAAATGCAACCCGGGAACCGGATGTTCTTCCTTTCTGTGTTTCATGATAATCCAACCCGGAAAGTAGCGCACGAAGTTCATCAAACGTGAAGTCACCTGTCTTCGAAACTAGTTTTCGTTTCAGCTTTTCCAACTT
Organism: uncultured Spirochaetales bacterium; assembly: GCA_964606455.1. Classification (GTDB taxonomy): domain Bacteria; phylum Spirochaetota; class Spirochaetia; order SPDA01; family CAZSGZ01; genus CAZSGZ01. The sequence continues at coordinate 2,527 of CAZSGZ010000151.1, forward strand.
ACTCACACAGAAATAGTATCATAACATCTGCGAATATGCAACTAAAGTTTAGTTGCATCTATTTCAACTTGCTCATGCCCGTTCGGCCAGTTCCTCCCAGCGGGCGGTTTTATTTTCGATAAGGGTTTCGAGCTCTTTATGCCGAAGAGTGTTCCGCTCCATTTCTTTCGGGTTATGTGTTCCGCCGGAAAACCATTTCTCGAGCCGGGCTTTCTCTTCTTCCAGTCCGCTTATTTCATCAAGCAGCGATTCATATTCCTTCCGCTCTTTAAACGTAAGCCCCGTTTTTTCCCGGCGCGGCTTTCTCCCGCCATCGGCCGTGCCGGTCTTTACGGGTACCGCTTCTTCCTGCTCCTCAATAAGCATTTCCCTATATTCCCGGTAGTCTCCGAGGAATCCCCGGATTTTTCCGTCGCTACCGAAAATAAACAAATAATCCGTAACCCGCTCGAGCAGACTCCGATCGTGAGATACGAGGAGGATACAGCCTTTGAAATCGAGGAGGTAATTCTCGAGCTGCCGGATCGTATCGATGTCGAGGTCGTTCGTCGGTTCGTCTAAGAGCAGGAAATTCGGAGAGGCTGCCAGCACCCGGATCAGGCAGAGCCGTCTGAACTCTCCGCCGGAGAGAGTGCCTAAGGGCTGTGAGAACATCGGCCGGGGAAAGAGGAAGCTCTCGAGAAAATTTTCTGCCGAAACCGAACCGCCGTCTCCAGCGGGTATCCGTTCGGCAACGGAGGTAATAAAATCCAGCACCGTTTGATTAGTATCCGCACGCTTACCGGTCTGGTCGAGGTAGGCAAACTCGGTGTTTACCCCCGCGTTTACGGTCCCGCCGTCCGGCTGCAGTCTGCCCGAAATCATATCGAGAAAGGTGCTTTTCCCCGAGCCGTTCGGACCGATGATTCCAATCCTCTCACCCTGTTTGAAACTGTAGGAAAAGGGCTGCACTACCCTTCGTCCGCCGAAGGATTTCGAAATCTCCTCCAGCTCCAGCACTTTCTTTCCCAGCCTGCGATGGGAGGAGGAAAACTCCCGCGCCGCCGTTTCCCGCCGCACCTCGATTTCCAGGAGGTCCTGAATGCGGTCTTTCCGCCCCTTGTCCTTGCCTGTTCGCGCCTTCGGTCCCCGTTTCAGCCATTCCAGTTCGCGCCTGAGTATGACCGTCCGCCTCTGCTCCGCCCGCTCCTCGATTTCCCTTCGCGCCGTTTTCTTTTCCAGATACACCGAATAATTTCCTTCGTATTTGTACAGCCTATTCCCATCGATTTCAATAATCGAGGAACACACCGCGTCGAGGAAACTCCGGTCATGGGTAACGAGGACAAAGCCCTCCTTTCCCTCTTTCAGTTTTTGCTCGAGCCACTCGATAGAGTCCAAATCGAGATGGTTCGTCGGTTCGTCGAAAGTAAAAAATGATGCCCCCGAAGCGAGGGTCCGGGCAAGGGCGGCCCGCCGCACCATTCCGCCCGAAAATGTTTCCATTGCCGCGGCCGTATCATTCAGCCCGAGTTCCCTGCAGGAGGAGAGATACGCCTGTTCCGCGGTAAAGCCCCCTTCCCGTTCCATCCGCTCCGTAAGAACGGAAAGCCTCTCGTCGGCGCCGGGACCGTCATGCACTGCATGGACGCATCCCTCGTATTCCCGCGCAAGCTCGATCAGCGGGCCGTTCCCGAACTGATAAAATTCCCTTAACGTCATGTCCGGCCGGAACTCGGGCCGCTGCTCGAGGGAGCTTACCGTTACCGCTTTATTCCGGGCAACCGATCCCGTATCAGCCTCCAGTTCTCCCCGGAGCAGCCGTAAGAATGTCGTTTTTCCCGAGCCGTTCCGCCCGACAAGGCCGATCTTCTCTCCGGCATCGATGCCGAGGGTAACTTCCTCGAATATCGGCTCATTAACCAGAGTGAGGCTGACATCGGTGAGGGAGAAAATATTCATATCCGAACACTGCCTCTATTCATTCGTCGGAATATTAAATTGATGGCTTTGAAACCGGTCCCCGCCTATCCACAGATCGATTTTTATCCCCTTGTCGATCCGGGAAACATCGGAATGCTTCACCTGCCAGCCGAGAAGATCCAGCCGGGTATTTCCCAAGAAATCGTGCCCGGTCATAGCGCCGTAGTAGCCTGCCAGTTCCGGCCGTTTCTCCGAGTTGAGGGCCTTTTCGATTTTTACTAATTCTTCGTCGGTATGCTCTTCATCGTCCATGATACTGAGGTGGAGCCCGTCCTCCTCCTGGTGCAGGGAGATTACCATTCTTCGGGGATCTTTATCGAGAATGTAACTCGCAACTCCCCCGATAAGATGGAGTATGTGATCTTTCCTTTTCATACGCGGATGTTCCTCCGTACCATTTCTAAAGTATTATGAAAAATCTGATTTGTTCGTATTATACCACTGGATGACCGAAATAATCAGCGCCGCGGTTAGACCGCCGGCAAAACCGTTATTGTACAAGTTCATGCCTCCATGCCACGGTCCGGTGAAGGAGACAAGGGTTAGATGGATAAAACCGGCGATAAAGCCGGCAATCGGCCCAAACTGTCCGGCTATAGGGCCAAGGGTGGTACAAAAAATTACCGCCAGCAGGGGGCCGGGGGACGCCAACGGGAGACCGAAGATTAGGGCAGCGACGACGGCCCCTGCCTGTACGGGGACCGCGTTGCGGACATGGGTCCCGAAAGCGCTGAAGCCGATAATCGTAAACAGTCCGCCCAGGACGGGTCCGTTAAAATCGCCCCCCACGGCTAACACGTACGCTGAACCTAATAAACCGATAACCCCCGCATTCACCAGAGCGCCGCCGGTTGTTTCCATCTCCATAAAATCGGAGGGGAGCTGTCCCGGGATTTTTTGAATATTCCAAAACGACCGAAGCGTCCCTTTTTTGCCGCTTACAAAACCAACGACGATTAATACCAAAGACAATACCGGTACCAAGAGCCGCGGAAATAACGCGTCTCCCGCGTGCCATTGAAGGAGGGACTGATACTCGTGTCCCCCAGCCCGGATAAACGATGCCGCGAAAAGGCCTAAGAACCCGCAGGTAAGTCCGACACTATACAGATTGTACCCCTGATGAAAGTGGAGCATCGTTACCGCTGCCGACGGAAGGATTATTCCGATAACAATTCCGCCGCACACCGCCGCGGGGAGCGCCGCCGCAAGAGGGAGCCCGATTTCAAAGGCAATAGTAGAAACCAGGGGACCGAGGGCGGTGCCGAAAAGTGCAATGATTAAATACTGGGCCATCGTCCTCTTTGCAATTTTCCCGGCCAGGTATACTCCGAAAATGATCGGCGCTATGTTAAACGGGGTCTTGCCGAAAAAACTGAATCCGATCATGGTAAAAATCGCGGCAAAGGTTGGCCCGGAGAGAGAAATTTTAGTTACGAGTACAAGGAAAAGACCAATCAGTCCCACGACGGCACCGTTGACGAGGGCCGCGCCTACACCCGCGGCGGCCATAAAATCGGTTATGAGCCGGGCCGGGCGGAACTGCAGCCGGACCATGCCGCCGAATGCCGCGGCAGGCCCGTCAATGATTACCCCCGCCAAAACCAAACCGGCGATAACGGTAAGAACCAGGCTTAACAGTACGGTATTCCTGTTTTCCATGGGCTGTATAATAGAGTTTATCTATATAATTCTCAACCGGAGCGGCGGCATGTACTTAGACACTATTTTCACTGCCGGTTCCGGTCTTGTAGTAATAGTATCCTTCTTTCTGCTGAATTGCCGGCGTTATAGACCGAACAAGTGCGTGATCGATACAATAAATTTTCTTCGGGTTTGTGTTTTGAACATTCACCGACCGGCTGTACAGTTTCACGGTAAAAAGCAGATAGGCATCTTCAAGCCATTCAATGGAATCAATCGGTACCCGATCTGTATCAAGGCCTGCGGATGGGCAAGATCGTAACGCTCGATAATATCTCTATGCAAAATCGGAATTTAAACCGAAAGCCTTTGAATATTTCAGGATCGTAGAAAGTACCGGTGAAGAGATCCTCATAACCGATCATGGAAAACCTGTGCTTAAAATCAGCAAATATTCAGAAGACGATAACGATATTTTAGAAACCCTTAAAGGGACCGTTACACACTATGACGAGCCCATGGAGCCCGTTGCTGTTGAAGATTGGGAAACACTATCGTGATTCTTCTCGACAACGGACTGCACTCCGATCCGGCCGACAGGATCATCATCGCCACCGCATTATTACGAAAATATCCCTTAATAACGAAGGATGCAAAAATGATTGACTATGAAAAAGTTTCTACTATTTGGTAAGAATTTCGTGCTATAGTATACTTATCGAAAGGAGCGGCCCGATGAGAAAAAATATTCAATTTACCAGGCTCTTCATTTTCTTCACGCTGTTTTTTATCGGTATCGACGCGTTCGCCCAGTCCGGCACCGAATATACCGGCTTCGAAAAACCGGAAAGGGGATTCGCTATATCCCACCCCTCCCACTGGGTTACGGAGGAGCAGGAATTTCCGGAGATGTACTTTTTTGAAGCCGTCGAACAGGATACGGGAGTAAACATCAACATGACCGTCGCCTCCGATCAGGGAGCTCCTTTTCCCGACTGGTATGCCATGATCGAAAATGAGCTCAACAACGAACCGGGCGCAGAAGTGCTCTACTCCGGCGTTCTCGAACTGGGAGTTCATCAGTGCAGTGTGTTCATGGCCGTCAGGAATAACGGCAGTTACGCTTTTAATCGAATAAACCGAATTGTACCGCCGTCCGCCCTTTGACAAACGACAAATAATAGCATATATTATATAGGACCATTATTAATGGTCCATTAATCTTTCCGAGGCCAATATGAAAACAATAGCAAAGTCGGAATTTAAACCGAAAGCCTTCGAATATTTCAGGATAGTTGAGAGCACCGGTGAAGAGATCCTCATAACCGATCATGGAAAACCTGTGCTTAAAATATGTAAATATTCAGACAGCGATAACGATATTTTAGAAACACTTAAAGGGACCGTTACACACTATACCGAGCCGCTGAAACCGGTTGCGGTTGAAGATTGGGAAGCATTATCATGATTCTTCTCGACACCCATACTTGGGTTTGGTATGTAGACAATTCGGGCCTTCTGTCCCGGGATGCTTTATCCCATCTCGAACATGCAAAGGCACGGGGAGCGGTTTATGTATCATCCATCAGTGTATGGGAAGTATGTATGCTGGAGAAAAAAGGAAGAATTTCATTCAGCATTCCCGTAAACGAGTGGATTCAAAAAAGTGAACGTCTTTCCTTCTTCAATTTCATCCCCGTCGATAATGCAATTGCCGAAAAGTCGGTTAGCCTCGACAACGGACTGCACTCCGATCCGGCAGACAGGATCATCATCGCCACCGCATTAGTACGAAAATATCCCTTAATAACGAAAGATACGAAAATGATTGACTATGAAAATGTTTCTACTATTTGGTAATGGTCCCGGTTCACGGGATCAAGGTCCGCCGGTTATTGCCTTATTCAAATGTTCGGCAACGACGCCCATCAGTCCCGTACCTCCCAGTACCCGCCCTTGTCGGGGCCTACTCTCTTCAGTTTTCCGATTTCCTGCAGTTTGGCAATATGCTTTTTTACGGCTCTGTCGCTTATTCCTATTCTGATAGATAATTCTTCGATGGTTATTTCAGGTTCCTTTTGCATATGGGCGATAATTTTCTGGGAACTTTTCTGGGAACTTTTCTGGGAACTTTTCTGGGAACTTTTCTCCGACGTTTTCTCCGACGTTTTCTGGGAACTTTTCTGGGAACCTTTCTCCGACGTTATTTCATCTCTACTGAAAGTGACGGAGAACCACCGGTCGTCCGCTTCGATTTGCGGGGCGGGATGGTTTTCGGCCGCCAGGGCGTCGCGGATTCTTTTAATGCCTGAGCCGACATGTTCCACCAGCCGCATACGAAATAGGGTCCCGAAGAGGAGGGGATTCCGCGGGATGCTGCGTGTACCCAGGTCATTCATGCTGAGCCCGCCCACAAGACCGCCCGGGTTTACGATTTCCACCCGGTCGGAAAATATCGCAACCTGCACATCGGCGCCGCTTCGGTAATCCCGGTGGGTCATGGCGTTCATCAGGGTTTCCCGGAGTGCATCCTCGGGGAGTTCTAGCTTGTTTATCCGTTCCCCGGTGATGATGAACTCGGTATTCAGGTGGGACTTCAGGTAGACCAGGGCGTTTTGATAGTTTA
>CAZSGZ010000152.1:0-8757 GCA_964606455.1 uncultured Spirochaetales bacterium
GAGCGGAGGGGAGCAGCAGCGGGTGGCAATCGCGCGTGCTCTGGCGAACAGTCCTGATCTCATCTTAGCGGACGAGCCTACCGGAAATTTGCCGACTGAAAAAGGGGAGCAGATTCTGCGGACCCTCGAAGAGTTAAACAATGACGGAGTAACCGTAGTGATGGTAACACACAACGATGCTCAGGGAGCGCGGGCGTCCCGGAGAATCAACATTCAGGACGGCACCCTCGTTTCCGAAGGGGTACCGGTATGAACTTCGGAGAAAATATACGTTTGTCCTGGAGATGGCTCCGGAGACGACCGGTGGAATCGATGCTCCTCATTATCGGTATCGCTTTAGGCGCGGGGGCGACGAGTGCGGGGATAAGTTTGTACATCGATACGGTCCGGCAGACAAAGGCCTTGAGGAATTCGACGGTGTACCGGGAAATAGCGGTAACTTCCCGGGAGGAATCGGAGGAGATGGAGGTCCCCGCGGCGGCGACAAACGGCGAAGAGCTTACCCTCCTCACCCCGACGGACCTCGATGCGCGGAACGAGATGCAGGGTGTTGAGTATGCATTCATTGCAAATGAGCGGAGGTTCGATTTGCGGACAGGCGGATTCGGCCCTCCCCCGGAAGATGGACCGCCGCCCGAGCCGGCAGGGGACGGCGGGGAACAGCAGGGGCGTATCCCCTTTGATACGGAGGCCCCCGAAATTAACGGGCCGGAACCGGTGCTCGACGAGATATACGGCTGCAGCGTAACGTACGAATTCTTTCAGGCGAACGATCTCTATGCCGAAAGGGGAAGTCTGTTTACCCCGTCGGAAATCGAGGGGGAGGAGCGTGTTATGGTACTCGGCTCGGCATTAGCGGAAAAACTATTTGAAGACGGCAGTGCCTACGGGCGGCAGGTCTATTCCCGCCCCTTTCTCTACACCATTACGGGGATTCTGGAACCCACCGGTACGGACTACGACGGTATGGCGTTCGTTCCCGAAATAATCCCTAAGGAACTCCTTGCGAATACGGATATGGCGAGGATGTATCTGCGCCGGAACCCGGCTACCCTTCATTTTGTAATCGATGATCCGGAAAAATTAGACGAATCGAAGGCGCAGATCAGTACCTGGTTTGAGGAAAAATACGGAGAGGGCGGAGTGACGATCAATTTGCCCCGGGAGGAGGCGGAATCAGTCATCAGCCGGAACAGGCGGATTGGTATTATCGTTTTATTTCTTGCCCTTTCAGGACTTATTATCGCGGATGTAAACGTTTCGAATATTCTTATCGGAAGGATGGTGCGCTCGCGGAAAACAATCGGAGTATTGAAGGCCTTAGGAGCATCGAAGAGGAACATTTTTTATCTCTTTTCGCTCGAGGGGCTGCTTTTGAGTTTAGGAGGGGCCGCGGGGGGAAGTCTTTCGGCGTTCTTTTTGTTCAGGGTAATGGAGCAGACACTTTCAATATCGGATTTCAGTCCGGGCAGGCTTGCTTTGGGGATTGTATCTGCATGGATTCTTACCATGCTGTTGACGATTATCCCGGCGATACAGGCATCGAAAATTCCGCCGGCCGATGCAATCCGAAACGAGTAGAGGGAGGCGGCAGCTATGTATGTATTACAGATAGTATGGGCGGGAATCAAGAAAGCACCCGTGAAAACGATCATGACATTGATAACCGTCGGATTAGGTGTCGGGGTACTGATTTGTTCCCTGAATATCAGCACCACCTTTTCCAATTTCGTAGAGAACCGATTAAACGAAGACGGTTTGATACTTACCGTAGCAAACGCGGAGTACGGTGTCAACGGTGAAATCGAAGCGGTACGCCCGCCCGAATTTGACGACCGTATCGTAGGCGCCCTTATGGAGGAGGTGCCGGGAGTAACGGCATTCTCTCCCGTTCCGAGACCGTTCTGGGATGAGTTCAAGTCCGGAGACGGCACCTACCGGATCCGTAACACTCTGGGGGTAGGACCGGAATATGCTGCATTGATGGACCTCCGCATGGCCGCAGGGTCCTTTTTTTCGACGGAGGAGATCGAAAAGGGGGCGAAGAAGGCGGTCATATCGGAGGAGCTTGCCCGCGTTCTTTTCGGTTCGGCGGAATCCGCACTCGGACAGGTTGTAAAACCGCCTGCCTCCGGAAGGAGGGGGAGCGGCAGCGGCTCCATGGTGGTTCCCGCCTATGAAATTACCGGCATTTTCTCGGAGCCCGCGGAGTTGAAGCGGAAATCCTACGGTATCGGCGACATGCTGCTGCCCTATACGGCAATTCTGCCGGGGGGAATGAATGCGCAGATGGCGGAACGGCTCTACATGTCCACGGTAATGATTGAGGTTTCCGGGAGCTCCTTCTTATCGGCGGAGGCCCGGATACGGGAAGTGCTTTCCAGGCAGTACGGAACGGACATTTCCGTCCTTGTATGGGAAGGAAGCCCCGACGGCGGCGGGACGGTGTTGGCGGAGGTCCGGGAAAGTCTTACGACGATTACCGTCGTCATTAATTTGCTGGGATTCATTCTGCTCATTACCGGTTCCATCGGTATTTTGAGTATCATGATCGTCGAAGTTGCCGGACGGAGCAGGGAGATTGCGATGAAAAAGGCTTTAGGCGCGCGCAAAGGCATTCTGGTCCGTGAGTTCTGGCTCCGGGCGATATTGCTAAGCGGATTAAGCGGAATTACCGGCCTCGGATTGAGTATGATCTTTTTAGGACCCATTCAGGATATCGTGCTGCCGATTTTTGAAAATATTCGGGTAAGCGATTTGCCTGTTACCCTCTTTCAGCCCCTATCCGTCGTTATCGGGATCGGGGCGGCCCTGGTTTTCGGCGGGGTATTCGGCATCATCCCGGTTTTTTCCGCCCTGAAAACGCCGATTGCCGAAGGAATCAGGGAGGTGTAGCATGGGAAACCCGGAGAAGTTGAAAGCGAGGCGGCTCGGCATAGTGTTGGGGCTGTATCTCTTTGCCGGGACGGCCGGGATCCTTCCGGCCGACGGAGGCCCGGAGGAAAGCGTTATCCTCTTCGGCGGAGAAGGGACCGGCAAGGGTATGTCCGTCGAAGAGCTCGCGGCAGCAGCAGCCGCCGGCAACTACAGTCTTAAACAGGCGGGGCGGTCGGTGGATGAAGCGGAACGGAATCTGGAAGGCGTCTTTGAGCTTGACCGTTCTTCGATTACCGGAAGCGGCACCTACGGCTATGCCGCGGATATAACGAATCCGCATTCCTTCGTCCTTTCCGCGGCCGCCGCGGTTCCGATAATCCCGCAAGTTCTCTTCGGGGGCAGCGTGACGGTCCCGCTGTACGGAACCGCTGCCGAAGTAGGCGGCGGGGAAGGGGGCATAAACGGTTCGGTAAGCGTAGGCCTGAAGCCTTTTTCCGGGTTTACCGATACCGGTAAGGCGGATGCGGCATATGAGAAAGCACGGACCGCGGAAGCGTATCTCCGGCGGGAGCTGGTATTTGAGATGGAAGAACTTGTCTTTAACTATCTTCGAAGTGAGAAGGACCTGGATCTGGAGAAACGGAGGCTCGAACTTAGGGAAGACGAGTACTCAACGGCGAAGGAGGAATACGGGCTTGGGGAAATATCGATTCCGGAAGTAAACGATGTGTATGATGAACTCCTGGCGGCACGTCGGGAATATTATGCCGCCGAAAAAGCGCTCCTCTCGACAAAGAAAGAACTGGCGGTATTTTTGGGAGTTCCGGGGGGTAAAAACGCAGGTGCCGCCGCATATATCGTGGCCGATATCTCCGAGGAAGAGCTCGAGTCCCTCTCGATTACCCGAGCCGAACAGATGAAGCGGCTTACCGGCGGGACCCCCGTTTCCCGGGAGCTTGAAAACCTTCGGATCGATCTCGAGGCCTTGGTCTCGGAACGCGCGGCTGTAAGGACCTACTCTCCCGATTTCAGCATCGATGCAAATTTTGCAATGCCCGGAAATACCTTCCGGCTGGGGGCCTCCTTTTCGTTTTCGCCGGAGGACATACAATCGGACGAGGTGAAGACCATCGAGGAAAAAATCATGACGGCACGGGAACAAGTCGAAACGGAAATGTACGGACTGACGCTTACGAAAAAACTGCTTCAGGCGGAGCTTAATTCCGCCCGGGAGATGCTCGAGCTGAACCGCTCGGCGAGGGAAGACGCCCTGCTTGCCTGCGAAGAGGCTTTCTTCCTTGCCGGGGAAGGTGAATTGACGGAGCTTGAACTTCGACAGACCAAATTAGATGCGGAAACCGCTGAGCTTCGGGTTTTCAGTGCGTTATACGACCTTCTTCATGTGCAGCGGGAGTACGTGCTGCTCCATTCCGAGTGAGAATCGATAAAAATTCAAATTATGCCTTGCAAAGGAGTCCCCGCTTTATATAATAGAAGGGAGGGACATAACAGAACTGAGGAGGCCGTATGGAAAATTTTACCTTTCAAATGCCGACGAAAATCATTTTCGGAAAAGACACGGAATCAGCCGCGGGAGCCGAGGCAGCCGCCTACTCGAAAAGGGTGCTGCTGCATTACGGCGGCGGGTCGATTAAACGGTCCGGGCTGTTCGACAGGGTAACGGGGTCCCTGCGGGACGCGGGCCTCGAGGTATATGAACTCGGCGGGGTAAAACCGAATCCTCGGCTGGAACTGGTCCGGGAAGGAATACGAATATGCCGGGAAAAAGAAATCGGGCTTGTGCTGGCAGTCGGCGGCGGGAGTGTAATCGATTCCGCGAAGGGGATAGCTGCCGGTGTAGAATATAACGGAGACGTGTGGGAGCTGTACCGGGGAAATCCTGTAACGGGGGCGCTGCCGGTCGGGACTATTCTAACCATTGCCGCGGCGGGTAGCGAGACAAGCGACGGCTCGGTTGTAACGAAGGAGGATGAAAACCTGAAGCGGTTTATCAATTCGGTCCATATCGTTCCGAAATTTTCGATTTTAAACCCGGAACTGACGGCAACTCTTTCGGAAGAGCAAACCATGACGGGTATTGCCGATATTTTTGCCCATCTCATCGAGCGGTATTTTACCCAGACTGAACATGTAGATTTTTCCGACCACCTGTTAGAAGCTGCCGTCCGTTCCCTGGTCAAGAACGCCTTGGAGCTGAAAAAAGATTTAGGCAGCTACGACTTGCGCACGGAAATTATGTGGGCGGGAAGTATGGCCCATAACAATATTTTAGGTGTCGGGCGGATTCAGGACTGGGCCTCCCATTTAATCGAGCACGAATTGAGCGGTTTTTACGATGTTGCCCACGGCGCCGGACTGGCAGTCGTTATTCCGGCCTGGATGGAATACGTCTATAAAGAAAATAATACCCGCTTTGCACAATACGCCTACCGGGTATGGGACGTAGAACTCGATTTTATGGATTTGGGGCCGGCGGCATTAAGGGGTATCGAAAAAACCCGGGAGTTTTTTCGTGCAATCAATATGCCCCGTTCTTTGAAGGATTTGGGCATCCCGGACGACCGCCTGGAGGAAATGGCGGAGTGCTGTGTTACAGACGGTCCGGTAGGGAACTTCAAAAAACTGAACAAAGAGGACGTTTTGGCAATTCTCAAATCGGCAGCGGATACTGTCCCGTCTACTTTGTCGTCAGACTGAATACTCCGTCCCAGCTGTCTTTCGGCGGTTTCTTTTCAAAATCCTCGCAGCGTTTTACAAAAGTCTGTGCCGGTCCGTCCTCCGGGAGGATTTCCAGGACCGACTGGAAAACATTTTTCGCCTCCGTCCACGCTTTCTGTTCAAATAATTTTAGACCTTGGTGGAAAATCTCCAAAGCTTCAATGAACGTATTGTCCACTTTTCCCTTTTCGCCAATTAATTCATACAGACGGACGGGGTTTTCAATTCCCACGACCCGGACCCTGTCCAGCTGACGGGAAATAAAAGGCTCTCCTCCGTTCTCATAGGTGATCTCGCTTATCAAGACCATCGTACCGTACTGTTTGTTCACCCCCTCCAAACGGGCGGCCAAGTTAACGGCGTTCCCCATAATGGTATAGTCCATTTTGCCGGAGGTGCCCATGTTCCCCACAACCATGTCTCCCGTATTGATCCCTATCCGCGTATGCAGCGAGGTCGTGATTTTCCCTTCCGTCTGGATTTCGTTATTCAGGAAAGCTTCCGCCTCCTTCATTCTGATGGCGGCGCGGCAGGCCCGTTCCGCATGGTCCGGGAGATCGATAGGGGCGCCGAAAAAGCTGATAATCGCGTCCCCCTCGTATTTGTCTATAGTGGCGTGTTCCGACAGCAGGATATCGCTCATGCGGGTAAGGTATCTATTCAGAAGTGAAACCAACTCGGCAGGGTCGAGGTGCTCCGAGATGGTGGAAAAGCCTTTGATATCGGTAAAAATGGCGGTCATAAAACGTTTTTCCCCGCCGAGGGAAAGCTTTTCCGGATGTTTGAGCAATTCGTCGACGACACTTGCGCTTAAGTATTTCCCGAAAGCATCGTGAATAAACGTTTTTTCTTTGGCCGTGGACAGAAACTGAAAAATCGTTATTCCAACAAAGGTCAGCCCCAATCCGAGGAGCGGGGTGAGAATTTTTATATACATCCCGGTAATGATAAAGAGAGCAACGCCCCCGCCGGCGAGGACAAATATGTATCCGAAGCCTACAAGGAGGGAAATACCCGGCCGGAGTTTGCGGATACTGAAGAAAACCGCCGTTACGGCGGCAAGGGCGATTACGGCCGAAATCCACCAGGGGGCGGACTGTAAAAAATCATTTTGGATAATCATATTGGCAACGGACGCGTGGGTCCCCACATTGTCGTATTCTTTTTCAAAGGGGTTTACTCCCCGGTCTGTCGTGGATGTCCCCGTATGTCCGATGAGGCAGTAGGCCCCGTCCAGTTCTTTCGTCAATATTTCCCGGGTTTCCGCAAGGGCCTCGGAAAGTTCCGCGGATGCCTGAAAAAAGTCGGCAACATTGTTACGGATGTCGGTGTAATACGCTATATCTTCCTCCGACAGTCCGGGAGCCGCAAGGGCGCCGTCAATTTGATCCAGAAGATCGTCCCTAGCGGGTCCCGCCAGGTATGTCGCCGCTTCCTGAAAGAAAAAGTCGCGTGCTTCCCGGTATTCATCGATTTGCGCCGGATCGCCGCCTGCTAGAATGTCCGCTTTTACCGCTTCGGCGTAATCGTAGGACGCCAGCAGTTCCGTGTCCCCCCGGTAGAGGCTGAGGTAGCCCGCGTCATTCATAATCCGCAGATTATGAATGAGCCGGTCTTCCTGTTCTCTGTACAGGACCAGATAGTAATAGGAGAGATGGCGGAAACTGTCGGTAAATGTTTTCGGAGGCCAGTTAATCAAGACCGGACCTTCGGGGGTGCGGGGAATTCTAATAGTTTTTATCTCTCCGTCGGGCATTTCCGCGTTTTCAATAACTATATTCTCTTCCGAAACCGTTACCGCCGGGTCCCCGAACCAATGGAGCAGCGGGCTAAACGCAAGCTGTCCGAAGATGGTATCACCTTCGCGCGCCAGCAGATGTACCCGTCTGCGGACTCCGTCATCGTCGATAATAATATTGACAAATCCGGCGCCTTTGGCATTTTTGATGACCTTGTCCACCGGCGGCCGTACATCTTCCCATTCCGTCAGGGAGCTGATATCTCCTCCTACATTCTCGATGCTGACATTCTCCCGGGCCCACGCTTTTCGCGATTCTTCCACATCTTCATCAACCTGATCGAGCATATTGACGGTAAAAAACGCGTTATCGAAAAAACGGGCGGCATTTCCCAGGTATGTGTCGTTGTCCCGGGCAATTCCCTGCACTTCCCGCAGCAATACCTGCCGGGTTTGGTCGGCAATATCGTTCAGCTGCCCCAGGTATTCCGGAACGGCCTCGGGAGGCAGCGAATTGCTTTCAACGGCTTCGGCCAGCTGTGCCGTGCTTTCGGAAAGATATCCGAACTCGTTGGAAAAAACTTCGGGAATCTCTTCGTTTAAAACTTGTGAATTGACCCCCAGGGGGCTGTCTTCGGTATATTCAATATCGAATATGGCGTATCGCGCGTTAAATTCCTTCATGGTTATAAGCCCGTCGCCCATAATATGTCTGCTCCAGGGCCAGACGCCGACTTTGGAAATTGCTAAATCGTCCACATCGACGAGAAGAATTGAGTCGCTCTCTTCTACCGGCGGCTTGACATGGAGATACATATCGTAAATGAGATTGTCACCCGTTAAAAAAAGTCCGAAATACCCCATCAGCAGGGCTATAGCCGCGGCGCCGACAGGCAGGAGAAAATCAAACTTAAACCGTTTTTTTTCTTTTGTCATTCCCTTCCTCCATTCTCGTATACAGTATAAACGCAATATCCATATTTATCACGCACTTTTCCGCATAAAAGTTTTGACCAGGTGCCGAAAATAACTTACAATGAAGATGAAAGAGGATATGAAATGAAAAAACTTTTATGGATACTAATTATTTGTTGTGTCGGAGCAGCCGTTCTCCCCGGGCAGGACCTGCGTCCTATCGGCAGAGATCTGGAGGCAATGCTCGAAGGGATTGGCGGAGATATCGCGCCCTACCTGCAGCAGACGGTTATCGCGGGAGAAGCTCCGGGCCGCGCCTCCTTAGGCGATTCACGGTTCTTTTTCGGCGGTAATTTGGGAACGACCTTTACTCCCGGCATCCTCACCTTCATCGATGAAGAGAACAGCAATTTTGAACTTCTCGATGTTAACGGTCTCTTCTCGATGGCCGCGGGCGAGTCGGCAACGGTGTCCTCTCTTCTTGAAAC
>CAZSGZ010000153.1:0-3584 GCA_964606455.1 uncultured Spirochaetales bacterium
CGCGGCAAAAACATTGACAACTAAGCCTATTCTCTCTACCCTGTCACCCTATGATCACAGCCATAGCTTACTTCGCCATTTTTTTCTTCGCGGTGGACGCGCAGATTTATCCTTCCATTATTACCGAAGTGGCGCATACGTCCCTCGGGCAGGGGTTAATTCTTTCCTCTTCCTATCTGCTCTTTCCGGTTACCTCGGTGGTGGCGGGATATTTCGCGGACAGGATAGGGAAACCCATTGTCCTTTCCATCGGGGCGGTTGTAATGGCGGTGCCGTTTATCCTCGGCGGGTTTCTTCCGCTGCTGCAGCTGCGGATTATTTTTGCCCTTGCTTTCGGTATCGGCGGCGGTATTGTGGAAGGACAGGCTTCGGCGCTTCTTACGGACCTGCATCCCGATAGGGAACGCTCCGTATTGAACATATCCCAGGTGTTTTTCTGTCTCGGCGCCGCGGGGGGGCCGTTTTTTATCTCGCTGCTGTACCGGCTGGTTCCGGACATTACCGTGCGGTCGCTGCTGTTAGGGTTCGGGTTCGCCTCGCTTGTGTTGTTTCCCCTCTTTCTGCTCCTCGGTTTTTACAATCGGGGCCGAACAATACACCATACGGAAGCCCCGATAAAATCGCTCTTTAAAAATAAAATTTTCCGGCTGCTGTGCCTTTCGATATTTCTCTACGTTTCGGCGGAAATCGGGACCGCCGGCTGGCTGGCCCGCTACGGCGTGGACCATCTTTCCATGAGCATGGACACCGCGCCCCTGCTTATTACGTTTTTTTGGATCGGGTTGGGAATTACCCGATTTATCGTCGGCGTGGTCCCGCTGAAAATATCAAATTTCAACCTTGTTACAATTTGCCTTTCCTTCGCCTTTATTTTTCAGATTGCAACGTTTCTGTTCCTTAACAAATATTTTGTATTTATCGGTATAACTCTGCTCGGTGCCGGCATGGGGAGTGTCTGGCCGACTCTCGTTTCCATCGCGGGTAAATACTTCCGGGACAAGAGCGGTTCCGCCGTTGGAATTATGGTCGCTGCCGGGGCGATGGGCATACCCGTTACTTCTCTTATTGTGTCCGGACTGTCGAGTATCCCTTTCTTACGGCTCCGGGGGACACTGCTGCTGCTTGCGCTGCTCCTTGCGGCAAATATCGTGTTAGTCCGGTATATCCGGAAAGCGGACGGCGCCGCCGCGTCTCCCATGGGGGAGTAGCCTTCCCGGCGCACTATCCCGTATGATAAGGGGGTAAGGAGGCTCACGATGAAAACAAAAGGATCGTTTCTCAATTTTCTGGTAAGAAAGGGGATGTCTCCGGAGCAGGAGCGGGTAAGCGGCCTTCCGTTATCCGAAGATGTTGCCATTTATTCCGATGCCTACGGCATACCCCATGTGTACGGCGAAAACGAACGGGACGTGATGACCTCCCTCGGCTACCTGCACGCCCGGGACAGGCTGTGGCAGCTCGAAACGATGAGGCGCTTTGCCGCGGGGCGGCTTGCCGAAATCGCGGGGCCTTCCATGGTCAACTCGGACCATTTTGCCCGCCTTGCCGGATTTCAGGGCCTCCACAATAGAGCGCTGACCTGTCTGGACGAGCACAATACGGAGCTCTACCAGGCGTATATCGACGGGATTAACGGATACATCGCCCTGTGCGGAAAAAATTTGCCCCTCGAGTTTACGACGCTGAAGCTCGAACCCGAACCGTTTACCATGGAGAATGCCGGCGGCGCCCTGCCGATTAACGCCTGGTATCTGCAGACAAATTATCTCGAAGAACTGCTTGCCTTAGGGACGAAAGAACATATGACAGGGGAGGTCTGGAACGAACTGTTCCCCTCCTATCCCGGAACGAAACTGCCGGAGGAAGATTTTTTCGCGGCGTACCGCACCGTTACCGTCGGTGAACTGCTGCCCGCCGCCCTTGGATTTTATTCCGGCGCATCGGCCGCGGTCGGCAACAGCAACATTTGGGTCCGCGCCGCCGGCAAGAACGGGGCGCCGCTGTTGGCAAACGATCCCCACTTAGGGCTTATGCTGCCCCAGATTTGGTATTTCTGCCATCTGAACGCTCCGGGACTCAATGTCTGCGGCGGCACCCTTCCCGGCATGCCCGGGGTTGTTATCGGGAGGACGGAACACGTCGCCTGGGGACTGACGAACGTAATGACCGACTGCTGCGATTTGTACATGGTCAACGTCGACCCGGAAAAGCCGACCCGCTACAAACTGGGAAGAAAAGAACTGGAGATGACCGAGGAGCGGCAGCGGATTGATATTCTTGGAGGCGGCCATAAGGAGATAACCATCTACCGGACCGAACACGGACCGGTTATTACGGAAATACGGCCCGGAATCGAGGCTGCCGCGGCCCTGAAGTGGTACGGCACCCTGGGCGATGACGGGTTTGAAGATACGACGTTTCAGGGGTTCTTGACCCTCAACCGGGCCGGCTCAAAAAAAGAGCTGTTGAAAGCGGCCGAATTGATCGCTTCGGTGGGACAGAACATCGTTTACGCGGATACCGAAGGGAACATCGGATGGTACGCGACGGGACGCTGTCCGAAACGGAAAGGCTACTCCGGCCGCGTTCCCGCCGACGGGAGCTCGGGAAAATGCGGCTGGAAGGGGTTTTACCCGGCTAAGCAGAACCCCGCCCTGGAAAACCCGCGGACCGGTTATTTCGTGAACGCTAACAATAAATCGGCGGAAGAAAAGACCGCGAAACGGACATCCTACAGCTGGGCGGCCCCCTACCGGCACGACAGGATCGAGGAACTGCTTACGAAGCTGCCAGCTCCGGAACCTGCCGATTTCAACACGATACAAAAGGACCTGTACTCAAAGCGGGCGGAGCGGATTGTACCGGTACTGACCGGCTTTTCCTATACCCACCCCGACGCGGTCCTGGCTGCCGAACTCTTAAAAAAGTGGGACTGTTTTCTAAATGCCGATTCATCGGGAGCGCTGGTCTTTACCGTTTTCCGAAACGAGTTCTGCAAAACACTCCTCTCGGACCATTTCGGGAAGTACCTGCCGGTGTATGTAAACCAAATGGACATTTTCTATCCGGGAATCGACCATCTACTTATAACCTACCCGGAACACCGGGGCAAATCCGCCCTGCTGCCCGAGGGAACGGACCTGCAATCGGTGTGCGAAGAAAGTCTTGT
This sequence comes from uncultured Spirochaetales bacterium, assembly GCA_964606455.1. Classification (GTDB taxonomy): domain Bacteria; phylum Spirochaetota; class Spirochaetia; order SPDA01; family CAZSGZ01; genus CAZSGZ01. Next base: position 3,170 of record CAZSGZ010000153.1, read on the forward strand.
CCGGACGGCAGCGTTTATTAGAGAATCCCAGGGGAACAATCCCTCGAAGTGGAGCTGGGGAAAGCTTCACACCTATTATTACCGGCATCCCGGCGCGGGGGGAGGACTCTCGTCGATGCTGCTGAACAGGGGGCCCTATCCGGCCGGCGGAGGGACCGATTCGGTCAATATGGCATTTTACTCCCCCGTCAACCCCGCGGACCCTCCGGAAAAACAGTACGAAGTAACGGCAATCCCCTCCCTTCGGATGATTATTTCCATGGCGGACATCGATGACAATTCCATTATCGGCCCCTTAGGGCAGTGCGGAATGCCGGGGCATCCCCATTACGACGACATGATCGATCCGTGGATCGAAAACCGGCAGACGAAAATCCCCCTTTCCAAGGAGGGCGCCGCGGAGGTCAGTACGCGG
>CAZSGZ010000153.1:3594-8652 GCA_964606455.1 uncultured Spirochaetales bacterium
GCCGGCATCAGCACGCACAAACAGGTACTCGAGGGGAAAAGCAAAAACTATTAGGAGGCTGCAATGCAGAAACGGAAATTAGGCGGTACGGATGAAGAAATAACGATACTCGGGTTAGGGGGCTTTCATTTAGTCGAAACGAAGGACAATGACGCGGCCGAACTTATCAATACCTACCTCGACGCGGGCGGCAATTACATTGAAACCGCCGCCGCCTACGGGGCGGGCGAATCGGAACGGAAAGTCGGCAGGGTAATGAAAGACCGGAGACACGAATGCTTTTTGGCAAGCAAAGTAATAGTACGGGAAAAGGAAAGCGCGGCGGAACAAATTAACCAGAGCCTTAAACGGCTTCATACGGACCATATTGATCTGCTCTTTTATCACGCGGTGCAGAGTTTTACGGACCTTGAAACCATATTCGCTCCCGGCGGGGCGGCGGAAGCTTTTTTAGAAGCGAAAAAAGCGGGAAAAATCCGGTACATCGGCATCTCGGCCCACGGAATTCCGGAAACCCTCATTCGGGCGGTCCAGCAATTTCCAATTGACGCCGTGATGACGGGCTTTAATTTTTTCGACTGCATCAATTTCCCCGAATCAAAAGACACACTGATTCCTCTGGCAAAAAAAGCCGGGAAAGGAATTGTCGGGATGAAAGCTTTCGCCGACGGGTTATTGTGGCAGCATGTGGAAGAAAGCCTGCGGTTTTCCCTCTCTCTGCCCATCGATACGATGGTTGTCGGCTGCAACCGGATGGACCAGCTGCGCTTGGACCTTCAAATTGCCGAAAATTTTACGCCCATGCCGGAGGAGGAACTGGAAAACATCCTCGCAAACCATCCGTTCTTGGGAAACTATGTGTGCAGGTTCTGCGGCAAATGCATGCCCTGTCCCGAAAACATCGATATTGTACGGATTTTTCGGTACGAGGCCTGGTACGACCGGCAAATCCGTGACGGTGTTGTCCGGCCGACTCCGGAAGCGGCCCTCCGGGACCGGCTTCGGTTTTGGTTCGGAAACCAGGACCGCGCGCGGGAAGCCTACACCGGCCTCGCCCCGCTGGCGGACGCCTGTACCGGATGCGGAGTATGCCTGCCCCGCTGTCCCTACGGGATCGACATTCCGGCAAAGCTGCAAAATACGCATTATAAACTGAAAAACGAGGACATTTTGACAATTTCGATGTAAGGGTTATGTAAGGGTATGAAGACGTTTATCATTCTCCTATCGAGTATCGCCGCTTTCATTTTCATCATTGTCCTGTGTACCGGTTTCTATGTAATTCCCGACTACGGTTTGGCCACTTCCTGCGACACCTGCGTGCGGCCGGGAGATGAGATACAGCCGGGTGTCCTTTGGTACTGGCGGCCGGGATTAGATACGGGGTTCATTACCTCCGACGGAGGCATTCTTATAAAATTGAAGCAGCAGGATATTGCATTTTTCGAAAGATTGAAACGCACGGCTTACTTGAGAGAACAAATCCGGCAAAAAGCCTTTGCCCGCTTCCCCTACACCGATTTCATGTACAAACTATCCGCCGGCGGCCGGGACCCGGTAAAATATGACGATGCTTTCTAGCCCGGAGCCTGCGGTGCCGTTACTTTGATAAGGGCATATGAACATTTTCAGTTAATCCATCAATAGCTGCTCTATTCAGTTGATGTATCCCAATTGCTAATCCCAAGTCATAGGCAATTGAAGCCATACGCTTAATACTGAAATTTTCTCTTCCGCTTAACATTTTCGTGACAGCAGCGTTTGAAATTCTCAGCCTTTTCGCTAAATCGGATTTCGTCATATTGTTTTCTAGCAGATACTTGCTAATGATCTCTATAAAATCAAGGAGAAGCATCTCCTGCATATATTCTTTTGTGGTTCGAACCTCATTGAATTCTTTATCCCAATCCATTTACGATTCCTCCTCGCAATAGTATGTCTATTATTGTTTTAGAACGGTTTAAACTTTCCCGGGTTTTTTTATTCATTTTATTTTGTTTCTTTTCACATGCATCCAAAAAGATTATATTTTCCCCTTGTTCTATATCGAAAATTCGGATTCCCCACTGCTTTAACTCCCAAATTGTGTTTCCCTTATACTTTTCAAGACGCTTATACCTCTCCTCATTACCCTTCCATGGCTCTATACCGGTTACACAGATTTTATCAATAAATGAAATAAGCTTTTCATAAGAGTTTTTGTTCTTTTTCTTCAGGTTGATGATAAATTCTTCAACCCTGCATTTACTACCGATGAATACAAAGTAAAATGAAGCATTTTTACCGCTTCTAAAAACCTTTACTTCAACTTCCATCGGTTTCTGTTAACCTATAGGTTAAATTTCGCCCAGAATACATCGTTTGTCAACCCTTTTTCTGAAATTTTCTAGCCCGGAGCCTGCCCGCCGGTGATGTCCCGGTAAATCCCGGTTATCTCTTCCGTATATTCGGGAGGTGCTAAGAGGTAGCCCCAGCCGAGCTGGGCCTGAAACAGCCGTTTCTAACAAGATAGCCGTTGATGTCGGAAAAGGAAAGTGAAAAAACTTCCTTGACTAAGTCATAGAACTAAGCTAATATTTTTTTATGAAAACCGTCACCATTCACGAGGCAAAAACGCATCTCTCCAGACTGATAAGAGAAGCCCTTACGGGAGAAGAAATCATTATCGCCCGGGGCAAAGAACCCCTTGTGAAATTAACGCCCCTTAAATACACCGTGAAGGAGCGGGGATTCGGCTGTGCCGAAGGTATGGTTGAGTACATCGCGGAGGACTTCGATGCGCCTCTTGATGACTTCAAGGATTACATGAAATGAACATCCTCTTCGATACCCATACGTTCCTGTGGTTTATGGAAGGGAAGCCCGACCCGAAAGGTACCGCGGAGAGACACATCAGAAATCTCGAGAATACCGTTTTTTTCAGTGCGGCCAGTTACTGGGAAATCTGTATTAAGATATCGATCGGGAAACTACGCCTCAAGGAGAATTGGCAGCGGACAATCGATAACGTCTTAATTAATAACCGGATTACCTGGCTTGACATTAAAAAGGAACACCTTAAATCGACAATCGACCTTCCCTGGCATCATCGGGACCCCTTCGACAGGCTGCTTATCGCACAAGCCGTCGTTGAAGGCTGTCTGTTCTACACGGCGGACAGTACCTTGTCGAAATACGGGGTCGAGATTTTAGGGGGATAAAGAATGGCCTTCGTTTTATCAGACTACCCCGGGTAAATCCGGACCGGGGCGGGTTACGTTTCCTCGAGGGATTCGGCATCCGCGAGGTCTCGAAGACGGCCGGATGCTTTTTTGTTTATAATCAGATCTTGTTTTGAAATCAATGACACCGGAATGCCGTCTATTTCGATTGTTTCACGCCGAGCATAGCATTTATCCATATCTATACCGTCGGCTTCCGTAATGATATCTATTTGTATCGGAGGTCTTCCCATTCTGAAAAAATTTCCGGCTTCCTTGAAATGGGCAATCTCAATCGACGGCGCTCCGAATCCGACAAGCGCACTTTCCAGTTTTTCTAAATTGTCGTCATCAACCGCGATTAAAAAATCTATATCTCCGGTTGTTCTGGGATTTCCATACAAGCCGACCGCCCATCCGCCGACAAGCAAATATTTTACCTTATTTTCGTTTAAGGAATGTATAAAATCTTTGAAGTCGTCCGGTAGATGCCTCCGGTCCATAAAAACACTCCCGTAAATACGTAATAGTTGCGAGTTTTTCTTTGTACGATGTGGTGTTCCAATATGCTGATTCTATTTCTTGATGTACTTTCGGCGAGGCAAAAGATGCCAGGTTCTTATCAATTCTCATTTCCATTGTTAATCAGGATAAATGAAAAAAAAGGATTAGGCAATGACATCACCGTTCGCCCACCCAAGGACCCGCTTCGGGGTGTTCCGTATAAAAAACAGGACGGCTAAAAACAACGTCCCGAATTCAGCGAGAGGGATGGCTATAAAAATACCGATATCGCCGATGAGGGCCGACAGGGAAAGAACGAAAACAACGGGAAGCAGAAGCGACCTTGACAGCGCGATGGCGGCGGAATAGGCGGCTTTGTGGAGGGAGGTGAAGTAGGAGGAGAGGGCGATGTTAATCCCGTTTAACAGCATCGCCGGCCAGAAATACAGCAGAAACCGCCGCGCGGTCTCGACTGTTATCCCCTCCCCTTCCTGCAGGAAAATATTGATCATCCCTTCGGGAAACAACAGGACCAGCAGGGCGATCACGATGCCGATCCCACCATTGACGACAATACCTAACTGCAGGAAGGAACCTATCCGCTCCTGATTGCGGGCGCCGAAGTTCGTACTCAAGAGGGGCTGCAGGGCATCGGAAATTCCGTAACTGATCATTACCCCGAAGTAGAGAATATAGTTGACAATTGAAAAGGCCGCCACACCCCGGGAACCGAAGCGATTCATCAAAACGAGGTTGAAGATGAATATTACGACCCCCGCCGATATTTCATTGATAAACTCCGAAAAACCGTTGAGTACCGCCCGGAAAATCGTTCTCCACCTCCCCTCCGGCCGGACAAACCGAAGACGGGCCCTTTTCAGGAAAAAGTGGGGAAGGGCAACGAAGAGGCTTACCGAATAGGCGATGCTCGTGGCGAAGGCGGCGCCGGTAAGGCCCAAACGGAGCACACCGACGAACAGCGCGTCCAGCACGATATTGAGAGCGGCCGCGGTAATCATGCTTGCCAGGGAAAGGTTCGGTCTGCCGTCCATCTTCACGAAATTGGAAAAAGCGAAGGAGAGCGCAAAGCCCGGAATAAAGAAGAGGACGATAAAGAGATACTCTTTCACGAGGGCGCTCAAGCCCTCGTCGGCACCGAGCAGGGAAATAAGAGGATCGATAAATATCAGCCCCGCCGCGAAAAAAAGCAGGGTAAACCCGCCGAGGATAATCATGGTCTTCGTAAAGGTGTCGGAGGCCGCTTTATCGTTTTTTTCGCCGAGGTACTTTCCGCAAACCACGCCTCCTCCGATAACGAGCATCACGACGATGCCGGAAAAGAGGGTGATCAGCG
>CAZSGZ010000154.1:0-8596 GCA_964606455.1 uncultured Spirochaetales bacterium
GAGAATATCGACTACCCGATCCCGGGAAACGACGATGCAATCCGTGCCATTACCCTCTTCACCCAGATTATAGCAAACGCGGTGGTAGAGGCGGACGCGGAAATCGGACTAGAGGTAATCGAAACTCTCCAGGATGATGAAGAAAGCCAGGAAGAAACGGCGGACAGTGAACCCGCCGCTGATACCACAGCCGAGATTGAAACAGTCAGTGTCGGTGCCGTAGTAGGCGGAGATGCGGAAACGGAATCCGGCGAAGAGGAAAATAAGAAAACCTTTACCGATAAGGACTACTCCGACTATAATCCCGAAGAGGAAACCGTAGAGGAAACTGCACCTGAAGTGGAGGAAGAAGTCCCCGCGCAGGACGCTGATGCCGTGAAGATGGTTGACGAAGATACCTTATATGAGGATTAGGAGAAAAAAGTGGGAATACAAGCAAGCGATGTAAAAAAATTGCGGGACAAAACCGGCGCCGGAATGATGGAGTGCAAGAAGGCCCTGCAGGAAGCCGGAGGCGATTATGAAAAAGCAGAAAAGATTCTAAAAGAACTCGGCCTCGCGGCCGCGGCAAAACGGAGCGGCAGAGCAACGGAAGAAGGCCGCGTTTTTACGCGCATTGACGACATAAAGGCGGGGATCCTGGAATTATCGTGTGAAACCGATTTTGTCGCCCGAAACAATGATTTTATTAAATTAGGTGAATCTCTTCTTATTAAAATAATGGATGAAAACCTAAAATCGGTTACGGATGAACTGGAAACACGGGTAAAAGAAGAGATCAGCAAATTAAAAGAAAATATTTCCATACGCAGATTTAATACATTGCCGGTGGGAGAAAACGAACTTGTTGTCGAGTACATCCACGGTGAAGGAAGGATCGGCGTATTGGTAAAAGCTTCGGTCGAAAAACCGGAATTGGCATCACATGAAAAGGTAAAGGAGTTCGTCTTCGACTGTGCCCTTCACATTGCCGCATTCAACCCGAAATATCTCTCGGCCGAGAATGTTGATGCACAGTATATGAAAGAACAGGAAGAGATTTTTACCGTTCAGGCCAAAAATCTCGGCAAGCCGGAAAACGTTGTCCAGGGAATCGTAAAAGGAAAACTGAACAAGCACCTGTCTGAAATCTGTTTCCTGAAACAGGGATTTGTCAAAGACGACAAGCAGAGTGTTGAAGAAGTCATGAAGCAGGTTTCGAAAGAAGCCGGCGGTAAAATTAATATTATCGAATATATCTATTACAGCATTGGAGAAGAAGTATAAACGGCCGCCTGCCCCGGGGTCCGGCGGCCCTTTTACAAGGAGACCGAAATGAAAGAGATTATCGCGGACGCAAAAGAACGGATGGGCAAAAGCATCGACAGTTTAAAGGATGATTTCAACACCATTCGTACCGGCCGGGCATCGACCTCGTTATTTGATAAAATACGGGTTGAATATTACGGAAACCCGACCCCCTTAAATCAAGTAGCCACCATCTCAGTCCCCGAAGCCCGTCTCGTTGTCATTCAGCCTTGGGACCCTTCGGTACTCGGAGAAATTGAAAAGGCAATTCAAAAATCGGAGCTCTCCCTTAACCCGAACAACGACGGAAAAGTTATACGAATCAACATCCCGCCCCTTACGGAGGAACGCCGGAAGGAATACGTTAAAATGGCAAAAAACATGGCGGAACAGGCAAGAGTCGCCGTACGGAACATCCGCCGGGACGCAAACGACAGCCTGAAGAAACTGCAGAAAGACAGTACCATTACCGAGGATGATGAAAAGAAGGGTATGGACGAAATACAGCAGATGACCGATGAAAGCGTGGAAAAAATCGATAAGATTTTAGAAGAAAAAGAAAAAGAAATTATGGAAATATAATGTCCGAAGATACAGCCCTGCCCACCCACGTCGGCATCATTATGGACGGTAACGGGCGGTGGGCAAAAGCACGGGGGTTGCCTCGGACAGCGGGACATAAAGAAGGGCTGACTGCAGCGAAACGGACCGTTCAAGCGGCGGCCGAAATGGGAATTACGTACCTTACCTTGTATACATTCTCCACGGAGAATTGGCGCCGGGCGGAAGAGGAGGTCTCGTTCCTCATGCGGTTAATTCAGCAGCACCTCCGGAAAGAGTATGATTTTTACCGAGAAAATAAAATACGGGTCGTCCACAGCGGAGATATTTCCGCCCTTCCCCGGTTTGTGCAGAAAGAAATTTACAGTGTTATGAAAGATACCGGGGAGTTCCAAGGAATGACCTTAAACCTCGCCATCAATTACGGGGGAAGGGACGAAATCTGCAGAGCAGTGAACCGGTACATCGATTCGGCCCGAAAAGAGCACCGATACGGCAAACCGAAGCACATTACCGAAGACCTGCTGCAAGAACATTTGGATATACCCTGGCTGCCCGAGGCGGATTTAATTATACGGACCGCGGGAGAACAGCGGACAAGCAACTTTTTACTGTGGCAGAGCGCTTACGCGGAACTCTATTTCTCGAAAACGCTCTGGCCCGATTACGGAGAAACCGACCTGCGGGAAGCAATAACATCGTTTCAGGGGAGAGAGCGGCGTTTCGGCGGGGCTTGAGAAAACCATGAAAAAAGGAACTACACGTATCGTCCTGTTTGTAACCGCTGTCCCCGCCGTTATTGGTATTATTTTGTTTCTGCCTTTTAAAAACTTTCTCGCTGTCAATGTGCTGTTCATCGGCATTGCCGCCGCTTCGACACTCGAAGCCGGAAAGCTTATATTAAAAAATTCCGCGCCGCTGATTAGATACGCGGCGGCCGTTTTGTCCGGGCTGCTCTGTACGTGGGCCTTTCTCGATACCGCGCAATTTCTCGGAGACAGTTTTCCCGGGAAAAACTTTGAATCCGCGTTTTTTATCAGTATCGCGGGGCTAATGCTGCTGTTTTCGGTCCTTATTCCGAAAAAAACGGACATGCCGAAAATCATCCCCCGAGCGGGGGCGGGCTTATTTCTTATCTTTTACCCGGGTGTCTTTTTTGTATTCTGTATTAAATGCACCGGTTTGAAAAATCCGGCATTTCTGCTGCTCTTTCTCATCCTTACCATTTTTATAAGCGATTCGATGGCATACGTTATGGGGAAGCTCTTCGGAAAACGGGGCACTGTTATAACCGAGGTAAGTCCGAATAAAACAATTATCGGATTTCTAACGGAAATCTTTTTCTCCTGCGCCTCGGCAACCGCCGCCGCGGTCTTCTTTCCTCTGCGGTTTCCTCTCCATCCGGCATTGGCGGCACTTCTTGGAATCGGGCTGGGACTGACGGCAATCGGCGGCGATTTATTTGAATCGGCTTTAAAACGGTCGGCAGGAGTGAAAGATTCGGGGAGGATAATCCCGGGGCGGGGAGGGTTTCTCGATTCTCTCGATTCTCTCCTGTTCAGCGCTCCCCTCTTTTATTTTGTATTTGCCGGACTGTAGTAAGCCGGTATTGCACGATTTTTCAACAATTTGTTAAGGTAATAGGATTATTAATATGGTTATAAGTATACTTCTCGGAATAATAGGACTCGGAATCGTTATCCTGGTCCATGAAACAGGGCATTTCTTTGCCGCCCGCGCCGCGGGCATCGAGGTCGAGACGTTCTCTATCGGCTGGGGGCCGAAGCTGCTGTCCTGGAAGCGGGAAAAAACCGAATACCGCATTTCCGCGTTCCCCATCGGCGGCTATTGTAAAATGAAGGGGGAACATGTCCTTCGGGAAGCATGGCAGAGCGGAAAAGATACCATACCAAAGGAACCGGGTTCATTTTTCTCAGCCGAACCGTGGAAGCGGATCGCTGTTTCCGTTGCCGGCCCCGCCGCGAATTTGTTCTTCGCCGTTGTGGTCCTGTCGATTATTTGGCTCGCGGGTTTCGAAATTCAAACGTACGGCAATAAAATAATCCCTATTGAAGGAGAGACCCCCTACCCGGCGGAGCGGACCGGCCTCGAGGAAGGGGACAGGATTGTCGAGCTGGACGGAAAAGAAGTGCGGCACTACCGGGACCTGCAGGAAATAATATCAGTCTCGGCGGATGAAACAATTTCTATAACATTCAAGCGGGGGGACAGCCTCTACGAGTCGGAAATTACGCCCGAGATGGACCCTTCAACCGGAATCGGGAAAATCGGGGTATACGCGTGGATCGATCCGGTTATCGGCAGCGTTGTCGAAGGGACTCCGGCGGATAAGGCGGGTCTGCGGGAGGGAGACAGAATACTGCGGGCTAACGGAAAAGAAATCCGCCATACCGTCGATTTTTCCGCCCTCATGGGAACCCCGCCGGAAACCATCACCTTCGAGCTGCTTCGCGGCGGAAAAGAATTAACAGCGGAAGTTGTCCCGGAAATGACCGAACAGGGCTATCCGGAAATCGGCATTACCTTCGAGGTGCTGACCTACCGGTCGCCGCGGATCGGACCGCTTAGGGCAATAGGAAAGGGAGCGGCGGAAACAGCGTCAACAATGGCCCTTACGGTAAAAAGCATCGGTTTGCTGTTCCGGGGGGTCAACCTGCGCGAGTCCCTGTCCGGACCGATCCGAATAACCTACTATGTCGGCGAGGTAGCCAGTCAGAGCTTCAGGACCGGAATCGGAAGCGGTTTTTCCAATATGTTCCGGTTTCTTTCCCTCCTCAGTGTTGCCATCTTCTTTATGAACTTGCTGCCGATCCCCGCCTTAGACGGGGGGATGGTGCTGCTTTTTCTCATTGAAATGATACGGGGAAAATCTCTGAAACCGAAGGTAATTTACCGGTATCAGAGTATCGGAATTACCTTGATTCTCGCGCTGTTTTTATTTGCAACGTTCAATGATGTTTTTTTTCTTATAAAAAGGTGATATTCTTAGGGCCATGACGAAAATACAATGTAACTGCGGAAATACAATTGAAATCGATGTCCCCGAAACCTACAATACGGCGGAACATCCCGGTCTTTTCGAGGAAATTTGCAGCGGAACATTTATGTCCATCCGCTGCGAAGATTGTAATGCCCTGCTGAAACCGGAAATACCGGCAAGAATCCGGGATGAACAATACGGAATTGATCTGCTGTACAGGCCGGAAAATGAACGGCTGCCTTTTTTAAGCGGCGGTCTGGACCTTCCCTCCGCCGAAAGGGTTGTATTCGGTTATCCCGAATTGGTAGAAAAAATTATTATTTTCACAAACGGCTTAGACGATAGAATTATTGAAATTATAAAATACTTCTACGTAAAAAAGGGGGGACCCGGTTCGGACCTCTCTGTTTTTCTCGATACCGCGGCGGAAAGCGGACTCCGCTTTCGTATCCACGGACTGAGAAACGATGAAATCGGTATTGCCGACATCGGTACTGATTTCTATGAAAAAATTGAAAAGGATTTTCAGGAGATTATGAAAAAAGAAGACCTGCACGAGATACTCGCCCCGCCGTATGTTTCAATCAGCAAAGGCTACATAGGGGAGGATTGACAATGAAGCGGCTGTTTTTTTTCCTTTGCCTTACAGTTTTCACGGCGGCGGCCCTTTCGGCGGCGGACACTAGAGTTGTTATCAATTCGGGACATACCGGCCCCGTCCGGTCACTGGATGTCGATGAGCGGGACAACCTGCTTTTTTCCGGCGGCGACGACGGAACAGTCCGGGCCTGGGACACGGACACGAAAAAACTGGTCAGTCTGCTGCAGATTTCACACTACCCGGTATTAAAAATCGTCCTGCATCCTACTAAACCGCATGTCGCCGCGGTCCAAAAAAACGGCATCAATTCATATCTCTTGACCGTTTGGAATTGGAAAACGAAGGCGGAATTGTACAGCCGGGACCTCGAAGAACTTCCCCTGTGCATCGAATATTCACCGAAAGGCTCCTATCTTATTTACTCGAAAACTTCATGGGACAGTTTAACGGTCCTTCGGGGAGAAACCGGAAGAAAACTTCCCTATCTTTCCCGGGGATTCGGGATCGTTTCCCATTTCGCCGTCTCCCCGAGCGAAAATACCATCATCACCTACAGCCCTTCCGGCAAACTCTACTATTACGATATCCGTGAAGGCGAACGAAAATACAGCTTTACAACCCTGCCGGATTTGGAAAAAATTGAATTTACGGCAAACCTCCGATTTATGGCCGCCTCGGATAGGAAACGGTTTCTTTTTATCGACCTTACCAGCGGTACCGTTATCGCCGAAACCAGTATTGAAAATATTTCAGCCATTTCCACTAATTCTCTTACCGGCGACTTCATGTGCCTCTACCCTTCGGAAGACAACTATCAGGTAAGTACCGTGAACGTATCTTCCGGCGAATTGAAAGAGAGGAAAATCGGCACTACAAACGACATCGTTCCCGGTACGGGAATATTTCATATCAATACCCTTTATATACCGAAGGACCGGGGGGACATCGGGTTCTTTACCAGCATGGGAGATTCTAAAGAGCGGACCATAGACCGGAACATCCTTGCTCCAATTAATACTCTTTCCTTTTCGCAAAACCGCATGGCCTTTACGGCGGGTAACGGTGTCTTTCTTATCGATTCCGAGTTTTTCTCCCGGGGCGGCTTCAACTCGGCCCCCGCATCTTTCGAAGTCAGCCAGTACGATACTTCATTTACTCCGCCGCTGTCCGTAACAGCCTTAGACAACAGCGGCTTCCTCCTTTGGCAGCAGCAGCCGGGAGTCCTCAGTTATTTTTTTCCGGACAGCGGCGGAGAGGAGAGGAAAGAAGCGGAGACCGCCGAGTTTGCCTCCGACTTGCTGCAGGTTACTGTCTACGACGATTGTATTTTAACGCTTGAAAGCAGCGGCACCTGTTCCCTCCTCGACCCTGAAACCTTGCGGCGGAATTTTTCCTACCCGGGGTTCGGCATTAAAACGGCGGCCTTAGCGGAAGACAATATTTTTCTCGGGAAAAGCCGGGCTTCCGGCTTTAACGCGTCCATACTCAATGTTAACCGTACAACAGGGGAAACGGTCCCCGTATTCGACAGCAGCATCCTCATCTACGAAGCAAAATATCACGAGGGAGAGAAAAAAATATATACCCTCGCCGTTGAGCAGAACGCGGGCTCCACCCGCACTGTCCTGAAATCATTTCAATACCCCTCCTTCAGCGGAGGGAGGGAACTGCTCTCCTACTCCGGAGAAGATTTAACCGCGCAAATCGCGTTGGAGCCGGATTCGTCCACGGTGTACACCTCCCTGGGATTTGACGGGGTTACCGAAGTAACACGGAGAAACACCTCGAAATACCGCCAGTATGAAAACATCCCGCGGCGGATTTTCCTGTATAATAATTTTCTCTATACAATCAATACCGATCACTCGATTACCGTATGGGAAAAAGAGGAAAAGCGGCGCATTATGAATTTTTACATGTTTCGGGATTATGAATGGATTGCCCTTTTAGCCGACGGTGAATATTATTCGTCCCCGGGGGCCGGTAAATATATCGGCGTGTACGACGGCATAAAACGGCTGCCTGATTACCGGGCGCGCTCTCTGCGGCTGAATTAAGAATGCATCGGGTTTTTCCGCACCTTCTCGATTGCGAGAGCAACGGCAGAGCGAATTTGCTCTCCGTATTCTGAATCCTCAACATTAGTGGCATACAGCTTCCCCATCAGGGAAGCTCTGTAGGCCGGCTGGACATTATTTAACGCGTAGGCAGCCATATCGAGAACGCAGTCCTGGCATTTACAGATATTACCTTCCCCATCTGCTTTCAGCTGTTCTTCAAGTTCCTCCAGTACGAGCCGTTCCGCTTCATTTACGAGAAATTCAAAATCGTAGGCATCCTTTAAACTCATGGGACAACTCTACCGCTTTTTTTGATTTTTGTTAAGCCCTCACACATTTTCACGGGAAAGTGATTCAAACTTGGTGTATTTCGGAATAAATGCAATCTCGAGCATACCTACCGGTCCGTTACGCTGTTTGGCAAGAATAAGTTCGGTTGTAATAACGTTCGGCTGTTCCTGATTGTCCATCTCCGTCCCCCGGTCCCTGTGGAGAAAGATGACTACGTCCGCGTCCTGTTCGATGGAGCCGGATTCCCGTAAATCCGCCAAATTCGGCCGCTTCCCTTCACTTTCACGGCGGACCTGGGAGAGAGCGATGACCGGAATGTTGAGTTCCCGCGCAAGGGCCTTCAGGGACCGGGAAATTTCCGCTATCTGTTCATGCCGCGGCAGGTCCCTGCTCTCCGAACCGACAAGGGTAAGGTAATCGATAAAGAGGGCCTCGATTTTCTGCTGCGATTTCATCCGCCGCGCCTGGGCCCGCAGGTCTAAAAGTTTAATACTCGGCGTATCGTCGATAAAAAGCGGCGCCTCGTATATCCGGCCGGCGGCTTCCGTCAGGTCGTTGAAGTTTGCCGGGCTGAGCATTCCCGTCCGGAGCATTTCAGAATTAATACGGGCTTCGCTTGAAACAAGACGCTGCACCAAGGCCATATCGGACATTTCAAGTGTAAAAAACCCGACGGGTATTTTATGATTCACCGCCATATTCGCCGCCATGGAGAGAGCGAGGGCCGTTTTTCCCACGGAGGGTCGGGCCCCGATAATAATCAATTCCGATTTCTGAAATCCGCTTGTATATTTA
>CAZSGZ010000155.1:0-8593 GCA_964606455.1 uncultured Spirochaetales bacterium
CGACGTCCGGGTGACCTCGGGAAACAAAGACATCGACAAGATGTGCGGCGGCGGGTTCTTCCGGGATTCCGTTATCCTTGTTAGCGGCGCCACCGGTACCGGAAAAACGTTAATGACAACCGAGTTTATCGCCGGTGGTATTAAAAACGGTGAAAAGTGCATGCTCTTTGCCTTCGAGGAGAGCCGCGAACAGCTGCTCCGAAACGCGAAGGGATGGGGCGTCAATTACGAAAAGATGGAGAAAAGCGGCGATTTAAAAATAATGTGCATGTATCCTGAAGTGGACAGTTTGGAAAACCATCTCATCTATGTGAAAGACGAAGTCGAGCAGTTTAAACCGAACCGCGTGGCAATAGACAGCCTCTCCGCCCTCGAACGGATAGCGACGGTAAAGGGGTTCCGCGAGTTTGTCATCAGCCTTACTTCATTTATTAAACACCAGGAAATAGCCGGACTGTTCACCGCCACCACTTCCACCCTGACCGGGGGTGTTTCCGTTACGGAAGCCCACATCTCCACCTTAACCGACTCCATTATCCTGCTTCGCTACGTGGAAATGTACGGCGAGATGCGGCGCGGCCTGACTATTCTGAAGATGCGCGGGTCGATGCACAACAAGCAGATATGCGAATTTTCCATCGACAGCACCGGAATGCATGTAGGGAAACCCTTCCGTTCGGTGGTAGGCATACTGTCGGGAAACCCGCAGCAGATAGCCCAGGGAGAAGTCGAGCGGCTGCAGGACCTGTTTAACGATTAGGGACCTATACTATATCCACATTGTACCCGAGATAATTTACAAATGCTTCGTACACCGGAAAAAGCACTTTCCCCGGCGTCAGGGCAACATGATGCCGGTGTCCTAAGCAGCCGATGCTCATCAGCGTGTTCTGCAGGTCGGCAAATTCCGCCACGCCGGCACAGCCGAAAAAATCCTCCGGAACGGGATCATCGGTAAACGCGGCCTCGCCTAGATAAAACTCCAGCCGGCCGTCTACACTGATCAGGTTGCCGTAGGTAAAGTCGAAAGGGCGTATCCTGCCGACACTCGGACCGTAGGAACAGCCGGGACCGACGGAATTTTTAAGAATTTCGTGGTCTACCACTCTGCCCTTTTCCTTCATCAATTTTGCAGGAACCGGCCCGCAGTGGAATAAAATACACTTATCTTCTTCGTCTCCGTAATTGTTGTTCCAGTCCAAACAGGTGGCGGCATCTCCGGAAGCAAGGGAGAGGGCATGCATGGTAACGGCGCTGCCGATGTCCACCTCGCAGGCCGCCGTCCTCTTGCGATTGTTCATTTCGCTCAATACAACGCAGGGAGAAATGCCGAATTCCTGCTGAAGTTCGATCCAGCAGCGTACCGCCACCGCGTCCAGGTTGTGCTCTCCTATCATCTGGTCGAGAACAACAGCGTAGCGCGCTATATTGTCAAAATTGACCTCCGGGACACCCTGCCAGGAGGCGTAATTCGAAAGAATTTCCCGTTTTTCCTGCAGTTCCACGTTCGTATCGCTCAATCCCCGCATGCGGGAAAACACTTCGGAAAGGTCGAAGGTTTCCATGGTAATGCCGTATTTCTGCAGGGTAAGTTCATCGATTCGAACGGTTTTAAAGGGAGTTGTCCTCGCGCCGATCGCGCCGACGGTCAACTCCTTCATTCCGCCGACCACCCTGCACACCCGCGCGAAGTTGTCGAGGTTCTCGGCGAATTTGCCGCTTCCGGGACTGACCGTATGGGGCTTGTACACCGTAAAGGGGATATCGTACTGTTTAAATACATCCATAATGGAAAACTTCCCGCAAAACGCGTCCCGGCGCTTGTCCGGCGACATTTTGTCCAGCTCATCCGGGTAGGCCTGAATGAAAATCGGTACGCCGGCATGTTTCAGCGCTTCAACGGCCCCCGTTTCATCCCCGAAATTCGGCAGAGAGAGGATAATCCCGTCGTACCGCCCCTTGTTTTCCTCTAAGAACCTTGCGTAAATTTTTCCCTCTTCCGGGGTTTCAACCGCGCCGTAGCGGGTCGCTTCCGCGTCGAGAATAATGTATTCGTATCCCAATTTCGCAAGGGTTTCCGTCAATTCTTTCCTGGCCGCTTCCATGAGAGACGCCGGAAAAAAACCCCGGTTCCCGAAAAACAGCGCGAATGTTACTTTGTCGTTACCTGTCATCACATACCTTCCTTCGTTTCTCCGTTATGAAACTCCTTCACGGCATCAAACATAGCCAGCACATTCTCCGGGGGAGTTTTTCCCAGTATATTATGGATTGTATTAAAAACAAAGCCTCCGCCGGGGGAAAATATCGATAATTTTTCCAGTACCTGAGACCGGACATCCTCGGGCGTTCCAAAGGGCAGCGTCTTTTGCGTGTCTATTCCGCCGCCCCAAAAGGTAAAGCGGTTTCCATATTTTTCCTTGAGCATGGACGGGTCCATACCAGCCGCCGTCCACTGTACGGGGTTCAGCACGTCAACTCCGCAGGCGGCAAAATCGTCTAAGAGTTTTGTAATCGAACCGCAGCAGTGGAAATGCGTTTTCCAGGATGTATGCGCGTGGACCCAGCCGTTCAGTTCCTCGTAATGGGGAAGATAAAACTCCCGGAACTGCTCTCGGGACATCAGCTCCCCGTTTTGGCTCCCGAAATCGGTACAGCTGATATTGATGACATCGATGTTATCGCCCGCGGCGTCTCGTATTATCCGCAGGTTCTCGAGGGCAACTTCCTTTTGAAAACGGAACAATTCATGCAGGTACTCCGGATACAGATAATGGGCCATGTACCACTCCTCCAGCTTCCGGATACCCCGCGGATGCTTCTCATACGGACCGGGGACTATTGCCGCGTCCCCGAACCCGCCGCCGTTGAAATTGTAAATAACGGCCCTGTCGGTGGACTGCCGAAGCCGCTTTGCCTCCCGCTCCAGGTGCAGCGCGTCTTCATCGGAAAATACGGCGTAGAGGTCCGCAAAATCCCGGCGGGCATCCAGGTCATGTTCGTCTATTTCACCGGAGCGGTTGATGTTGTCGAAGAAGTATCCCCCCTTTGGAAGGCGCAGACTCGGCGGGACCGAACGGTCGCCCCGGGGATATACATAGGTATCTCCCTTTGCATCGACATCATAGGCAAAACCCTTCGACATCAGGACAGGGGTCCCGTCGGGCATTTTCCAGGGCTCCCACTCCTCGTTCGTAAGACCGAAGAGGGTCCCCCGGTTCCAGAGCCCGACCACATCCACCTTTAGGTAATCGAGAAGGTCGTCCTCCACCTCCCCTAAAAGCTGAAATGGTTCGATTATTTTTATCGGATGCTCGTCCAAACCGATCAGCCGGCGCAGCCTGTACAATGTGCTCGCGCTTATTCCCGTCTGCCCCGTTCCGCCGAAGTCGATGGGCACCCTGTCGGGTTCCCGGTGCGCAAGGGTCCGCAGTACCCGTTCCCGGTGTGTCATACCGCGTTCCTTTACCGTTTTCTCCGCGTATCGAGATAAACCGCCGCGATGAGTACGATACCGTTTGCTATCCACTGATAGTAGGAGGGCATATTGACCATTATCAGTCCCGATTTCAGCACGCCGATAATGGCAACGCCGATAAGCGCGCCTAGGATATTGCCCTCACCTCCGGCGATTGCTATCCCCCCTAAAACACAGGCCGCGATAGAGTTCAGCGGATACTGGCTTCCGGCGGTGGTCTGCGCGCTTCCCAAACGCGACGCAAGAAGGATCCCGCCGAAGGCCGAAAGGATCCCCGTAAAGGTAAATACCAGTACCTTGATTTTGTCTACATTAATTCCCGACAGCCGCGCCGCCTCGGGGTTTCCTCCGATACTGTAGATGTACCGTCCGAAAACGCTGTACTTCAGAATAAAGAAAAATATCATATACAGTACAACCAGAATAATAATCGGCATCGGTATTCCCGCCAACCGGTATGTCCCTAAAAAGCGGAAATCATCCTGATTGACACCGACGGCAAACCCGTTACTGACTAAAAACGTAGCCCCTTGAAAAATGGTCATCATCGAGAGCGTGGTAATGAGGGCGTTGACCTTCGCCTTCGTTACCAATAGTCCGTTGATGCATCCGATGAGCCCGCCAATGGCAAGGCCGACAAGAAACATGGGAATGTAAAGCCCGTAGTTTTTCGTCAGCCAGGCCACGACCATTCCGCAAAACCCGGCGACCGAACCGACGGACAGGTCGAAATCCCCCGTCATCAGCACCATCGACTGCCCGATACAGACGATTCCGATAACCGAGATCGTAAGCCCGATGGCCATGAGGTTCCGGGCGGTTAAAAAATAGGGCGATAAAATCGAAAAGAGGATGACTAACCCGATGAGTACAAAGAGCATCCTCAAATTGTTCAAGACCCGCCTTACCGTTTCTTTCCGTTCAATTGTATTTTCCATCTATGTTCTCCGCTCTCGTTAGTTTCAGTGTGGACAGTCAGCCTAAGGCGTATTTCACCACATCCTCTTCCGTTAAATCCGCGACATCAGCAAACTCTTTGACTACCTTTCCGTCCCGGAATATCAGGATCCGATCGCACACATTCATTACTTCCGGCAGTTCGCTGGAAATCATGATAATCCCCTTCCCTTCCTCCGAAAGTTCCCGCAGCAGTTCGTAAATGTCCGCTTTCGCTCCCACATCGATTCCGTGGGTCGGTTCGTCGAAGATAATAACATCACTCCGGGTGGCAAGCCATTTCGCGATGGACACCTTTTGCTGGTTCCCTCCGCTTAACGTCCGTACCGCGGCCGTTTCGTTCGGGGCCTTTACCTTCAAGTCCCGCATGTGCTTTACGGCTATCCGTTTCTCTTCCTTCATGTCGATCATCCCGCCGCGGCCGGCAGCAATCTTCTGCACGAAGGGAAGGGTGATGTTGTTCTTGATGGGCGCTTTTAAAATGACCCCCTGGGTGATCCTGTTCTCCGGCACCAAACCGATTCCCATCCTAACGGCGTGCATGGGGCTTTTTATCTCCACTTTTTTTCCGCGGAGATAGATCTCGCCGCTTTTCAAGGGGTCTTCCCCGAATACCGCCATTACCGTTTCCGTACGCCCCGACCCGACCATCCCGAAACAGCCCACGATTTCACCGGCGCGGATTTGAAAACTGACACCGTTGACGTTGTTTTCATTTCGAAGGTCCCTCACTTCAAAAACAACTTCTTCCCGGCCCTTGTTTTTCCGCTTGTCCTCGCCGAACAGGTCCAGCTCGCGCCCGACCATCATCGAGACAATTTCGTCCTTGCTCACTTCGTTTACGTTCCGGGTCCCCACATATTTCCCGTCTTTCAGGACCGAAACCCGGTCGGCTATTTGAAACAGTTCGTCCAATCGGTGGCTGACATAAATAATCGATATATTCCGCTGTTTCAATTTCGCTATCAGCTCGAACAGCCCCTTCGTTTCCTCGTCGGAAAGGGCGGCCGTCGGTTCGTCGAAAGCGATAATCTTGGTGTCGAAAACCAGGGCCTTCAGGATCTCAATCAGCTGCCGGTGGCCGGTGCCGAGCTGCTCCACCCGCTTCCGGACCATCTCCTCCATACCGAAGGTTGCCGCGATTTCCTCCGCGTCCCGGTACAGCTTCTTCCAATCCACAAAGCCCATCTTCGTCCGTGGATACATCCCCATATAAATATTTTCCCCGACCGTCAGTTTCGGAGCAAGATCGATAAGCTGAGGGACCATGCCGACACCGTGTTCCCGGGCCTCCAAGTTGGACTTGAAATCGATTTCCTTCCCGTCAAAGAACGTCGTTCCGGCGTCTTTCGTATACACACCGCTTACAATTTTGATATAGGTACTCTTCCCGGCACCGTTTTCCCCCACCAGCGCGTGGACCTCGCCTCGGCGCAGCTGAAACCGGATTTCGTCCAGCGCCTGCACCCCGCCGAAGGCCTTGCTTATTCCAACTGATTCTAACAGCAGTTCTTCCATCGTTTGTTCTTCCCGGACTTGTATTTTATAAAACAACCGGGAGGCGGAAAAGCCCCCCGGCCGATAACAATGAGCTGTTTCCTCTTATTCCCAGCTGTAGTTCTGATATTCGTCAATTCCAACGACAACACCGGAAGTTGTGGTAAACCGTTCGATCGGTTTCCCTTCCACGATGTTTTCATAGAGGACCCGCACGCCTTCGCTTCCATGCTGCTGCGGCTGCAGTTTAATGGCAAGGTAGGTGTCGTTGCCCTTTTCAAACTCTTCATAGGAAAGGCTGTATCCGCCCATTCCACAGGCAATGACATTGTCCATGTTGAAGCCCGATTCTTCAAAGGCCCGCAACGGAGCAACCGCGCTGTCGTCGTTCAAGCCGGTCACCAGCCAGTGGGTAACATCCGGATTTGCGTTGATAATCGACTGCGCCACGGGCAGCACTTGTTCAAACATCCCCGTTTCATTGTCTTCGGTAATCATGTCTTCCGGGCCTAAGGGGGTGTTTTCCATAATCCCGTCCTGGTAACCGAGGGTCCGTTCATGGAGGAAGGATTTAAACGATACATTTACACTCATCACCTTTACATTGTTTCCCGCGTCGAAAAATCCTTTTTCTTTTGCAAGTTCAGCCATCGCTTCGCCGCCCATATAACAGGTACCGTAGGTATCCACGCCGACATGGGGAATCGGGTCGCCGTTATGGTCGTTGAAGGGATCGTTGATGGCTACTAAGGGAACTCCCGCGTCCGCCGCCATTTGGGATACGGTCGGCCCCATTTCCGCGTCGGTAATACAGACCATCAGTCCGTCCACGCCCTGGGCAAGGGCGCTTTCCATGCCCTGCATGAAGGCTTCGTCGTCCAAGTTGGCATCGATACCGATGTACTCGACTCCGAGTTCGGCAGCTTTTTCCTTTGCGCCCTTCTCTTCTTCCTGGAACCAGGGGTGTGTCAGCATTTTACAAATATAAGCGATTTTTACCTCGTCTTCCGCCTCCGTTTCGGCACCTCCGCCGGAGGCTTTCTCTTCCTGTTTCCCCCCCGCGAACAGCGGCGCCGCGAGGGCAAAAGCCAACAGCACAACCAATACCATCAGTGTGATCTTTTTCATACAATACTCCTTTTCATTTGTTTTTATCCCCAACGGGGTTATTGCCTTTTGTACATATTTATCCATAATACAGCATCTTTAAATAATACTGTTTTTCATCCAGCTCTTCTTTCACGTTTACACCGTCGAAGAAAATTTTTTGCACCGCGTCCATGCAGAGGACCATTGCCTTTTCAAACATCGAATTTTCCGCGTTAAGACACTCGGAATTCTCGATCTGTTTCCAAAACGCCCTGAAATTCGGACGATCAAACTCCGGTTTCTCAATCTGCTCCTGATTCAGCGGCAGATGTCCCGATAACTGATAATAGAGCCCGCCTACATCGGGCTCTGCCGTAACGGAATCGATAAACCGCGCCGCGTGCACCTTGTTTCTGCTCTGGGCGCAGATGGCCAAAGCATGATTATAATTCCAGGATAACGAAACGTTTGCCGAAAATGTCGGATTGAGCACCACTTCGAAATTTTTTTCAAAGGGCTCCCCCGTCTCCTCCTCCATCATATATTTTATCCAGGGCCCGTCGGTCATAAAAAGCACCTTGTTCCGGGCAAATTCCTTCCGTATTGTATAAATGTCCGTTTTTAAAATTTCCGTCGTCGATACAAAGTTTTTCAGCCAGGTGAAGCCCGAGGCATTTTCACGAGAATTGAAGATGACCTCCCCTTCGGCATTCACAAAGCCGCCGCCGAAAGCCTGGAGAAATGTGTAAATGCGGAAAAAGTCGGTCTCATCATGGAGAAGATTGATCCCGTAGGCGTACTTGCCGTTTTCCCCGTATGCCCTGCTTGCCCGCAGACAAATTTTAGAAAACTGATCGAGGGACATCGGCGTATCGAGTTGTTCCATACCCAAATCGCGTAAACAATTTTTGTTGACAATAAGGGAGAGGGGACACAGCCCCCACGCAACGGAGTAGAGTCTGTTCAGATACCGTCCGCCGGAAAGGTCCTTGTCCTCGAAACGGCCGCCGATATTCTCCGGCGGCAGTAGATCTTCCAGGGGCTCGAAAGCTCCCATGGAGGAATAATAGGTTGTCCAGGGAGATACGATTTGGGCAACATCAGGTGCTTTCCCGTTCGTTATCAGCCGGAGCAGATCATCCCGGGCATGAAGATAATCGGTGGGAATGACCGTTACATGGATGGCGGGGTTTTTCCGCTCAAAGGCCTCTATTGTCTGCCGCAGAATTTCTTCCCCCCGAAGAGTTTCCCCAATCCATGAAAAAAGGGTAATTTCAACCTTCTGCTCCGAAACAAAGGTACCCCTGCCCTGTTTTTTTACCAGCTTGCCCTCCGACACCAAAATCGACAGGGCCTGCCGGATTGTCGAAACGCTTGTCCCGAAATCATCTGCCAGCTGCGCTTCGCTGGGTATATTGGCGCCGGGCGGATATTTCCCGTCGACAATCTGCTTCTGGATGATGTCCTTCACCTGCAGATAAAGGGGATTGTAACTCAGTTTTCCGTTCGCCAAAGTGTCTCCCTTCCGGTTCCCATTAATAGTCCGCGTTTTCCAGCGCGGTCCGTACAAAT
>CAZSGZ010000156.1:0-8515 GCA_964606455.1 uncultured Spirochaetales bacterium
TTTGGAGCATATCTGCGAAAGCTCTTTAATGCCCTGCCGGAAAAAGAGCGGACGGAGGTCCACCGGGCCGCCGCCGAATACTATGAAATGGCGGGGGATTACGATACGGCAATAGAACACTATCTTGAAAGCGGGAACAGGGACAAAGGAACGGCAGTCTTTACCCGTTTCGCCGAAGAACTGCTGGAAGCGCATCAGTATGAAAAAATCGAGACCCTTCTCGGTTATTTTACCCGGGAGGAAATAGCGGCCGTCCCGATGCTCCTGTATTACGAACGGATTATTCT
This sequence comes from uncultured Spirochaetales bacterium, assembly GCA_964606455.1. Taxonomy (GTDB): domain Bacteria; phylum Spirochaetota; class Spirochaetia; order SPDA01; family CAZSGZ01; genus CAZSGZ01. Next base: position 288 of record CAZSGZ010000156.1, read on the forward strand.
CAATGTAATAAAACCCTTTTCCAGCCGCCGACAGCTGCTGGCACTGCTCCCCTACTTCGAAGAACAGGGGGACACGGCGAGGCAGGCAAGGATTTATTCGGAACTGCTGCACAATTATTTCTTTTATCAGGAAAACGAAACAGCCATTACCGAGCTCATCCAAAAAGCGGAAGAGTTTACCCGGGAACACGGCGGAGAGATGGACCCAAGCAGGGTGGAAATTTTGAACGCCCTTATCAACCTCGGAGAATGGTCGATCTCACCTGAAAAAGCGGAGGCCTTTTCAAGCGCCCTCCGGGTGGAGGAGGCTTCCCATAAGTTTCAGGACGACGAGTCACTGCTGTGCGCGCGTCTCGTATTGGCAAAAATTTACCTTCTAAAAGGTGAGTTCGCGGAATCGCTTCGCCTGCTTCAGCGGACGGAGCGGTTTTATTCCCAGGACGAATCCAATTCTCATTACATCGGACTGATCGGTTTTTTCTTAGGAGACACCCACTTTTACCTGGGAGAAATCCAGAAAGCTATCGAACATACCGAAAAAACACTGGCACAGGCTTCCGACCGCTTCGCCTTTAAGCGGTACCTCCGCCTCAATCTCATTACATACTATCTCTATACCGACAATTTCAAACAGGGAGAATCGCTCTTCGACGCCGGCGACACCGAGCAGCTCGAAGACAGCGACTACCTTCACTACTTTTATCTCTATCTGCTGCAGATGCTCATTGCCTACCGCAACCGGAACAAGAAACGGACGGAATACTTCTGCAGCCGTCTCATGGACAGCGAAAATGAAGGGCTCTTGAAAAGCGACTACCCCTCGAGCTACCTCATTATCGGCGAAATCAATATCTGGCTCGGCAGCTATGCCGCGGCGGAGGAATACCTTCTCCACATTATTTCAACCGCCGAATCCGGTGAACTTCCATATTCACTGGCCACGGCGTACGCCCTCCTCGGCTTCGGGAAACTGAAACAGGAAAAACGTGAAGAGGCGAAAAAATATTTTAGTTTGCTGGAAGAGCAGCTGCGTACAACTGAATATCAGAACCTCGATATCTGTGACCCCGCGCTGCTGCAGAAAATAGCCGAATTGTCCGGAATTGACGCCTTTAAAAAATTCCCCCGGCTGAAATTCCCCTCAAACAGGAAAATAACGGAGGAATTGTCCCGGGGAAAACTCGATATCCGCACCCTCGGGACGTTCCGTATTTTTGTGAAAGGCAGCGAAATTCCCCGCAATGAACTGACCCGGCAGAAACGGGTCATCGATTTGTTTAAACTGCTTATCGTTTTTCGGGAAAACGGTATCGCAAAAGAAATTGTCTATGACATATTCTGGCCGCGATACACCTACAAGAACGCACGGGACAATCTCAATACACTGGTTTACAGGCTTCGGAAAATATTGGGAGAGGCCGGAGACTGCATCAGTACCGACCTTACCATGGTAAAACTGCAGGAGGGGGAGTTTACCGTCGACGTCGACCATTTCATCTCCTGCTTCGGCAAAGGGAAGGCTGCCGAACGCTCCGGTGAGAAAGAAGCCGCGGCGGAACACTACTCGAATGCCGCGGAGCTGTATAAGGGTGATTTTCTTGAATTGGGTCTGTATATTGACCATATTCGGGACGAACGGGAAAATTTAAAAAACAAATACCGCCAAACTCTGCTGGCACTGGCAAAACTGAATTTAGACCTCGGGAAATACCGGGAATCACTGGAGTGGTCGAAAACGTTAACGACATTCGACTCCCTCTGTGAACCCGCGTACCGGCTGATGATGATAGCCAGCGCGTTTACCGAAAACCGGATCGAGATAACCAGAATTCATGAGAAGCTGCGGGAAAATCTTTTCGAGACCTTCAGCATCAGCCCGGACAAGAAAACGGAAGCCCTTAAAAGCGCGCTTGTAACCGGCACACCCCCGGTTGTTACGATGTGGCAGGAAGAAACAATTATTTAACACATTGAAGAACGGCTTTACTCACCCGGAAATATTCAGTACTTTGTAGTCGAGGAGGAATAGCAGATGAACCATGCCGCACGGACAGCGGTACTGTTTCTATTAATGGCAGTACTTTCCGGAAGAAGCGCCCTCCGGGCCCAATCAATTTCTTTTCAGTACGGTTCTATTCCTTTCGGTAAAACGGAACAGGATATTCTTGCACGGGGGGGAGACGCGGAGGTTGAACGGCCGGAATCTCCTGCCGCCCAGTTTTTAGCAGCAGATGCAATACTCCGGGAAGACCCGGGGAACGCCGTGTATCGGTTTTTTGACGGCGGTCTCCTGAAAACGGCCTCCTGGGGGGCCGCGTATGTGGTCCTGTACGAAGGGTTGATTGACAGGACCGACCTGCGGCTGCCGGGGGAACCAAAGGCAGAGCTTTACTTTTATGAAGACCAGCTCCTCCTTCTGCACAAATCGGCGAGAATAGAGGGACGCTACGGCGAAGCGTTTTCCACTCTGCTCCCGGCCCTTACAAGCCGGATTGGAAGTAACCCGGTAACGGGAGATACAAAGTTCCGGGGGTTTTCCTACGAGCTTTACTCGAAATACGCATTCTGGGAACGGGATGATGTTTCGATCTTCGTTTTGGTGCGGGAGAAAAATGTTCAGTCGAAGGTAAGCGACGCCGAATACGTGTATATTGATACGGCGTTATGGAAGCGGTACAAAGAAGCCGCACAAGCGGGCAAACGGAACAGCACGGACCTGTTAGGCGATTTCTAGGCAGCCGTTTATTCAGGTGAAAAAACAGACCGCTGCTCGTTCGCGGGAAAGAAAACTCCGACCACGATATAGAGAAACATAACAATTAACAAAACAACGGGGAATCCGAAAGAAACGGAAACCACCTGGGCAAGGGCCGCACCGGCAACGGAAAGTCCCCCGTTCATTCCCCAGGCCCAGGGAAGAAGTTTGTTCCGGTGCTCCGTTAACGCCGATAATCCGTTCGGAAAGGGCATGCCAAGAAAGAACGCCCCCGGAGCGACAACGAGGATTGCAATGAGAATCCGGACAGGCATGACCGCCTCCCGGAACGCGCTCATTACCGGCCCTAAGAGAAAGAAATAAAAGAGCATCGACACAAATATCCCGATTGCCGCTACCCGTACCCGCACTACGCGCCTGCGTGCAATTCGACTGCTGGCAAGGTTGCCGATACCGGATATTATCAACATCGACGTAATAACGATGGAAGTAGAAAAGATCGGATTACTCAAAAGGAAGATGAGCCGCTGAATAAGGAAGATTTCAACCAGCATATATCCGAGACCGAGGCAGGAGTAGTACATAATGACCCCGAAGGTCCCCCGTTTTTTTTGAAAAAGCGCCTTCCACCTTCCCAGGATCGGGATGAGAATAACAAGGAACCCGAAAAACAACGCCTGAATAAGAATACCCAGATTCAGCAGAAAGGCCCATTCCTCGCTGACGTCCTGGATCTGGTCGAGATAGATCCCGATTTCGCCGAGTTTTAAATAACCGCTGTAATAGGGCCTGCTGTCACGGACCGGCCTGATATCGAAAATATACTCATCGTACAGGCGGTAAACATCCCCTTCCAGCATTTCCATAAGCATTAAATGATACACATCCCCGGGGGTAAAGGTTACATTTTCTTCAACACTGCTGTTGTTTTCAAAATGGTCCCGGTACACCCGCAGTACCGTATCCAGATCGAAATCTCTTTTTTCGATTCCGGGGTAGTAGATAATCTCGAAAGACCTTGTTTCACAAAAGGAATTGAGTTTTTCTATTTCCTCCCGGGTAAAATCGCTGTTTTTGACGAGAATAGTGGCGGTGGAAAGAAAAAGATCGAACATATATATCCTGTTTTCAGGATGTTCCACTCCCTGTTCCCGAAGAGAAGCGGTAATTGTGCTCATCAATTTTAACACATTTCTCGGCGGATTGAGCCTGTTCCAAACCGTTACGGAAAGCAGCCCGCCCTCCCGCAGACAATACATATATTCCCGGACCGCTTCCGCCGTGTAGGTGTAGTTTTCATGTATTGAATACCCCCCGGAATCGGAAAGGCCGATACTGTCTATCAAACTTATTTCCACCAGATCGTAGGTATCGGGATGGCTCGCGCAGTGGGCCCGGGCTTCGCCGATCCGGACATCGATCAGCTCGTCCTCTAACAGATTACCGGTAAAGCGGGAAACGATAGGGTCCTCCCGCATCAGCGATACAATCTCGGGGTTTTCCTCGTAAATAACCACCTGTTCCGCCCCTTTATACCGGGCCACTTGGGCGTTTATTCCTCCTCCCAAATTGACTAAAAGATTTTTCGGTTTTTCGAGAATTGTATACGCCGCCGCCATGGGGGTGTAGTCCATATACACCGCCTGGGCCCGGTCTACCTCCCCCATAATACCAATCGGCCCGTTTCCGTCGATGAAGAGGCCCCAAAACGTCTGGGTGGGGAGTTCGTCCATGGCAAAAATCGCATTATCGCTCAAGCCGGGGGCAAAATGAAAATAGGAGCTGGCATATACATGCATTTCTCCGGTGGGACTGAATGAATGATGAACTTCCGTTGCGTCCGGGTATTTGCGCACATAATTGATTGGTTTGTACTCGGAAACCCGGATATCGCCCCAAAAGAGGGTACTGCCGATGGTAACGACCGCCGTGCAGATAAAAACCGCCACTTTCGCCACCGGGAACCGGGTCCTGCCCAGTTCGGGATCGGTTTCAGCCCCGACCACGAGGTTTGCAACAAGGCCGAGTAAGAGAATCGGTACAATAAGGGCGCTGGGGGAAAGGATGAACATCAGCAGAATAAGCAAAAAGCCGCCGACACCGGAACCGAACATATTCCAAAAATAGAGTTTGTGGATTTTCGTATCGAGAGCAATAAAAGCTGCACCGATAAACAGTGAACTGAAGAAAAATGGAATTCCGTAGTTGAGGTAATAAATACCGATCCAGAGGATCTGCTTCGATTTCGAACCGATAAAAATCGGATTGAAGGGAACCAGCTGCCCGAGGATGTGGCTGAGGGCCATGGTAAGCACAAAAAGGAGAGAAGAACCGTAAAGCCAGGCCTCGGAATTCCGCCGCACCCGTTCGGTCAGAAATGTAAGTATTGTACCGGAGACTCCGAAGCCGAGGAGTGCCGTACTGATAACGAGAGACCCGAAATTCGCCCAGTTTCCCACGGAAAATGTATTGATAACGAACAGTTGAAACGCTATAAGTGTAATCGAGAGAATACAGAGGGATGAAAGTATTTTTTTCTGGTCCATATTGTCAATTGTTTATTACATAGTTTTTCTACAATTTCAATCACTTTTTCTCAGGCCGGGGGAATTGACAAACTTATGTAAACAACTATACTGTAATCAGTTATATATGAGTAACAAAACGTCGGCCTACATATCGGGAAAAAATGTACTGCTTTTTATCGGCGGAATCATTATCGGACTGGCGGTGGGAATATTCCTTCCCAGGTGGGTCCCCGGACTTCAGAACCATGCCGTCGGCGCTTCGGTAAGCCAGAAAAATGCCGCCGAACAGCTGATAGCTGAGCTGGAGGAGAAAAAGGCCGAACCTGCCGGGGAAAATATTCCGGAAAAAACCGAAAACCAAACCGAAACCGACTACGAAGTGGAAGAGGAAACGCAAGTTTTCTTTGTCGAAGAACATCTCGGCTCGCTGCCTCTTTCGAATGAAGAAGAATATATCGAATATATGTTGAAAAATACCGATGAAAGCGAAGAGTACCTGCGGGCCCGCTGGGAACTGTCACGGCGGTTTTTAGAGAGCGGCGAACTGCAGGGAGCGGCCGTGGAAGGCTTTTTACGGACCCCGCGGGAACATTTTGTCCGGGAAAAAAATTATAAACGTGCCTACGACGACTCCTGGCTGCCCATCGGATACGGAGCGACGATTACCGACCCCGATGTCGTTGCCATGATGACAACCACTCTCAACGTACAGCCGGACAACAAGGTGCTGGAAATAGGCACCGGCTCCGGTTATCAGTCCGCCATCCTCTCTAATATATCGAACAATGTATACAGCATCGAAATTATCGAACCCCTATACTACGAAACAAACGATTTATACGACAATTTATCGGCAAATTATCCGCAATACACCAATATCAAGCGAAAATTGGGCGACGGGTACTACGGATGGGAGAAATACGCTCCTTTTGATAAAATTGTTGTCACCTGCTCAATCGACCATCTCCCGCCTCCCCTGCTTCAGCAGCTCTCTCCGGGAGGAATTATGGTCATTCCGCTGGGGAACCCGGGAAGACAGTACATAATGGAAGTAAAGAAGACACTGAATGATGACGGCGACATTATTCTCCGAAGAAGGGACGTTTATAACGGTCTATCAGTTAAATTTATTCCGTTTCTGGACAAGGATGGGAAAAGTTACAGCGAAGGGGCCCGGTAAACAGACGGAATCAGTTGTTTACATCGGGTTGAAAGTAGTCGATAATATACGGAAGGGGAGAGATGAACCGGCTATTACAACATCAGCGTATTTATAAAAGACCTCGAAAACGCTTAAGCCGCCGTTCGTTTCATGTGCCCATTGCCAAAGGCTTTGCTCATGTAAAAAACAAGTCCCGGACCCTGAAACGTTTGGTAATTTCCGGTTTCATCCGCACCTACCGGCTTCATTTTATCGGCGGCGGCGCCGTTTTTGCCGTTTTCATCGTCTTTCTGGCAGCAGGGATCATACCCTTCGGGAGCAGCCGGCGGCAGGAAGACACGGCGGCTGCAATTGCCGCCTCCATGAGCGCCTCCGTTACGGAGCCCCTGGTTTTTATCGGTCCTCCCGAAGCCGTGGATTTCCGCTCTTCCGGAGAAAACGGAGGAGACAAAGACGCGCTGGGGACCGGTGTCCATGTAGTCAGCAGGGAAAGCGACTTGTACCATAGGGTAAAAGATGGGGAAACTCTCTCCGAAATTGCCCGGTATTACAATGTAAGCATTGAAAACCTGGCCCTGTACAACGATCTGGAAGATCCGAATGCCATTTATACGGGAAAAAAAATCCGTATTCCTTCCTACGCCAAAGAGGAGGAGATCCAGCCGCGGCCTATTCTGCGGAACACCCAGCTCGCGGTTGCGAACAGCCTGGAAACAAAGGCCGTAAACCTTCCCCCGGCAAAACTGAGTATCAGCGCGGAAAAGGAATTTACCGGGACCGATTTAACGGCGAACTTTTCCTTCAGTGTTTCCGAAAATATCGAGCTCAAACAGTATACCTGGCATTTCGGAAACGGCCTGAAGTCATATGTACCAAGCAGCAGCTATACCTATAACAAACCGGGAACTTATAAAGTCTATCTCGAAGCATACGATAGTTACGGCAGAAACATTACCTCGAATGAACTGTTTATCGATGTACCTCACCCCTATACGTACGCGGATTCCTCCCATCGATTCCTCACGGTCAGTAATGTCGACGAATCATTTGTTCTCGACGGACAAATAATTGACGTACAAGGGTATGACAGACCGGAGGACATTTTCCGGACAGCAGCGGAACCGGAAAACGGTCAGTATACATATGCGGCGGCGGAACCGGGATACTTTGCCTGCACGGTAAAAAAAGAGGACATGCTGCGGCAGGTGTTCCTGTTTGTAAGCCCGATAGAATCGGTCCACGTTGAAACGAACACCCTCAACTGGTACCGTACCCAGTTCAATACCGGCACCCTCGGCAACTGCGGTCCCGCCGCGGTATCGATGGCGGCGGCATGGGCACGGGAAAAATATGTACCTGTCATCAACATTCGGCAGTCCATCGGCTGGCGGGGAGACGGAGGCACGAATTTTGACGAACTCATCGATGTAATGGGGGAACACGGCGTTACGGCAATGCAGCAGCATATCAGTTCGGCGGAGGACATTTTCAGCATTATCGACAACGGAAACATAGCAATTGTTCTGTTTCACACCGGGGGAATATCGGCGGTGAAGGGCGATCCCGCGGAAAACTTTTTCGGCAAATATTACCCCGACGCGGTGGGCCATTACGTTGTACTAAAAGGCTATTCCGCGGACAAACAGTATTTTATCGTACAGGACCCAATACCCAGCGACTGGGGAAGCAACGCAAAACGGCATGCCGACACCATCAGCATGATCGGCCGCAACCGGTATTACTCCGCGGAAGAGATGATGAACTCCCTCCGGGTAAAGGTCGTTATCAAGGTAGTACGGTAAAGGGAACATCAGCCGGCCCG
>CAZSGZ010000157.1:0-8503 GCA_964606455.1 uncultured Spirochaetales bacterium
GCGAACCAACCGCTCTACCAACTGAGCTAATTCCCCGCTAAAAATGCATTATATTGATTTCCGTCGAAAACGGCAAGTAGTTTTTCCGGCTTGACTATTTTTTCCTTTTTCAGTATTATTCATACAAAGATAATAGGAATTGTGGGATAAAGGGGTACCGGAATGGAAGGAGATGAACTGAGCGGAAACATAAAAGAGCTGAAAAAGGAGATGAACGCGGTTATTCTCGCCCATTATTACGAAGAGCCGGCTGTACAGGATCTAGGCGATTTCGTGGGCGACAGTTTAGGCCTCTGTATCGAGGCGTCGAAAACGGACGCGGATGCTATCGTGTTCTGCGGTGTTCATTTTATGGCGGAGAGCGCGAAATTACTCAATCCGGACAAGCTTGTACTGATTCCGGACAGCAGTGCCGGGTGCCCTATGGCGGATATGGCAGGCGCCGATGAGCTTCGGAAGATGAAACGGGAACATCCCGGTGCTGTGGTGGTAACCTACGTAAACAGCACCGCCGCGGTGAAGGCCGAAAGCGATATTTGCTGTACATCATCGAACGCGGTGAAAATCGTCGAATCGGTCCCGGCGGACAAGGAGATCATTTTTGTGCCCGATCAGAATCTGGGAAAGTACGTTCAGCAGCAGACCGGCCGGGACCTCGTTCTGTGGGAGGGTTACTGTCCCGTGCATCATCTTTTCGTTACGCCCGAAGATATTCGGCGGCGAAAAGAGGAATATCCCGATGCGGAAGTGCTCGTCCATCCCGAGTGTCCGCCGGAAATAACCGCGGAAGCGGACTTTGTCGGCAGCACCGCGCAAATTTTGAAATACTGCAGGGAGCGGGGGGCGGAAGGGACTTACATTATCGGGACTGAGACGGGAATTCTGTATCCTCTGCGAAGGGAAAGCCCGGATGCTCTGTTTATCCCCGCAAGTGATAAGATGGTATGCCGGAATATGAAAAAAATAACCGTCGAAAAGGTCCTCCATGCCTTAGAGAACAGGGGGGAAGAAGTACGGGTCCCTGCCGGCATAGAAAAGCGTGCCTTAGTACCGATACAAAAAATGATCGAGAGGTCGTCCTGATATGTTTTCCGTTTCTACCCACGCGCGGTATGCTCTGCGGGCACTGCAATACATCGCCGAACACGGGGATGAGGGGTATATCCCCATATCCCGCATTGCCGAGGAGGAGCAGATCTCGAAAAAGTATCTGGAGAATATTTTTACACTGCTAAAAAAAGGGGGCCTCCTCCGGAGTGTCCGCGGACCGGAAGGAGGGTATGCCCTCGCGCGCGGTCCCGGAGAGATCAGTTTATGGGACATCGTTACCGCCGCCGACGGTAACGTTCGGACAGCCGAGTGTATCGAAACACCGGAAGTATGTGCTAGATATGAAAACTGCGGATCGAAAAATATATGGGTGGACCTGCAGCGGCACATCGAAACGTTTTTGCAGGAGAGGACCCTCGCGCCAGGAGAAAAAAATGGTATACATGGACAATAACGCTACAACGCCCCTCCATCCGGAGGTCGCGGAAGAGATAAAACGGCAGCTCGACAATTATGGTAATCCGTCGAGCATGCACGGGCCGGGAAGGGAGGCGCGGCAGGTAATCGAGACTGCGCGGGAACAGGTTGCCGCCCTTGTTAACGCGGACCCGGAGCAGATTATCTTTACATCCGGCGGTTCCGAGGGGAACAACATGGCGCTCCGGCAGGCGGCCGAAGGACGTAATGAGATTATTACAACGGCCATCGAACACCCCAGCGTTCTGGAAACCGTTCGACATCTCGGGACGCGGGGTGTTCCTGTCCATTTTGTCGATGTGGATGAAACCGGGAAGGTCGACATCGATCAGCTTTCCCGCTTGTGTTCGGACAGGACTGCTTTGGTTTCGGTGATGTACGCTAACAATGAAATCGGAACGATTCAAGACCTCCGAGAAATCGGGGCTATAGCACATAAGGCCGGGGCCCTGTTTCATACCGACGCGGTACAAGCTGTCGGAAAAATAGATGTCGACGCGGAGGATCTGCAGGTCGACTTTTTAACGCTGTCGGGGCACAAGATCTACGGGCCGAAAGGAGCGGGGGCCTTGTACCTCCGGAACGCAAAGCGGGTACGGCCGTTTATTTACGGCGGGCACCAGGAGCAGCAGCTTCGGGCGGGGACCCACAACACCTTGGGCATTGCAGGGCTGGGAAAGGCGGCGGAGCTCGCGCGGAAAGAGATGGCGTCGGAGATTCCGAGACTGCTCCACCTTCGGGAGATGCTTCGGGAAGGAATTATCGGAGAGATACCGGATATTAAAATGAACGGCCACGAAACCGACTGCCTTCCCGGGACGCTGGATGTTTCATTTTACGGCGCCGAAGGGGAGTCGATTTTACTCTACCTCGATTTCGAGGGGGTCGCGGTCAGTACCGGTTCTGCCTGCGCAACCGGAAGCCTGGAGCCTTCCCACGTCCTCTTGGCCCTCGGTCTGCCGCCGGAGTACGCCCACGGCTCGATCCGCTTCAGCTTAGGGAGGGAAACTACCGAAGAAGATGTTCGGTATGTATTGGAAAAACTGCCGCCGGTTATCAGGCGGATACGGAAAATGTCGACGATATACACGGGAGGTGTTCTATGAGCAGCGGTTTCAGCTGGATGTACTCGGATAAGGTAAAAGACCATTTTGTAAATCCCAGGAACATTTTAGAAGATGAGGAGAATTTCCAAGCAGACGGAGAAGGAACGGTTGGAAACATGAAATGCGGCGATCAGATGCTGATTGCAATTCAGGTAAAGGACAATAAAATATCCGACTGCAGGTGGAAGACCTACGGCTGCGCCTCGGCGATTGCCAGTACTTCCATGCTGTCCGAAGTTGTTCAAGGGATGGAGCTCGAAAAGGCGTACAACATCAAGCCCACTGATATTGTGGATGAGCTGAACGGTCTGCCGGACAATAAAATCCACTGTTCCGTTTTAGGCGACAGGGCCCTGCGGGCGGCCATTGAAGATTACTGGAAGCGGAACGGGATGGAGGGGAAAATCTCCGAACCGGAGGCAACAACGATCTGTACCTGCATCGGCGTTACGGACAAAGACATCGAGGACGCGGTAAAAAACGGTGTCAGGACCTTTGAAGAACTGCAGAACCGGACAAAAATCGGCACGGACTGCGGAGGATGCAAGGAAGAGGCGGAAGAACTGCTTCACGAATACATCCACCTCTTTGGTTAGCGGACCGAATCAGTTCGGGGACCTGCGAACGGTAAGTTCTCCTTTCGGATTGTTCCGTTTCCCCGCATTAATTTTTACCGTTTCTTCATAGAAATACTGCTGGCAGCGGAAAGGACGGTGTTTTCCCCGGTCAACCGGAACATACCTTCCCGTCGGCTGCAGGACCCGGGCTTTTACATTGTCTTTAAAATATGATTCTAAAATCCATTTGCATTTCTTTTTCATTTCCGGCTGTTCGACGGGAAACATCAGTTCCACCCGCTTTTCCAGGTTCCGGGGCATCCAGTCCGCCGATGAGAGATACAATTCCTCCTGCCCCTGATTGGAAAAATAGAAGATCCTGCTGTGTTCGAGAAACCTGTCAATGATGCTTATTACACGAATATTTTCGCTCAAACCAGGGACCCCGGGAACAAGCATGCAGATCCCCCGGACGTTCAGCGCCACCGTTACCCCCGCACAGGAAGCTTTGTACAGTTCGGTAATGACGTCAGGGTCGGCAAGGGAATTCATCTTCGCTCTGATGAGGCCGGGATTTTCGTTTGTGCTCCGTTCCGTTTCGCGCTGAATGCACTGAATAATTTTTGCTTTCAGATAGTGGGGGGCCATCACCAGCTTTGTCATCTGCGGGACGGTGGAGTATCCGGTTACGGCATTGAAAAACAGCGCGACTTCAAAGCTGAGTGCTTCGGTACTCGTTATCAGTCCGATGTCGGTATACAGTTTTGCCGTTTTATCGTTATAGTTTCCCGTACCCAGATGGACGTAGCGCCTAATACCCTCGAGTTCTTTTCGGACAATCAGCAGCGCCTTGGAATGGACTTTCAAGTGCGCTATGCCGTATATGACAATGGCGCCGGCGCGCCGCAGCTGTTCCGCCCATTCAATGTTACGTTCTTCGTCGAAGCGTGCTTTCAGTTCCACGAGGACGGTTACCTGCTTTCCATTATACGCCGCGTCGACGAGGGCTTGTACGATGGGGGATTGCCCGCTGGTTCGGTAGAGGGTCATCTTAATTGCCAGGACCTGCGGGTCAGCCGAAGCATTTTGGACCAGCTTTGTAACCGGATCGAAAGTTTCGTAGGGGTGATGGAGAAGAATGTCAGTTTCTTTTAATGTGTCCCAAATTGGTGTTTCACTGTCATAGTCTAAAACGGAAACAGGTTTCCATCTTTCATCCTGCAGCTGTTCATAGCCGGAGATAAAAGCAAGGTCCGTACAGTCGGCGAGTCCGATAATCCCCGGTATGTCGTAAACTTCCCGTGTATCCACTCCGGAACTCTCGATAAGCATGTTCCTCAATTCGGTATCCGCGCTGCCGCATATTTCGAGGCGGACGGGAACACTGTGCTGCCGGTCGATGAGGACCTCTTCCATCGCTTCGAGAAAGTCTTCATCCCGCTCCTCGTCGACGCTCAAATCGGCGTCTCTGGTAATTCGAAACAGGCAGGAACCGGTAATTTTATATCCCTGAAAAAGGGTGCCCGCGTTTTCCAGGATGATGTCTTCGATGAGGGTAAAACAGCGTGTGCCTTTTTTGTCATTCAGCCATTGAATGCGGTCTAATGCCGGCGGTATTTGTACAACGGCAAAATTATCATCATTATTGTTTTCACTATCCCCCTGCCGGAGCTGGAACAGAATGTGCAGCCGGAGGTTGTTGGTAAAGGGGAATCCCTGCTCCGGTTCCACCCGTACCGGAGTGAGGCTCGAAAAAAGCCCTTCCCGGAACCGTGTTTTGCATATTTTTTTTTGCTCCTCCGTAAACTCAGCCTGCCGGACAAAGAGGATATTGTTTTTTTCCAATTGCGGGATGATATCGGAGTTAAGACATTCATACTGTTTCGCGAAGAGTTCATGGACCCGGTCGGAGATTTTGGATAGCTGTTTCGAGGGCGATAAACCGGAGGGACAACGGACACTATCGCTTTTTGCATACTGCCGTTTGATTGTTGCCGCCCGCACCATGAAAAATTCGTCAAAATTAGAGCTTACAATGGACATAAACTTCCACCTCTCCAAAAGCGGCACGCCCGGGTCTAACGCTTCCTCCAATACCCTGGCGTTGAATTCCACCCAGCTGAGTTCACGGTTAAAGAAGATCGGCTTTTTTTTCATTGCAAAGAACTCCTTATGCTAAAATAACCCGGAGGCCGAATACCTCTTCAAACATTCCCGATTTTGCTTTCATACTCATTTTTTCGGAAGAAATATCGCCCACCGCATTACACCTGATAATCAGCTGGTCTTCCCGCTTGTCCAGTTCGAAACTGCCGATCCGCTGGTTATGTCCCCTGTCCAGTGCGTCGGCGACCCGCAGGATGGAGGCGAGTTTTAGGACTTTCATCCGGTCTTCTCTGGAAAGTGAAATGTAAAAGGTGTGGGACGTTTGGGGGGACACTTTGCGGTGGTATCGAACAACGTTGGATACGATTTGGATTTGTTCTTTATGCAGACCGAAAATTTCGGAGTTGCTGACAATGTACTGGCTGTGCTTGTGATGGCCGCTGAAGCGGATATAGCTGCCTACGTCGTGCAGCAGCGCCGCGACTTCCAGCAGCAGCCGTGAACGGCTGCCTAAGCCGTGGTCTTCCGCGAAGTCGTCGAAGAGTTTCAGGCACAGTTTCGCGACGTGAAGGGCGTGGTCTTCGTCGAAGTGAAATTTTCTTCCTAAGGCGAGGGCGGAGGCGATAACTTGATAGTGAAAATGTTCCTTCACCTGCGGATCGAGGCCCTGGGCGATGTTGATAAGTACTCCGTCCCGGATGCTGGTATTCGGGACGATGAGCTCGTCCGCCGATGTTTCGTCGAAGAATTGCCGGTAAATGAGAAGACCCGTTACCAGCCCGTCGGCATCGTCGTAGGTCACTTTCAGTTCCCGAACGCATTCGTCCAGATTGAGGTGCTGTATTTCATCGACGAATTTAAAAAACTGCGCTTTTCCGATGGTTGAATAGAGTTCGTTTACCTTTTTTCCCACTTTTACAGCCGCGAGGCGTGCGTGTCCGCCTACGGCAACAAACAGCCGGATCCGTTTCATTTCCAGCTCATTGTCGAGAATTTCCGTCATCGCCGTAATCCGTTCTCCGAGCATCTTTACCCGGTAATCCGGAGTGGCCGCGCTGGGCACGTCCTGTTCAACGCGCACGGTCCCGATATTGAGAGAATGGGATGCGACTATTTTGCTCCTCTGCAGCAGCATGACTTCGGTACTTCCTCCGCCGACTTCGATAATCATGGTATTCGATCGGCCGACCTGGGGACGGAGGTCTTCAATGGCGTGCTGAACGGCGATATAGGTAAGGCGGGTTTCTTCGATCCCCTCCACCACTTCCACGCGAAAACCGGTTTTGATAAAAACTCTGTCAATGAAGGTGTCCCTGTTCCGGGCTTCCCGAAGGGCGCTGGTTGCAATTACCTGTACATTTTCCTCTTCAATTCCCCAGCCGCCGATGATTTCCCGAAAATCGGCAAGGATTTTCAAGGCTTGAATAAGGGATTCCCTGCTGACATTCCCCGTTGAAAAAACGTCTTTTCCTAACAGCACCGGTTTGCCCGCCCGGTCGATAACGCGCCATTGCTGTTCCGGGCCGATTTCCGCCACCACCATCCGGATGGCAGTGGAGCCCAAATCAATAACTGCCGCCAGTTTTCGCTCGTTATTTTCCATTCGAATGAGACAATTCCTGGCGTATGGCTCCGGCAGCACCGATGACCACCGCGTCGTCGCCGAGTTTTGCTGTTTCGATGGTTACATCCCGGGCGAGGGCTTCCATGGCGTGTTCGCGCATGGTTTTTTCGGCAATTTTGATATACGGATCTCCAAGTTTTTCCACCAGGCCGCCGCCTAAAATGATAAGCTCCGGATTAAAGATATTGACAAAATTAGCCAATCCGATGCCCAGCATGAACGCTCCGCGGTCGACGATTTTTTGTATTGCCTCGTCTTCGTTTCCGACTGCTTTTTTAAACACCTTGCTTTTAAAGTTTGAAAAATCGGTACCTGCCTCTTTCATTATCGTGGGTGCCTTTCCGGCGGCGGAAAGGGCAACCGCGTCTTTCGACAGGGCCGTTTTACTTGCAAGGGCTTCCAAACAGCCGTATTGCCCGCAGCCGCAGAGGGGGCCGTCGAGCTGGATAATCATGTGCCCCAATTCTCCGGCATTGCCGGAAGCCCCGTGGTATATTTTCCCGTCGATTATAATTCCCCCGCCGACTCCGGTTCCCGGGAACACGCCGATTACATGTTTGTAGCCCTGTGCGGCCCCCTGCAGAAGTTCCCCGTAGGTCCCGGAACTGACATCATTTTCTAAAATCATGGGGAAGGAAAATTCATTTTTCAGCTTTTCTATTACGGGATAATTGTGAAAGCCCAGGTTCGGAGTGTCGACAATTACTCCATTTTTTCTGTCGATGGGGCCGGGAACTGCAAATCCGATTCCCCGAACGTCATCTGTATCGACATCCGCCTCTTTCAGCGCTGCGCGGATAGTATCAATCATTCTGGCAACCACCTCGTCGGGGCCTTCCTGGGCCAGTGTTTCCTGTTTGTACCGGCTGATAATTTCATTTCCGTCAAAGACCGCGCAGAGCATCTTCGTGCCCCCCAGGTCAAACCCTACAACGATATCTTTTTCTTTCATTTTCCTGCCTTTTACAGTATTTTATAGAAAAATAGGATCTTATAAAAGGGGAATATATGAGGCGATTATCTTTAGTTTTACTTATTGTATCCATGAGCGCCGCCGTTTTCGCGGGGGGTAGGCAGGAAAAGGGCCTTTCCGCGGGTGACACTGCTGCCGCGGCGGAACCTCTGGAACTTACCGTCAATGCCTTGAAAGGTCCGACGGGCATCGGGATGGTCCGGATGTTCGAAATGAAGCCCGACCTCGGTCCGGGAGTAACCGCGGATTATCAAATAGCGGGTGCTCCGGACGTTCTCGTTTCCCGGGTACTTTCAGGTGAGGTGGATATAGCGACCCTGCCGACGAACGTGGCGGTAAAGCTCTACAACAGCGGAGTGCCGTATTCCTTAGGCGCCATTGTCGGTAACGGCCTGTTGTACATGCTTTCTGGCGACCCGGAGGTGGACGGACTCGAATCGGTTCGGGGAAGGGAAATTTACAATATCGGCAAGGGGGCGACCCCCGATTTCGTACTCCGGTATCTTCTCGATAAACGGGGCATCGATACGGAAAAGGGTGCGTCCGTGCTGTTTACCTATTCCCATCCCGAACTTGCCCAGATGATGATAGCTGAAAAGGTCACTACCGC
>CAZSGZ010000158.1:0-8489 GCA_964606455.1 uncultured Spirochaetales bacterium
CCTGCTGGTTCAGCACATCAATCAGCCCTTCCGTTCCGTCATCTCCTAGTTTTTCCCGCAACGGCTTCGGTATTGTAATTATACTCATTTTTTTCCCTCCTAACAACATAGGTAACAGAGAAAACTCAAACGCTGCTTCAAAATTTGTGGATTTTTTTTGTAAAGAAGTAGTTTTTACGTGGTCAGGACTTCATTTGCTCCAATAGCTCCACAACACCCTTATAGATTTGTGTTTAACCATCACAGTAAGGATATATTGTTGCCGCCGCAATATTTACACCGATGGAACGGACCGGGTATACTTTTAGGTATGAACGTATTTATTACCGGTATTGACGGCTGCGTGGGCAGTCATGCTGCCGAACACCTGCGCGGCGCCGGCTGCAGCGTGTACGGGTCCGTTTTTTTGCGCCCCCCGGGAACGAAAGAATATTACGCGGACCTGCGGGCGCCTGAGCCGTTCAAAGACATCCAGGGAAAGCGGTTCGATGCCGTGGTGCATACCGCGGGCATTGTCGACCAGGACCGCGGCCGCGGGGAACTGCATAGGATAAACGCCACCGGCACGGCAAAAACCCTTTCCTGGGCCCGTACCGCAGGAACACGTCACTTTATTCATATAAGTTCTACCTCGGTGTACGGAATCCGGACAATGGGCGAACAGCGGACCGAATCGACACCGGTACGCCGGGGGATCCCCTTTGTTCCGTATTCAGCCGCGAAAATTAAGGCCGAGCGGTCCGTCAGGGCAAGCGGAATCCCGTATACCATTTTACGGCTCCCCGCCGTAATCGGTGCCGGAGACGCCATGTTTTCCCGGGCAATTACCGAAGCAATTGTAAATAAAACCATGTTCCGGTGCGGAGAAGGGGAAAAGCTGGTATCACTTATATCCGCCGGCAACATCGGCTGTGTGCTGGAAAAGGTCCTTATTCAAGGTCCCGCTAATGATTGCTTTAACTGCGCCGATTATCATATTCCGTGGAACAGGTTGATAGAACACTATACGAAAGTTCTCCGCAGTCCTTGCCGGGTAAAGAAAAAACATCCGATTTCCATGTACCTTAACCTGCGTAACAAAAACTTTCTCTTGATAGCTTCACACTCCTTCTACGGCGCGCATTACCCGAATACAAAACTCCTTCGCACCTTTACCCCTGTTTTCTCCCAAAGCCTCGAAGAATCCGTCCGGGCCGCCGCGGGGATGTGTGTATAATGCGTATCGAAAATGTAACAAGAGCAGTACCGGCAATAATTCTCTGGGCGGTCCTGTTTAGCTGTACAACCCCCGGCAGTACCGTTGGTCCGGAAAAAGATGAAAAGCTTCGGTTCAAGCCGGCACCGGGACTTGACGTGTTGATTGTATGGGACGGCGATTCCATCGCGCGGCAACCCGCCCCCCTCCATGTACCCCTGCTGGCCCAGGTCCAAAACGTGTTAACCTACGCGGGCATCCCTTTCAAATCCATTCGCATCTCCGAATTGGAGCGGAGTGACCTCGATGGGGTTGCCGCGGTCGTGTTTACCACGGAATTTATCTGGAAGCTGGGGACCATATGGGACGATATTTGCACCAGCGCCGCGGCCGGCACCGGCGTCGTTTTCGCGGTACGCGGGTTCGACACATCCCCCGCCGCGAAGGAACTGTACAACCTTATCGGCGTTTCCGACTACGGCGGCTTTACAAACGACCCTACAGCAGGAATGACCTTTACCCATGACTGGCTCCCCGGGTTAGCAGGAATTACACTGCCGGAAGGCGCGTATTCCCGGATACAATTTACCCTCCGGCCGGGACCGTCGGCGCTGACGAACATCCCCGCAAATTGGACGGCTCCCATGGCGTGGAGAAAACAATACGGGAACGGCCGGGTCTTTTACTGGAACACTGATATTCTCTCCTATGCCCAGTACCGCGGCCTGCTCCTGCACAGCATCCTCGACGTACTGCCCGTCGGCGTATCCCGGATGGCCGGCGCCGGGGTCTTTCATGTGGACGATTACCCTCTTCCGGTTACCGCCGAGCGAAAAGATTTTTATCTTACTACCTGGCGTCCGGACATACAGAAACTGGCGGAAACCTATGAAATGGAACTGCTGTTTGCCATTCCTTTTACCTACAATATCCGCAATACCCCCCTGCCCGGCGGTTCCTGGCCCTTCGATGAATGGGACAGACCGGAAACCCGCATTCCGGATAGAAACGGTGCAATCTACGGTGTCCACGAAGCGGAGGTCCTGCGGGGAGACGGCCATGAGCTGTCCCTTCACGGGTATAACCACCGGTCCCTGTTAGGCGACCCTGGAAACAGCGCAGATGAAAATTACTGGCTGAAAACCGAAACCGGAGAAACAGGAAGGGGATCTCAGCGGACAATGCGCTCCTCCGTAAAAGCCGCGAGGGCACGCTGGATACGGGACGGCCTTGGCCCCCTTCCGACAACCTATGTGGCGCCGAACAATAAAATCGACGGGACCGGACTGTTAGCACTCCGCGATGCGTTCCCGGAAATTCGAATTTTTGCAAGTGATATTACCATCCCGTTTAAAAAAGGCGGCCGCCTCGACTACGGTGAGGACCCGGTCAATCCCCATTTTTTTGCTCTGCCCAGATGGACAAGCGGATATTTCAACACCGATTCGGTCCGCCTCAAGGCCGTCTCACAGCTTGCCCATTTCGGGGTGTGGAGCCATTTCATTCATCCCGATGATCTATTCGATCCCGGCAGAAACCCGGAGGGACGTACATGGCGGGAAATGTATACCGAACTTACGGAACTGCTTGCCTGGAGCGGGGAAAACTATCCCTGGCTGGAGTGGATTTCCACGATACGGGCCGCCGACAGAATCGAAGGAGCCATGGAATCGCGGGTCCGCTGGGAGTACAGCTCCTCCGAACAGGAACTTACCGCGGCATTTACCGGGCCTCCCGCACGGCTGTGGGTGAGATTATCCGGAGACAAAATAATAGATACGGAAAAGCTCTCCGGCGCGTCCCTGCTGTTTTCCCATGAGGACCGGGCAAGGGGCAGCGCTCTGTATGTACTTGCCTGTTCCGCCGCCTTCGTTCGGATTCCCTGCAAATCCTATCCGTAAGCCCCCGGGGGTTAGAGGTCCCGCTTTAACTCTTCCAGCTTTTTGGCCGCCCACTCCATCTTCAGCACCAGATGGTCGAGACTGCTTAAGTTTCCGCCGGCCGCTTTTCCTCTAATACTTTCTAAGGAGGGGAGCTCTGTATTCGTGTACCGCTCCACCGCGCTGCGGGCACATTCGGCTGGACCAAGATCACCCGCCTCTTCGATATAATTGCGGATAAGGTGTTTACTTGTATTGCGCAGCTCCTGCGAGTTGATCTGCTCGATAAGGTTAAAAACTGAAGACAGAAAACGGGTTTCTTCCCTGGTAATAATCAAACCTCCTTAAGCACCCTCAGATGGTGCAGAAGGGGAAGTTTCAGACGAATTGCATAGCGGAAGGCCGTTTCCTCGCCCTCATCCATTCCGGAACAGTAGCTTTCCAGGGCGCTGCTGTATATCTCGATGTCTCCGCGGAACGCGTCCAGGTTAACCGGTTCGAAGATGCTGGCATGGCGATCAAGCTCGAGACGTTTGCGTATGGACATTTCTCTTGCTTCAAGGTCCTTTATCCAGTTCATACCTCTATTTTCGACATTTCCGCGGAGAAAGATTAACCGAATTAGTATCCGGCCCGGATCAGCCTTTTTTAAAGCCCAGACCGTCACCTTTCTTTACAATTTTCACCGTATCTCCCTCGACAAAATCGCCCTTCAGCATGAACTTCGCCAGCGGGTTCTGTATAAGGTTCTGTATCGTCCGCTTCAAGGGCCGCGCGCCGAAGGCCGGATCGAAACCGGCTTCCGCGAGATGTGCCTTCGCGCTTTCTTCGACAATAATGCTGATCTTCTTCGCGGCAAGGCGTTTCGTAAGCTGTTCAACCTGAATATCGACAATCCGCTTAATCTGTTCTCTGCCGAGCCTGTTAAAGGTGATAATTTCATCGATCCGGTTTAAAAACTCGGGCTTGAACGTCTGCTTGAACAGAGCGTCGATTTGCGGTCTAATTGCCTCGATATCCTCCGCCTGCAGGATCATGTCGCTTCCCAAATTACTGGTCATAATGATGATGGCATTCCGGAAGTCCACCACCCGCCCCTGTCCGTCGGTCAATCTGCCGTCGTCCAAAAGCTGCAGCAGTACGTTAAATACGTCGGGGTGGGCCTTTTCAATTTCATCGAAAAGAATGACCGAGTAGGGCCTGCGGCGGACCGCTTCCGTCAGCTGACCGCCCTGATCGTACCCCACGTAACCGGGAGGAGCACCGATCAGTCTGGAAACGGAAAACTTTTCCATGTATTCACTCATATCGATGCGCGTCAGGGCGCGTTCGTCGTTGAACAGAAACTCCGCTAGCGTCTTCGCCAGTTCCGTCTTTCCAACACCCGTGGGGCCGATAAAAATAAACGAACCGAGAGGACGGTTTTCATCGGATATTCCCGTTTTATTTCTGCGGATGGCGTCGGCCACGGCATTGATGGCCGAATCCTGACCTACCACGCGTTTTTCGAGAATTTTTTCGAGTTCGAGATATTTCTGCATTTCCGAAGCGAGCATCTTCGACACGGGAATTCCCGTCCAGGCACTCACAACCTGGGCAATGTCCTCCTCCCGCACTTCCTCCCGGAGGAGCTGGCTGTCTCCCTGCAATTCGGCCAATTCCGCGGATTTTTCGTCCAATTCCTGCCTTGTCTTCGGAACAAGACCGTGTTTGATTTCCGCTGCCTTCGTCAGGTTTCCTTCCCGTTCCTGCTGTGTTTCCTGAATATGGAGTTCTTCGAGCTTCTGTTTCAGCTGCCGTATTTGGTCGATGATCTGCTTCTCGTTCCGCCACTGCAGCTGCATGGCATCTCTCCTGCTCCGCAGGTCCGCCAGTTCTTTCTCGAGTTTCCCCAGCCGCTCTTTCGAGGCTTCGTCTTTCTCTTTCCGCAGCGCCTGCTTTTCAATGTCTAGCTGCAGGATCCGCCGCTGGATTTTATCGAGCTCGATCGGCTGGCTCTCAATTTCCATCTTGAGTCTGCTGGCAGCCTCGTCCACTAAGTCGATTGCCTTGTCCGGCAGAAAGCGGGCGGTAATATATCTGTCCGACAGCGTGGAGGCGGCAATAAGAGCTTCGTCGGTAATCCGCACCCCGTGGTGAATTTCATACCGTTCCTGCAGGCCCCTGAGAATAGCAATGGTGTCCTCCACGGAAGGCTCCGAGGTATAGACAGGCTGGAACCGGCGTTCGAATGCGGCGTCTTTTTCAATGTGCTTCCGGTATTCGTCCAGTGTCGTCGCCCCGATAGCGCGGAGTTCCCCCCTCGCTAAGGCCGGCTTCAGGAGGTTCGACGCGTCCACCGCGCCTTCCGCGGCACCCGCACCCATGAGGGTATGGAGCTCATCGATAAAAAGAAGGATTTCTCCTTCCGACTTGGTAATTTCTCCAATTACCGCCTTTAACCTGTCTTCAAATTCTCCCCTGAATTTCGTTCCCGCGACGAGGGCACCGAGATCGAGGGCAAGAAGTTTTTTATTTTTCAGACTGTCCGGTACGTCCCCGGATACGATCCTCCGGGCCAGTCCTTCGGCTATGGCGGTCTTTCCGACACCGGGTTCTCCGATAAGTACCGGATTGTTTTTCGTGCGCCGGGAGAGGACCTGCATAACCCGCCGTATTTCTTCGTCCCGCCCGATAACGGGATCGAGTTTTTCTTTTCGCGCGAGAGCGGTAAGGTCTCTGCAGAACCGCTCTAAAGCCTGATATTTGTTTTCCGGGTTCTGGTCCGTTACCCGCTGGTTTCCCCGGATCGACATCAGCGCCTTCAAAACGACGTCCCGCGTAACACCGTGGCGCTGCATCAGCTCGGCTCCCGGAGATTTTCCTTCAATGAGCGCGATAAAGAGGTGCTCCGTCGAGACATATTCGTCCTTTAAACTGTCCGCCTCACGCTCTGCGGTACGGAGCACATTTCCGACTTCCGGCGACATATGCACCTGCATACTGTCCCCGTATGCCTTCGGCTTTTGTTCTAAAATGGACGTCAAACCCCGGGTAATTTCCTGTCTCGAAACCCCGAGCCTGTCTAACAGCGGCGGGATGACCCCTTCTTTCTGCCCGATAAGCGCGGACAGCAGGTGCTCGGGGTCGAGGGTCGAATGATTGTAGTTCCCGACGAGGGAATCCGCCTCCTGCATTACCTCCTGGGCTTTGAGGGTCAATTTATCAAATCTCATCGTATATAATCTCCTTTCTACATATAAGATACAAACTGATCCGCCCGGCGGCAATTAGTTGTTGCGGCACGGCACAAGGACTGAAGGGGGAAAGTTGTCCCGTTTTAGCAGGTGCTGTTATATGTTACTATATACTGTTGACAATCGACAAGCATCGGGGTATATTTAACAACAAACAGTAATAAAGGGCAAAACATGACAAATGCAATAGAGAAAATAGAGAACGGTTCGGCAGGAAGGGTCATTATTCCGCCGTATCCCCCCGCAACAAAAAAAACCATGTATTTCATCGGGGTAACCACGGGCGAATCTTCAATTATGGAAGTTTTTCCCTACTGGTCACGACTTCTCGAATTCGGCGATGTGGAACTGAAAGGAATAAACCTTGCCCTCCACGATGATCCGGCAAAATACCGGGAGGCCGTCGAATTTATCAGAAACGATCCTCTGTCCCTCGGCGCCCTGGTAACCACCCATAAAATTGATCTGTATAACGCCGCGCATGATCTGTTTGACGTCCTCGGACATGACGCCAAGCTGATGGCCGAAATATCGAGTATTTACAAGCATGACGGGAAGCTCAACGGGGAAGCCAGGGATGCCGTTACCAGCGGACTGGCCTACGAACGTCTGCTGCAGCCGGGGCATTTTACCGAAACCGGCGGCGAGGTGTTTCTTATCGGAGCGGGAGGTTCTTCCATTGCGTTGTCGTCCTACATTATGAAACGGGCGGCGGAGGGGAAGGAACATCCGCGGCGGATTATTATCTCGAACCGGAGCAAGCCCCGTCTGGAAGAAATGCAGCGGATCCACAAGGAGCTGCGGAAAGAACTAGGCAGCCGCGCTCAAGTCGAATACCGCCTTACCCCGGATAGAGAGGACAACGACAGGATATTGAAGGAACTGCCGCCGGGTTCGATAGTGATCAACGGCACGGGGCTGGGAAAAGACGCGCCCGGGTCCCCCCTTTCCGACGCCGCCGTGTTCCCCGAGAGCGGAATTGTCTGGGATTTCAACTACCGGGGAGAACTTCTCTTTCTGGACCAGGCAAGGAGACAGGCCGACAGGCGCAACCTTACCATTGTTGACGGCTGGGACTATTTTATATATGGTTGGACAAGAGTGATAGCCGACGTGTTTCACGTCGACATACCAACGGAAGGTGAAGATTTTGAACGGATCTCGGAAATCGCCTCGGAAGCAGGAAAGCGGTAAAGCCGCCTGTTCAATTCAATGGGCCGGGCAGGCGGGATTTTTCATCAATACCGGTACCGCGGCATTTGCAATAGATCTTTATTTGTCCGATTATCTTGCAAGAAAGTATGCCGGAAAAGAACTGCCACATCGGCGGTTAGCGGGACCGCCCATTGCACCGGAAGATGTGGCCGGAATTGACATATACCTGTGTAGCCACGGACATTCCGACCATATGGATCCGGAGACCTTTCCCGTTGTCATGAAAAACAATCCCCGCTGCCGGGCGGTCGTTCCCGCGGCGCTTGCCGGTCGTGCGGCCGAACTCGGAGTTGACCGGGGTCGAATTATTGCCGCGGATGCGGGGAAAACCCTGCAGTTTCCGGAATTGGGAATCGAAATCCGTGCTGTCGCGGCGGCCCACGAGGAGCTTACCACCGACGAACAGGGCAGACATTTGTTTCTCGGCTATTGCATTTCCACCGGCGGAATACGCATCTATCATTCCGGCGACTGTGTTCCCTACGAAGGATTGACGGAAACAGTGAAAGAGCTTGCACCGGATACGGCCCTCCTGCCGATAAACGGACGTGACGATTACCGCCGGGAGAGAAACATTGCAGGGAATTTCACCTTCGAAGAAGCCGTGGAACTCTGCCGAAAAACCGGTATCCCGCGGCTGCTTCCCCACCATTTCGGAATGTTCGATTTCAATACGGCCGATGTGGCCCGCGTAAAGAATAGGATAGAGGCAGACCGCGGCATGCCGCCGGAAATTATCCTCCCGGAACTGGGAAAAACCTATCCGTGCGTAACACTTTAGTGACCATGCAATAGGCGGTGCCAACAAAGTAGCCGGGAAAAGACCGCCATCTGCAGTCTCGCGAATACGCAAGAAAGCTTTAACTTGTTGCACCATATAGAATTAAATATTACAACCACTTTCGATATAGTTGGCACGATTACTGCTGTAGATTATGCAGCGACACACTATCCTTCCATTTT
>CAZSGZ010000159.1:0-8460 GCA_964606455.1 uncultured Spirochaetales bacterium
TTTACTCCTCCGTTGTACAATACTCCGCGTCCACCGAACCGGAAACGACCCGGTTGCGTCCCGCTTTTTTCGCCGCGTACATCGCCCGGTCCGCGGCACTTAAAAGCCTGTCGGCAAGTTCCGCGCCGCTGCTCCGCACGACACCGATACTTACCGTAAAGCCGATACATTCTTTGTCCGGTCCCGCCGGCGGGTTTTCCGCTTCGATGTTTTTTCGTATTCGTTCAAACAAACCGCTGCTTTCTTCCGTCCCGGTTTGCGGGGCTATAATGAGAAACTCCTCGCCTCCCCAGCGTCCGATGTAATCGCCCCCCCGCAGCGTGGCATTCACCACTCGAGTATACGCGACCAGCACATCGTCTCCCGCTTGATGACCGTAACAGTCGTTTATCTGCTTAAAGTGGTCTATATCGCAAATCCCGATGCTTATGTACTTTCCCGTCCTCCTTGCCCTCGACAATTCGTGTTCCAGAATGTCTAAAATTGCCCGCCGGTTGTACATGTCCGTCAGCGGGTCGTGCATCGCCTGATGGGCGAGAACGCCTTTCGCTCCGTTTAAGTCGGCCTGCAGTTTCAGCATCCGCTCACCAACTTTAAGCCGGGCAAGGAGTTCTTCGTTCTTATAAGGCTTGCAAATATAGTCCGACGCACCGGCATCCAGGCCCCGGACGATGTCTTCCGTTTCCGTATTTCCCGTAAGCAGAATAACGTAGGACGGATTACCCGTGTCCCGTTTTCTAAGACGGCGGCATATCTCTATGCCGTCGACTCCGGGCATTTCCCAATCCAAAAGCAGCAGCTTCGGCGCTTTCTCGTCAAGCAGAATATCCCACGCCGCGGTCCCGTCATGTACCGAAACGGGATCGTACCCCCACTTTCTTACCACCCCTTCCAATATCATCCGGGAGGTAGTATCGTCTTCAGCTATCAATAATCGCATCACTTCTATCCTGCCATAAGCGGCTTGACCGCCTCGAATAACACGGGCAATTCCTTCCCGAGCTTCAGTATATCTTCTTTACTCTTTCGTTTCGCCGCCGCTTCCAGCCGCGCCGCCGTTTCCGACATTGTTTCGGCGCAGACACTGGCCGCGGCGCCTTTTATTTTATGTGCCTTTCGGGCAATACCGTCTTCATCCATTTCCCGAAGCAGGTCTTCCAGCTCCGCGAGCTGCACCGGCATGTCCGAAGTAAATCCCGCAAGTACTTCCCCGGCCAGCTCTTCATCCCCGAGCAGTCTGGCCAGGAATGCCTCCCGGTCAAACACCGCCGATTCCGGCAGCCCCTCCGAAACCGGCTGTCCTTCTTGCTCATGCAATATATGCGCCGTACCTGTGCCCAGCCACTTTTCAATCTTTTCCTCCAGGACCCTCGGTTTTACCGGCTTCGAAAGATAATCGTCCATACCCGCGGCCAGGCATTCCTCCCTGTCCCCTTTCATGGCGTGGGCGGTCATCGCGATTATCGGAATAGAAGAGTTCTCCCTCCCCGCTTTTCCCGCACGGACCGCCCGGGCCGCTTCGATCCCGTCCATCTTCGGCATCTGCACATCCATCAGCACCAGCCCGTATTCCCGGGCAGTTAATGCCTCGAGGACTTCGCTGCCGTTTTCCGCGGTATCCGCCTCGTAACCGAGTTTTCCGAGGATCCCCAGCGCCACCGCCCGGTTCGTCTCGTTGTCTTCCGCGAGGAGGACCTTCGGGTACCCCTTACGGCCCTCCTCCCCCGGGACCTGCCGCAGGGGAATGGGCCCTTGCCTTCCGCGGGCTTCCCGCCGCCCTAGTACTGAAACTTCCGTAAGGCAGTTGAACAACTCGGACTGCTTGACCGGCTTCGTGAGATACGCGTCGAAACCGATTTTCTCCAACCGTTCCGCGTCTCCCTTGCCTCCGAATGACGTAAGCATAACTAACAGGGTTTCCGCGAGTTCCGGGTCGCCTTTCACCGCGGTCCCGAAGGACTCCCCGTCCATACCCGGCATGTGCATGTCGGTAAATATAATCTGATAGGGGTCCCCCGCTTGCCGGGCCTCCCGCAGAGCCGCAAGCCCCGCCTCTCCGCCGGGCACTTCGGAATGACGCAGGCCCCAGGAATCGAAATTTTCCGCCAAGACCAGTCGATTTGTTTCGTTATCATCCACAATCAGCACTCGTGCATCCCCGATGTCCGCTGCGTTCACCGCGGCGGAAACATCCGGTACCGGGCGTTTTTCAAAAACCGCGGTAAAATGAAAAACGGACCCCGCGCCTTCATTACTTTCCACGCCTATGCTCCCTCCCATCATCTCGATAAGACGCTTCGAAATAGCCAGCCCCAAACCGGTCCCGCCGTATTTTCTCGTTGTCGAAACGTCCGCCTGCTGAAAGGATTGAAACAGGAGTTCTATTTTTTCCCGAGGTATGCCGATGCCGGTGTCCCTAATTTCACACCGGATTGTAATCTCCGTGTCGGTTTCCCCTTCTTTCCCTACCGAAACGGTCACCTCTCCCGCTTCCGTAAACTTTACCGCGTTTCCCGCTAAATTCATTAGTATCTGCCGAAACCTGCCGGGGTCGCCCCGTACATAAGCGTGGATCCCGGGTTCCACCCTGCATATCATCTCGAGCCCTTTTTCATGGGCTTTCAGTGCCAGCAGCTCCGCGGCCTCTTCCACCGTCGTCAGCAGGCTGAAATCGATTAAATCCAGCTCAAGTTTGTCAGCCTCGATTTTAGAAAAATCGAGAATATCGTTAATGAGGGCAAGGAGAGATTCGCCGCTGTTCCGGACAATTTCCGCGAATTTCCGCTGATCGTCGTCCAATTCGGTTTCTAAAAGAAGTTCCGTCATTCCTATTACGCCGTTCATGGGAGTACGGATTTCATGGCTCATATTCGCCAGGAAGCGGCTTTTCGCGTAATTTGCCATCTCCGCCTGGAGGGCCAGCTCGTTTGCCTGGACCGTCGCTTTTTCCAAACTCCGGTTCGTCTCCTCCAGCTCTTCGGTTTTCTCGAGAAGTTTCTCGTCGGTCCGCTTTCGTTCGGTTATATCGATGATAAACGCCAGCGAAGCAGGCCTGCCCTCCCACGTCGTCTCGACACCCCACGTGGCGACCCACTTTGTTTCCCCTTCCGCGCCCGCGACACGGTGCTCCGCGATGTCGTCCACCTTTTCTCCGGCCAGCCGCCTGCGCACGCGGGAAGCAATCATTTCCCGGTCCTCGGGATGTACTACTTCAAAGGTTTTCATGGAAAGCATCTCTTCCGAGGTGTATCCGAAGTAGCGGGCACCGTAGTCGTTTACAAACTTATACACTCCGTCCTGGATAACAAACACGCCTTCGTTCGCGTTTTCCACAACCATGCGGAAGTTTTCTTCGCTCCGCCGGACCTCGGCGGTCTGCCGCCGCACCTCCTTCTCCAGGACAAGCTGCCTGCGCCGGAAATACCAGATAAATACCGCGGCCGCGAAAGTAAAGAGGATGCCGATAATCCCGGAGGGTATTACGGTCCGGCGGGGATACAGGGCGCTGAAGTCTTCCGCGGGGTGAGAGACCAGAGCGAAGGCCCGGCGGAAAGCGAACACCGGGGCGGTATGGTGAAAATCAAATTGAAGAAGGGACTGATGGTTGGTGATTTTCCCGCGGCCGTGCGCGTGGCCCTCGGGAAAGGAAGCGAGCAGAACCGGGGGGTCCCCGCCGTTCAGCTCGTAAAAACCGCTGGCAACGGGGGTACTCAGGTGGGCCCATTCGCCGACGGCATTGCGCAGCACCCGCTGCCAGGCAATACCATCCATTGACGAAATACTTTTCAGAAGTTTTTCACTCCGCAACTCCGACTGCTGCATGAAAACATTCCGCTGCTCTCGAATATCGTTCTGCAAAGCGGAGGCGGAGAAAATGCCCGTAACAATAATGCCGAGCACCAGGGTGAATGCAACTTCCAGATATCTCCACCCGAAGCCTTCCCGTTTTTCGCTCCGCTCCCGGAGAACAATCAGCAGCCCCAGCCCGAGAAGAACGGGAAGCCCGCAGAAGGCAAACCAAAGGTACAGGCGCCGCCCGGAAGATAACACCCTGTCCCACTGCGAGGCGTCCATATCGATCCCCACCGCCATAACGACCCTCCCGCTTTCCGGCTCCATTACCGGTGCGAAAGCGCTTACAAAAGTGCCGAACTCGTCGGTATAGGGACCGACGGTAACGGGTCTCTTTTCTTCGAATAACATTTTAAGCTGCTTCGGAGGCTGTTCATAGACATCTCCCGGGAGGGACGCGAGGGACGTACCTTGTTCGTAACTTTCGGGGCCGAACACGAAACGGCCGTCCCGGTTCGCCACGCTCCAAATCCCCGTAAATCCTGCCAGGCGGGAATACCCCCGCAGCTGCCCGCACAGGGTCGTGTAGACGGGGTTGTCGGTGTCCGCCGCTGTAAACGACAGCCCCTCCGCCCGGGCCGGACCAATCTGCGCCGCTACGGCAAGTACCTGCTTGTGAAGGTCCCGGCGAAACGCCTCCTCGGCCTGCCGTACCTCCCGGCCCGCGAAAAACAAGCCGGTACCCGTGGGAATACCGCAGAAAATGGAAATGATGAAAATGTGCAGAAATATTCCCTTACGCTTCACATTCTTAAACCTCGACACTATTATATATCAAAAAAAACTATTCCGGTAAATAACTGCAATTAGTTTATAACAATTATGATAATAGTCAAACATAAAAATAAAAATATCGGTAAATTTACCTAGACCCCTCAAAACTGCTTTCCAATTGCTCCTTCCCGATACTATCACCGCCGTGCAGATACATTTGCAGAAACCGTTCCAGATTTGTCCCGGAATTCGTCAGCCCGAGTTTCCTTCGAATATTTTCCCTGTGCCGATGTACCGTAGACGGGGCCATGTTATCGATACTGGCTATTTCCTTAGAGGAAAGCCCCCGGCTGATCATGCTGCATATTTTAATCTCCTTAGGAGACAATGCCTTGAATTCCGTTATCAGGCTCGAGTAAAAAGGGGAGGCAATTTCTTTTAAATTTTGCTTTAACACCGTGAGACAGGATTGATAACTTGTATCCGCTAAGGCCTGTTCGAGGGTCTCTAAAATCGGAAGGACTATTATGTCGATATTGTTTTGAATACGCCTGGCCATTTCTTCGGCTTCATTTTTCGATTGTTGGAGGACTTCGCGCAGTGCAATGTTCTTGTTCTTCAGGGCAAGCTCCTCCGCCTGCAGTTTTTCCTTTGTCCGTACGCGTTCGATAATCCTTCCCAAACGTTCCGCGACGGCATTTAACAACAGCCGCTCTTCTTTCATAAACGGTCCTTCATACAATTTGCCCCGTTTCTCGGTATAGAAAACACGAATTGTACCGATGCAGGTTTCATAGGCTTTAATCCGGGCTTCCATCTTCCAGGGACTTTCCTGAAAACCCGGCGAACAAAACCGATTTCCATCCACGGTAAGGGAAACATTCGTTACCTCCGGATACTTCCATGACCGCGGAAGTATCTCGACAATTCCTTTCAGGATGTTGTCCAAGTCGTCTTCAAAATAATCGACCAGTTCGGAAATTCGGAACAAACAGGTAAGTTCTTTCAGCCGCTCCCGCAGGGAATTCTCGATAGTTGTCAAAACGCTGCCCTCCGTTTTTTTACATTTTACACATTCAGTATATGCAAAATCACTGTAATATCATAGTACTAATTGACTTGCTTTGTTGAAGCGATCTTTTATAATAAATGGAGTTTTATATGAAAAAATAGAAAAGCGAGGAAATTGTATGGCACAGATGAAAATGAGAACAAAAATCACCGCGGGTTTTGCACTGATGATTGTACTGTTATTGGCCGTTAGCGCGGTCGCGATTGTCTTTCTCAGCAGCGCTTCCAAAGATTTCATGCAGTATCGGGACTGGGCAACCGACTCGAACCTGATGAGCGGCATTCAGGAAGATATGCTGATGGTCCGGATGAACGTGAAAGATTTTCTTATCCGGGGAGATGAAGCGGAAAAGGAAGAATACGACCACTACTACGGTTTGGTGGACGAAATAATGAACGAGGCAATCGAAAACATTCAAAACGCGCAGCGTGCGCCCTTGGTAGTGAAAATGGACACCTTGTTGGCGGAATACGATGAATATTTCCATAAAGTAGTACGGCTGCAAGGAAGGCGGGACGAACTGGTTGTCGACGGCCTCGACGTAACGGGACCGGCGATGGAACAGAAACTAACTGACATTCTCGTTTCCGCGAGAGAAGACGAAGACATGGATGCCGCTTACTATGCCAGTATCTCGCTCCGCAACCTCCTCCTCGCCCGCCTCTACGCCTTCAAGTTTCTCGATTCCAATACGAAAGAGGACGAGACTCGGGTCTTGGAAGAAATTGACTTGCTGCATGAGAGCCTGTCGGAACTGGACACGCGGCTCGAAAACAACGAACGGCGGGCACTCTTGGAAAATGTGTATAACGGGTACGCTGCGTATCTCGAATATTTTAATGAAACAGCTTCGGTCCTCTATGAACGGAACCTGTACGTCTCCGAACATCTCGACGTTATCGGCCCGGATATGGCGAATACGGGAAAAGAAGTTGTAGATTCGATACAGGCGGACCAGGACATCCTCGGACCGAAACTGCAGCAGGCCAATCAGACGGCCATTATGATAGCGCTGATTGCCTCGGGCGTCGCCGTTGTTCTCGGTATTCTTTTGACCATCCTCATTACAAGAGGTATCCTGCGCCAGCTCGGGGCCGACCCCGCAATTATCGAACAGATTGCCGGAAAAATTGCCGAGGGCGACCTCGATATTGCAATAACGGAAGAAAATGTCAGGGGGGTATATCTTTCCGTAAAAGAAATGGTAGACGCGCTGCGGTACAAATCCGATATTGTGGCGCAAATTGCCGACAAGGACCTTTCGGTGAATATCGAAATGGCCTCCGATAAAGACGCGTTAGGCCGTTCTCTAAGTATCATGAAGGATTCGCTGAACGAACTCCTCGCGCAGGTAAATGACGCGGTAGACCAGGTCTCCAGCGGCGCGGACCAGGTTTCCCAGGCAAGCCAGAACCTGAGCCAGGGAGCGACGGAACAGGCAAGCAGTTTGGAGGAAATATCTTCCTCCGCCACCGAGGTGAACAGTCAGTCGAAACAAAACGCCGACAACGCAACGGAGGCAAACGGAATTGCCGAACAGGCTACGAAAGATGCCGCGGCCGGTAATGAACAGATGAAAGAGCTTACCATTGCAATGCGGAAAATTAACGATTCCTCCGCCGAAATAAACAAGATCGTTAAAATAATCGACGACATTGCCTTTCAAATAAATCTGCTTGCCCTCAATGCCAATGTCGAGGCCGCGCGGGCGGGGAAATACGGGAAAGGCTTTGCCGTAGTTGCCGAAGAGGTGCGTAATTTAGCGGTGCGAAGCGCTGACGCGGTAAAAGAAACAACCGCAATGGTGGAAGATTCCATATCCAACATAGAGCAGGGCAATAAACTGGTGGAAAAAACCGCTTCCCAGCTCGAAGCAATTGTAACGGGTTCCACAAAAGTGGCCGAATTCCTAGGGGAAATCGCCCAGGCAAGTAACGACCAGGCCCAGGCAATTGACCAGATAACGGAAGGACTGGACCAAATAGATGAAGTTACCCAATCCAACACCTCCAGCGCGGAAGAAAGCGCGTCCGCTTCGGAAGAACTCGCGGGACAGGCCCAGCAGCTGAAAGCAATGATTGCCCAGTTTGTCCTGGACGGCAACGGACATGACCGCGAAGCTGCCTTGGCGCTGCAGGCACCGAAAACCGACATCGCGCCGTATAACGAAGATGCAGGAAACAACACATGAGCGACGAAGACATTTATGAAGAGGACATACAAGACAACAAGTATTTAATGTGTAAACTCGGTGCCGAGACCTTCGGCATCGATATTTCACATGTAACCGATATTATCGAAGTGCAGAAGATAACCGCCGTCCCGGACCTGCCGGAATACGTGCAGGGCGTTATCAATTTGAGGGGAAGGGTCATTCCAATTATCGACCTGCGTCTGCGCTTTGCCATGGACAAGCGGGACTATGACGACCGGACGGTCATTACCGTTGTCGATATCCGGGGAATATCCATCGGATTTCTCGTGGACACCGCGACGGAGGTCCTGGACATTCCGGAAAAGGACATCGACCCGCCTCCGCGGTTTGCCGGAAACGGCGAAAGAGAAAATTACATCTCCGGCCTCGGGAAGACCGGGGAAGAGGTAACGATTATCCTCGACATGGCAAAACTGGTAAGCGGAGAAGAACTGGACATCCTGACTAGGGCCGCCGTATAAGCGCGGCCCGGGTAACCCCCGCTTATGTTCAGATTATACGATCTCTTGTATCGCCGTCCGGATCGAATCTAACATGAATTCAATAAATACAGTACTGTCGCCTAAATTATCCGATTGGGAAAGAACATCGTAATAATCTTTTTGTC
>CAZSGZ010000160.1:0-8440 GCA_964606455.1 uncultured Spirochaetales bacterium
GGCTACGCCGATGATTATCGTGAATTCTGCGGGATTTGGACTGCCGCGGAACATGCCGAGTTTGAAGCTTCCCAGGAAGAGAATGCGGCCGTTGATCCGGAGGACTGGTAAGTGGGCAGGCTCTTACTTGCCGAGCATTCCTTTTTTCAGGTTTTCATCCGCCGGTTTTGAACCGAGCCAGATAGCGAACACGGCTTTCTTGAAGTCGAGGCCCGGGATTGATGCTTTTTCGACACCGTCGATGCTGACGGTTGTCCCTTTGCCGGGGACGTAGACAACTTCATAGACACCGTTTTTCTTGACGTCCGACGAAAAAACGCCGTTAAAACTGTTAATTGTACTCTGTGATGTAGAATATCCGTCGGCCGCGGCATTTTCAAATCCCGTATTCCAGGCATCTACGATGCTCTTTTTGTCGACATCCCGGACAAACTGAAGCCAAATTGCCATCGGTTCGTCCGATTCGATGACCTTAGCCGCGTCGGAAGTTGAAAACGGAAGATAGAGGCCGCCTACATACACTTTGATGATCACTTTCATCCGCATGCCGCCGCCGTTTAAGTCCAGTGTTTTTCCGCCTACCCGCTTTGTATCCGGAACATTGACTCCGCTTATTTTTTCGGCAAAGGCCGTCCCGCCGCCGAAAAACAATGCGATGATTATCATAATCAGCACCGTCTTTTTCATTTATGTTCTCCTATATATAAATCGATTATGCAAATAATAGCAAACTTCCCGCCATAATTACCATCCCGGCAATTAGGCCGCCGATGGCGATGTGATGCTCCCCGTATTCCTCCGCGGTGGGAAGCAGTTCGTCTAAGGAAATATACACCATAATTCCCGCCACCGCGGCAAAGATAATGCCGAAGGTCCTGTCGTTGAAGAAACTCCGAAGAATAAAGTATCCGAGGGCCGCGCCGACGGGTTCTGCGAGACCCGATAAAAGAGAAAGCCAGAATGCCTTTTTCCGGCTGCCCGTGGCATAATAAATAGGCGCCGACACCGCCACGCCCTCGGGTATGTTGTGGATGGCTATGGCAACGGCAATACTGATACCCAAAGAGGGATCGGCAAGGGCACCCATAAATGTTGCAAGTCCTTCCGGAAAATTGTGGATGGCGATGGCAAGGGCGGAAAACATCCCCATCCGCATCAATTTTTTGTGGTCTGCCTGTTTTACTTGTTTGGAGTCCCGGTCGCTGCTGCCGCGGACATTGGCCATTTCGTGGGGGTTTTCATAGGAA
Organism: uncultured Spirochaetales bacterium; assembly: GCA_964606455.1. Classification (GTDB taxonomy): domain Bacteria; phylum Spirochaetota; class Spirochaetia; order SPDA01; family CAZSGZ01; genus CAZSGZ01. The sequence continues at coordinate 1,248 of CAZSGZ010000160.1, forward strand.
GGAATAAGCTTGTCGATAATGGCGATGATCGCGATTCCCCCAAAAAAAGCGAGTGTCGTTACAATATATCCCGGCTTAGCACCCATTGCTTCCGTCAGCGAGTCCTTTGCCTTTACAAAAATCTCTACGAAGGAAACGTAAATCATCACTCCGGCGGAAAACCCGAGTGCGCCGGCTAAAAATTTCGGATTGAACTTTTTAGAAAAGAACGACATGACGCTTCCGATTCCTGTGGACATGCCGGCGAAAATCGTGAGTCCGAAAGCGACTAGTATCGCGTTGGTACCCATTCTTTCATCCTCCTATTGTGGTTTTTCTGCCCGAACTACGACAAAGGACCCTTCACCATACCCCGGCTTTACCGGTTCTGTCCCGGAGAGTTCCCCTAGGGGATGAAAAATCGTCTGCACGAAGGTGAAATTTTGAAATCCTGCTTTTTCCATGCTGTCGACTACTTCATCCACCGACACAAAAACGGCGGGTTTGTAAAAAACGCTCTCATCTTTGTGGGCCTGATATATTTTCCCGATTGGGCTCGTTTTGTCAATGAAGCAGTTGAGAAAAAATCCGCCGGGCTTCAGTATTCGGTAGACTTCCTTCATCGCCCGGGGGATGTCGTCGACGAAGCAGATCGTCGTAACCATGAGAGCGAGGTCGAACTGCCCGGCAGGGAAGGGGATGTCCTCGGCTGTTCCGGGAACAACATGGATGCCCTTTGCACGGGCTATTTCGGCCATTTTTTCCGACGGCTCTACTCCGTCCCTAATTCCCAGAGGTGCTGCAAAACGACCGCTCCCGACACCGATTTCAATACCGCTTTTACTTTCCGGCATCAGTTTTCGCACAGCCGCGAGTTCGGATTCGTATTCATCCTGATGCTTGACAAACCAAGCGTCATACCGCGCTGTGTTTTCTTCAAAGGGTGTTATTTTTGCCATTGTTTTCTCCATCAACCATAATAACAAAATTCGGGCCGTTAGTGTAACCGTGAAGAAACCCGTGGAAGTATTGTAACAGGTCCGTACCGATGATATTGTAGCATAATGAAAGCCGCCGACAAGCCGTTTCCCTGCCGTCCCGGCTGCGGTGCCTGCTGTATTGCAGTGTCCATCTCCTCTTCGATCCCGGGAATGCCCTTTGGAAAGCCGGCTGGAGTACGCTGTGTACAGCTGACGGAAGATTACCGCTGCCGCTTGTTCGGGCTTCCGGAACGGCCGCGCGTGTGTTCGGCTTTTCAAGCCAGCCGCGAGATGTGCGGAAACACACGGGAGGAGGCGATGGTGTATCTGGAAAAACTGGAAGAGCTTACGAGGCCTAACGGGGAGTAACCGAATCGGCGGTATTAATCGGCTACCACGCTTTTCCCTGCCGAAGCGCCAGCAGGACCTCATACGCGTGCTGAATTTCGCCGAAATCTTTCGCCGGTTTTTCCACAGTAACCCTTTCCCCGCTGCCGGCGGTATCGGGGTGGTGCTGTTTGCTGAGGTAGCGGTACCTGTCTTTCAGCCGCCGTAAAGAATAGTCCGCCGGGAGCCCCAGTATTTCGAGACTCCGTTCGGTCTCTTTATACGACGCGGCATAGCGGAATATTCCCCGTTCCCACATTTTTAGGGTTTGTTCGTCAGCGGAATTCATGTTGTCGAGGTCCAGGTAATATTCCCGCATCCCCGCATCGCCGAGAGTTCCTGCCTCCCGATGCCGATCGCTCATTTTCCGGTGAAAAGAGCAGTACTGCTCAGCTTGGCCGGTTTTGACTCCGCAGAACCTAGGCTTCGATTCGTCGAAGTAGCGGCAGTATCCGGGAGCTGGTTTCTGCAGCAGGTATACGTTGATGGTTTTTATATAGAGCAGGTATTGTGAATCCGATTGTTCAAGTTCCTCCGTCAGCAGGTAGAGGGAGTGATACAGGATAAAGTGGTACCGGAACAGTTCAAGGGAAAACCCCGCCGCCAAAGCCTCGCGGGCCCCGGGGAGAAATTCCCGAAGAAGATGTGTTTCCGGCACCGGCTGGGAATGGGCCTTCAGGTATGCTAGAAGATTATTTGTGTCTATTGTCGGGATGGTTTCGAACACGACTAATTGACCTCTTCTCCTGACGGGAAGCTGATGGTGAATACCGTCTCCACGCCGGGGACGCTTTGAAAATCGATGGTGCCGCCGTGTTCCTGGATGATGTGGCGACAGACGGACAGGCCGAGGCCGGTGTTCTTTTTTGTAATTTTCGTTGTAAAAAAGGGGTTGAATATTTTTTCGCGGACATCCTCGGGTATGCCGTATCCGCTGTCCCGTATCCGAATGGTATAGATTTCGTCCGAAGCATAGAGGCTGATGTCGATTCTCCCGTTATCGAGGACCGCGTCGATACTGTTCATCAGCAGATTGATGAAAACCTGCTTCAGACGGTTTTCGTCTCCGGAAATATTCCAAGGTCCATCCGGCAAATCGGTGAAAAGGTCAATTGATTTTTCCGAAAAGTTGTGCTGCAGAAGAATCAGAACGTCTGAAATAATTTCATGCAGATTGACCGTCCGCCCGGCGGCAGGTTTCAGCCGGGAGAAGGAAAGAAGATTGGTAACAATTTCTACGATTCGGCCAAGTTCCTTTTCGATTTTCACGATTTTTGTATGAAGGTCCGGGTCCGAGGCCGTCGTTTTCAGAAGTGTTAAATAATTTTTGATAATAAAAAGCGGGTTGTTAATTTCATGTGCGACACCTACGGCAACTTCCGCAATGGATGCCATTTTTTCGCTTTGAATTAAATAGTCCGTCATGTATTTGTTCATGGAGATGTCCTCCATGAAAATAACGGTGCCTAAAAATGTTTTGTCTTCATCGTGGAGCGGAAACACCTGGACTTTTAGAACGAGCTCGGGATTCACTTCTATTTCTTTCCAGGTTTTCGGCTTCTGACTCTTGATTGCCCGAAGTATCTCTTCTTTGTGTTCAAACTGCTGCCCTTCCAAAATTGTCTCAATAGAACTATTGATAACTTCTTTCGTATCGAACTGGAAAAATTCCGTGGCAGCGAAATTCAGCAGATGGATACGGTTGGTATTGTCTAATACAATTGAACCTACCGGCAGATGGTGGATAATATTTTTCAGGTATTTACTCAGCATTAAGAATCTGCTTTCACTGTATTCGAGCTTTTCCTGGTCCAGCCTGAAAGAGTAAGTGAGCTGAAACAGGCGGTATTTGTCGAGATTCGCGCATTGTTCGGTCCCCCGGCGGTAACCGTTTTTTAACACCGTTACCCGGTCCGCGAGGTTCAAAACTTCATCCATATCGTGGGAAATATAGATAACCGAGGATTCCCTGTCTCGGTAATCAAGTAGTACCCGGTAAATTTTTTTCATTTCCTCCGGGGTCAATTTATTCGATAGTTCATCGAGGATAATAATCCGGGGATTAAACATAATGGCCCGGGTAAATTCGACCATGTACTGCTGTGCCGCGGACAGGGAATAAACCGGCGATTTTAAATCAAGGGAGTAGTCGATGTAGTCGAGCAGGCCGGCGGTTTTTTTTTGCATGGTTTGGTGCCGCAGAACAGGTATTTTCCTTGTGAGCATTTGACCGGTAAAGATGTTTTCGATTGCGTTTAAATGGGGGATAATGGTAAGGTGCTGATATACGATACCGATACGGTGCTGCAGAGCGCTTTTTGGCGTGAACAGCTCGATTTCCTTTCCTTCTACAAAAATTTGCCCTCCCTCTTTCCGCTCCGCACCGCTTAAAATTTTTACCAGGGTGGATTTTCCCGCACGGTGTTCTCCGATAAGGGCATGGATTTCCCCGGCGTATAAATCAAAGTCGACCCCTTTCAGTGCCTTTGTCGCTCCGTAGGAGGCATGAATATTCCGCATCTGCAGGACCGGTCTCGGTTTATCCTTCATTGTATATTGAACTTCTTCATTCTGTTGTAGAGTGTTTTTCTGTCTATCCGCAGCAGGCGGGCCGCGTCTTGTTTAATCCAGTTGCTTTTTTTCAGGGCTTCCAGGATGATTTCTTTCCCTTTGTTTTCGTATTGTTCAGCGAAATCGCCGGTTTCGATTTGGCCGGAAGAGTTAAGGAATTTATATTGGTCCGGGATTATTGAAATATCGATTTCGCTGCCGGAACTGAAAATTACGGAACGTTCGATAAAATTTTTCAGTTCTCGTATATTGCCCGGCCAATTGTGGCTCCCGAGAAGCGAACGGATTTCCGGACTTATTCCCCGCACTTCTTTTCCATACACATTGTTAAAAAAGGAGAGAAAATATTCCGCTAAGGGAATGATATCTTCCCGCCGGTCCCGTAACGGCGGTAATTCGAGATGAATAACCGAAAGTCTGTAAAAAAGGTCTTCCCGGAATCCGCCTCTGACGATGGATGTCGTCAGCTCTTTATTGGTAGCGGCTACCAGTCTGCAGTCGGCCCGGATCGGTTCCCTGCCTCCGACCCTGGTAAACTGCTGTTCCTGCAGGATTCGAAGCATTTTTGCCTGTGTATTTAAGCTCATATCTCCAATTTCGTCCAAAAAGAGGGTGCCTCCATGGGCTGTCTCAAACAGTCCTTTTTTAGTAGTTTTTGCATCGGTGAATGCGCCCTTCTCATGTCCAAAGATCTCGCTTTCCAAGAGTGTTTCCGGAATGGCGGCGCAATTTACCTTTACGTAGGGCATGTCTTTCCGGGGGCTTAAGTTATGGAGTATGTTGGCTATCAGTTCCTTACCTGTCCCGCTCTCCCCTGTTATCAGCACCGTTGCATCTGTGGGCGCTGCTTTATGAACGAGGTCGAGTAATTTCTGTATCTCGCTGCTCTGTGAAATCAGTTTGTCTGCCTTCGGCATTCGGCTGTTAACGGCCTCCGTGGACAGCAGATTCTGAATTTCGTGTAAGAGGGACCCGAATTCGATGGGTTTTGTAAAGAGATTACAGGCGCCGTATTTCATCGCCTTAACTGCTGTATCGATTGTCGCGTGTCCTGAGATGATAATAACCGGGACGGAGGAAAACCTGCTTTTTATCAGCTTTAACAGGTCGATGCCGTTTAATTTCGGCATTCGAATATCTACAAGGACAAGGTCGATCCGATTGTTTTGAAGCAGTTCGAGGACTTTTTCCGGTTCTGTTGTGTAGAGGGCCGAAAAATTATTTGCTTCGAACAGCTCTTTCAGAGAGAGACAGACTTCAAACTCATCGTCAACAATCAGTATACTCCGGGGCATAGTATGGACATTGTAGCCCTTCCAAATTTTCATTGTCAACCGCAGCCTCGCGGGGATAAAATTCCCCGCCGGTTTTGGTATTGTGAGGAAGTTTTTCCCCGGCACGCGGCGGGGCTGTCAATCGGCAGATTTGTAAAGTGTTATAATCGCTGCAATTATATTTTCGGTAATTTGTTGGCACAAAACGTGCTAATATATTCTTGATTGACTTTGCTAAAGGAGCTTGCGCATGGGTAACGAAGCCGCGGCGGCGGAAAAAAAAGAAAAAAGCATATTGCGTCGGATATTTCAAATCCGGGAAATGGGGGTTTTAAGCGCCCTCGTCGTTATTATTGTTTTCATGACTATTACAAGCCCCTATTTCTTGAAGACGCAGAACCTCCTTAATATTCTGCGGGGAATGTCCACCATTGGGATTATGGGAATTGGAATGACAATGGTTATCATCACCGGCGGGATCGACCTCTCCGTGGGGTCCCTTTTAGCCGTTTCCGGTATGTTTACCGCCCGGCTGATGTATCACGGACTTTTTCCCTGGCTGGCAGTGGCTGCCGGTTTCGCTATGGGTATTCTTTTAGGAGCGATCAACGGATTTATTATTACTAAGGTAAAAGTGAATCCGTTTATTACGACCTTGGGGATGCTCAGTATAGGACGGGGACTTACCTATCTGCTGGCAACGGGCCTGAAAGGCGCCGTAGCAAGTAATGTGCCTATGCGCGATCCTTCCGTAAATTTTTTAGGCGGAGGCTACATCGGACCAATCCCCTTTCCGATTATCGAGATGGTCCTGCTGGTTATTGTTTTCAGCCTCTTCCTGAAGCACACCGTGTTAGGCAGACAAATTTACGCGGTGGGGAGCAACAAAGAGGCCGCCCGCCTTTCCGGCGTCAACGTGGACAAGGTGCAGATTTTTGCCTACACCATTACCGGGGCTTTTTGCGCGCTGTCCGGAATAATCAGCGGCGGCCTGCTTGCTACGGCTGCAACGAACGCGGGACAGGGCAACGAACTCGATGTTATCGCGGCAGTCGTGATCGGAGGCGCGAGCCTTTCCGGGGGCGAAGGATCGATTATCGGCGCCATCATCGGGGCCGCTATTATGGCGGTGCTTCGAAACAGCTTTGTGCTGCTTCATCTTCCGGCGTATATGCAGACGATATCCATCGGCGTCGTAATTATTCTCGCCGTTGCTACCGACAATCTCAGGCGTCATCCCGGAAAAGGATAAATTGGTTTCAACCGGGCCGTCGGCTCGGAATAAAAAAATATGGAGGCATTGTTATGAAACATGCGAAGAAAGTATTTATGTTGATACTGCTGGTATTTTGCATTACCGGGTTTGTATGGGCAGGAGGCCAGAAAGAAGAGGCGGGTTCGAAAGAAGGTTCCGCCGAATTGGAAAAGGAACTCCCTCCTCCCCCGCCGTTCGACAAGGCTATTATACCGGATGACAGTGGAAGTGTAAAACCTATCAGTGAAAAGGCTGAAAAGCCTCTGCGGATTGCCGTTTTGGGTCTTGAAAACAATCCGTTCTGGATCCCGGTAAAAGAAGGCTGCTTCGACGCGGCCGAGGAGTTGGCATCCCTTAACTGCACGGTGGACTGGATAAACGCGGGTGCGCAGCACACCACCGATGTTTTCAGCAAGGCGATTGAAGCCGCGGTTGCCCAGGAATATGATGCAATTGCAACTATTGCCGGCGACAGCGGAGTAGTACCGTATATCAACCGTGCGGTGGAAGCAGGCATTCCTGTAGCTACTTTTAACTCCGAAACGGACACGAAAAATAAACGGCTTTTCTTTGTCGGTGCTGACTTGTACAAGCAGGGAGAGACGGCTGGTGAAAAAATGGTTGAAGTTTTAAACGGCAAGGGGAAAGTAGCCATTATTACCGGGTTTTTCGCGGTAGAGGCACACGAACTTCGTCGGCTCGGGTTTGAGGACTATATCGCGGACAACGCTCCGGACATTGAAATTG
>CAZSGZ010000161.1:0-8316 GCA_964606455.1 uncultured Spirochaetales bacterium
TAGGGGACATTGCCGGGTTTTTACAGAGGTTGACGGGGTAACATACAGGTGGTTCCTTCAAGAGACGAACATACCATGGAAGAGATCCTCGATGTAGTTGTATCGACATTCGGGATGATTCTGCCGGAAACTCATTATCCTGATGTTGTCTCATTCCTTCGAAAGCGCATGGATGAAAGGAAGGAGGACATATCGGATTATGTCCGTTCGCTGTGGAAGGACCGGGATGAGTATATCCGCTTTGTAGACGCAATTACGATAAACGAATCCTATTTTTTCCGAGACGGACGGCATTTTTCTTTGTTCTACAATGAGATACTATCGCGGCTGTTTTCGGAACGGCGGCATGTAAAAATATGGAGCGCGGCGTCCGCCGCGGGAGAAGAGGCCGTAAGCCTTGCAGCCTTATGTAATACCCTGCTTAAGAGTTATCCCGGAAAAACATATACAATTTACGCGAGCGATATCAACGCAGCGGCTTTGGAGAAAATGAAGAACGGCCGGTATACCAAGTCCGCTTTCAGGGAAGACGGTTCACAGTTCCATTCCTTCCTGCTTCCCTATATCTCCGAAAAAGAGAGTGTCTTCACGGCGGATGATACAATCCGGGAGCACATTGTCGTTTGCGAACACAATCTGTTTCATGACGACTATTCCCGCTTTCCGGACGACTTTGATTTGGTGCTGCTCAGGAATGTTTTCATCTACATGCCGATGGAAAACAGGAACAAAATTCTGCAGCGTATCGTTTCAAAAATGCAGGAAGGAGGATACTTGTTTTTGTCCGCAAGTGAAGTCCCCCTTATCTGGCATCCGACCTTGAAAATAGAAGAACGGAATGGAATTTATTTTTTCCGCCGCGCGGTGGCGGAAACCGAAATGCCCGGCCGGCCGCCGGAGCGTAAAATTGAAAAACGGGATGTTCGTCTCCCCGCCGGGAGGCCGGCGGAGGAAAAAATCAATACACGTAAAATGTATGAAACCATCAATCATCTTCTTTATAATCCCCTGTATCAGAAGGAGGACACCCCGGAAGGTGCCCTCGCCGGTATTTTTGTGTCCATTATTTCCGCCGTCAATCTGGGGGACATCGGGAAATGCGGAGAATTGCTGAATATTCTCGATGGAGAACTGGGTGAAAACGAGGCGCTCTTGTATTTCCGCGGCATTCTGGAAAAATTGCGGGGAAGGGGAGGGCACGGTAAAAAATATTTTGAACAAGCCCTGTCTGAGCAGCAGCAGTTCTGGCCGGCCCGTTATGAATTGGCGATGCAGCTGAAAGAAACGGACAACAGGAAGGCAAAACAGCAATTCGCCACCTGCAAAAAACATATTCAATCGTATATCGATAAGGGGGAATATACCTATCATTTTCTCCTTGACGGATTCAATGCCCTTTATTTTTTAAAAATTTGTACGTTCTGGGAACAAAAGCTTGGAGGACCGGTTCATGGCTCTAGATAGAAATGCCTTTGTCGAAAACTATTTGGATGAATTGACGGAGAATATTCAAGCCGTCGAAAAGAGTATCCTGATCTTGAAAAAGGACCCGGAAAATCCCGAAGAGCTTTCAACGCTTTTACGAATTCTCCACACAATTAAAGGGTCATCCAGAATGCTCAAGTACAATACCGTCGAAGCCGCGGCCCATGGTATTGAAAATGTGTTCAAAGGCGTAAAAGAAGGCCGTTTCCAGGTTGATAACTCTATTGTGCAGCTGGTTTTCCTTGCAATGGATTATATCAATACGGCGGCGAAAAAAATTCGGGGAAGCGGCAGCGACGATATCGAAGTTTCCAAGCTCGTCCAGGTGCTGGAAAAAGCGTATGCCGCGGAACACTACGAGCTCGATAAGGCCCGGAAAGAACTTGCCGGACAGACGGATACAGAGGAAACGGAAGCCGCGAAGGAGGCCGGGACCGAGACATCCGGAGAAGGACCGTCCGCCGCGGCGGCCGCACCCGCCGCGAAAGCCGGGGCGGCAAAAAAAGAAAACGTCCAGCTGGACACGGTGCGGATAAAAATTGATAAAGTGGACGAGCTGGCAAGAAACATGAACGGTCTGATTATGCGTCAATTTCAGCTGAAGCGGGAAAATGAGACCCTCTTTGAGCTGGAGAACAGCATCCGGGAACTCCATGTGGGAGCCGATGTGCGGCAGGAACTTTCGGGGATACTCGAATCGGTACAAAATTTGAGAAAACGGTACCATGATGAAATGGTCCAATTAGAACACCTCTCGTTTACGGTCCAGGAAAAAATTATGGGACTGCGGATGCTGCCGCTGGAACTTATCCTCGGGTATTTGGGAAAAATGGTCGAAGAGATGGCCATTAACCTCAACAAGGAAATCGACTTGGAGATTACCGGTTCCCAGGTGCTTGTGGATAAATACATTTTAGAGAGTATTTACGATCCCATTATCCACCTGGTAAGGAATTCGGTGGACCACGGGCTGGAAGGGCCGCAGGAGCGGGAGAAACGGGGAAAACCGAAGGCAGGCCTCCTGCGCGTGCTGTGTTCCGCCGAAGGGGGAAACGCCGTTATCCGGATTATCGATGACGGAAGAGGAATCGATTACGAAAAGGTCCGGAAAAAAGCGATGAAAAAAAACCCGCATCAGGCCGATGAGATTGCGAAAATGGACGAAACTTCACTGAATCCCTTTCTTTTCTCTTCCGGTTTTTCAACTAACGACAAAGTCAGCATCCTTTCCGGCCGGGGGGTAGGGCTTGATATTGTAAAATATAATATCGAGAGCCTGAAAGGAAAAATAACATTGACGAGTACCGCGGGAGAAGGTACCGAATTCCTGTTGTCCCTGCCGCTCTCGTTAGCGACAACCGAGGGGTTTTTCATTTCCGCGGGGGGGGAGAAATTTTTCGTTCCTTCTAACTATATCAATGAAATTGTTATCCGGCAGCAGAGTGACATCGTGAAAAATTTGCAGAAGGAGTTTATCAAGCTTCGGTCCGAAATTATTCCTCTGCATTATTTAGTGAGCATTCTGGAACCCGAAAAAATGCACCGGTCCGAAAAATTATTTATTTTAATTGTAGAGACCTTAGGGGAAAAATACGGCATTATTGTAGACGCAATTATACAGTATTCATCCCTTATTTATAAACCTCTTCCGAAAAATCTTGACGGCATGGGGTTCCTGCAGGGGATTGTCTTCGACGAAAGTTTTCATATCATCAACATCCTGCACATTCCGGAACTGATAAAAAAATTCAAGAGTGTAAAAAACATCGCGCTGAAACAGCGGTACTCCTTTGATCTTCATAAGAATAAACGGATACTTATTGTCGATGATTCGTATTCGACCCGGGAAATTGAAAAATCCATTCTGGAAACCGAAGACTATACGGTCGTGACCGCCGTCGACGGCGTCGATGCTCTGGAAAAACTGCAGGAGGGTAATTATCACTGTGTTGTAACCGATATCCATATGCCGAAGATGGATGGAATTACGCTTCTGGAAAATATGCGGCGGATGGATAAGTATAAGGAACTGCCCGTTATTGTCGTCAGTTCGGAGAAAGATGACGAATTGCAGCGGAAATGCCGGAAAGCCGGAAGCAGCGCGTACTTGCAGAAGGCGGATTTTGAACGGGGGAACCTGCTGAATGAAATAAAGAAGTGTATAGGATAAAGCATGAAAGTTCTTATTGTTGATGATTCCGACCTGGTTGCCGGAATGCTTACATCTGTTTTGGAGGAGAATTCGTTTGAGGTGGTCCGCGGGAAAAACGGCCTGGAAGGAGTTATCCTGGCGTATCGGGAAATTCCGGATGTCATTATTTTAGATGTTGAAATGCCCGTTATGCAGGGATATCAGGCAAGCAGACTGCTTAGGAGCAGGAGGGGCCTGAAAGATATCCCCATTATTATGCATACCAGCCTTTCCGAGGACAGGGACCGTTATTGGGCCTTGAATTCCGGAGCCGATTCCTTCGTGAACAAAGATTTTGACAATGTCGACAATCTTCTTGAAAAAGTGCGTGAACTCGCGGACCATCCGCCGCTGAATGTAGAGCTTATCCGTGAAGATGCCGCGAATATAACGGAAAATCGAGTGCATGAAATGCTCGGAGAGCTGTTCGACAATCAGCTTTTTCAGTCGACAATACTGAACATGTTAGGCGATGTCGGCCGGAGTATCGGCTCGCTGACGGTAACGGCGTATCGTGTGCTGCAGCTGGTTGAAAAAATTTGCCATGTGGATATTTCTCTTCTTTCGTTTATGTATAACCGGACCCCTCAGTCCTTTATCCTGCCGGGGATGCAAACCGTAAAGACCGATGTCGATGAATTTGCAAAAATTTGCCTGCAGGATTTTTCGGAATCCTTTCCCGAAGTGGATTTATCCGGAGTAAAAGAAACGGTATTCGATATTTCCGAACGTGAAGACTATGAAAAAATTCGGATTGATGATAAAAACATCAGCTCGTATACCAATTTCTTGCTGTGCGGTAAGGGAGGGGCGGTCATCGGTACGCTTCATTTGGGTAATTTCATCAACAATTATTTTTCAGCGAAAATACTGGAAAGTTTAAAAACATTCGCCGACGGGGCGGGAATCATTATTGAAAATTCCATCCTGTTCAATATGGTATCGGAGATGAAAGACAGGATCCATTCCGTTTTTACAAAATTCGTGCCTCAGGAAATAATCGATGATTTAATCGATAAAAAGACGGTTGCCGAGCAGCTGGTTGGTCAAAAAAGGAGGGTGGTAATACTTTTTTCGGACATTCGTTCATTTACGAAAATTTCCGAAAATAACACTGCCGAAGGTGTTGTTTCCTTTCTCAATCAGTATTTCAACATCATGGTTGAAACAATAAAAGAGGCCGGCGGGACAATCGATAAATTTATCGGTGACGCGATCCTTGCCATTTTCGGCGCGCCGAAAAGCTACAGCGATAATGAAGACCGGGCGGTGCGGGCCGCGCTGGCAATGGTTGAGAGTTTGAAAAAAATTGAAACAGGAGATCTGGTCCTTCCGGAAGGGGGCTTTAACATAGGAATCGGTATTCACAGCGGAGATGCTATCGTGGGAAACATCGGTTCGAATGATAAACTTGATTATACGGTAATCGGGGACACGGTAAACTTGGCTTCGAGGCTGGAGGGCCTTACAAAGCACTACGGATTAAAATTAATTGTTTCCGAAGAAGTCCGGAACCGGCTGGAAGGAGATTTTTTTGTACGGCAAATTGATACGGTAAAGGTGAAGGGAAAGACAAAACCGACAAACCTGTTTTCCGTGGAGCCGGACGGTTCCGTCTATCCTGAAAAATTTCTCGGTTTATATCAAAAAGCGTTTAAGCTCTATCAGATGGGAAACTGGACAACAGCGGTTGAATATTTTACAAAGCTTCAAAAGGCAGCCCCGAATGATCGGGTTATACAAATACTGCTGCAGCGCTGCGAAGAGTTTATAGAACAGCCGCCGGAAAACTGGGACGGTGCTTTGGCGCTGCAGTTTAAGTAAGAGGGGAGTTGCGGGAATGAAAGAAAAAGAACATGAAGGACGTTTAGAAGTACGGAGGAACCTCATATTCTATTTAACCGTTAGAAATAGAGAAGGCGGGGAGATTGTCGGGGAATTGGGCGACATAACCGAAAAAGGGCTCCTTATTATCTCTGATCATCTGCTTACCGTCGCGGATACCATACCTATTGCCGTCGAACTGCCGAAAGGACCGGACTATCCGGATTCAACGCTGGACCTTACCGTGGAAGTCCAATGGTCGAAGCGGGACGAAGACAATACTGACCTTGCCCTTTCAGGGTGCAGCATTGTGGGACCGAATGAAAACGATAAAGACATAATACGAAAACTGATAGAGAAGATAGGATTCAGCAACGGCCAGCGGAGAATACTGTTCAGTGAATCCTCGCCGGATTTTTTAGAACCCTTTTAGAAGCGGTCCTATACCTGGCCTTTTTTTACTCGAATACGGAACGTAGTGCCCGACACATCGCAGGCCAATTTAACCTGGGCTTCCATGTCTTTTCCGGCTTCAACCTCGATCATCCCTTTCTGAAGATCGTACCTAATGCCTTGGACGTCCGGAAGTGCCGAGAGCGATTTTTTTATTACTTCACCGCTTTCTTTGTCCAGGTTATCTACAATAAAATACTGTTTCTTTGTTCTTGCCATGGAAGGAGGATAGCAGGTACCGACAAATGGTGTCAATCTATGCTGTCCCGTATCCTCCGCGCCGGCAGATCAGCAGGTTAGGTGCAGTGCCGCGATAACGTTTGTCGTGTCTTTTTTTTCATTGTACAGCTGAATTGCCCGGTCGGTTGAAGCGGCGAAAAACTGAATTCCCGCCGCTTCAAATACCGATTTTGTCGAGTCCGGTATTTTCATCCTGCCGCTTTTTCCGGTACCGATAATGAGCAGGTCCGGAAGATTTTCCATAATCTGCGGAAGGTCTTCCGGAATAAGGGAATGCCCCGCCGCCCGCCTCCAGCTGCCCACCACACGATCGGGAAATAGAATTACATCCTGTTTATAAACGGTCCCGTCGATTTTTATTGAGCCGAATGAGTAGGATTCAACTGTCGGAGCGGTCATACTTGTTCTCCTTATTTATTTGGGTCCCACCTGCCGACCATTTTTTCGAAGGGCAGACCGGGGAATTTTCCCTTAAACAGTTCATAGTACCACAATTCTTTCGGGGAATTGAGATAGTAGCCCCCCGGGGTGTGCCGGGTTTTTTCATTGAACTTTTTCACATACCCCTTGCCGGCCGCGATCTCATCCATGACGGTATCGGTCCCTGTGCCCGCCGAAAAGCGGAGTTTTACCCGCTTGTAAATCTTTTCCGGGAGGAGGTCTCTGAAGGCTTCCCGAAGAAGCCATTTTTCAATAACTTGTCCCTCCCCGTTTTCGCGGATCTTCCACCGGACGGGAATCTGCAGGGCAAAGGCAATTACTTCGGAGTCGATGAAGGGAGTGCGGTAGCCTAAGGAATTGCCGAACATTCCCCTGTCCAAACGCTGAACCGCGGTATTGTACGCGATGTCCACGAGGGTATGCATCATTTTCAGCTGCTCATATTCCGTGGGAAGGTCCTTTAACAGGTGGTATCCTCCGAACAGTTCGTCTCCTCCCTCGCCGGAAAAAATGCAGGCGGTGTCTTTTGCCGCGAAGGCGGAAGCAGTCAGGTTTGAAATCGCGCCGCTGATGCAGTCTTCGTCGAAGGATTCCAGCTTCCATACCGCTTCCGGAACCATTTCGGTAATCTCTTCGGCGGTAAACAAATATTGTTTGTGTTCAACGCCTAAGTGTTTTGCCATGAGAGCGGCGTTTTCAATGTCAGGCGCGTCACCGTCTTTCAAACCAACGGTGTATGCCGGAATCCCGGGCTGTATTTCATTCGCAATCGCGGCGATAATAGAGCTGTCCAATCCCCCGCTCAAGAGCATCCCGCCGAGGGCGCCGTCGGCCATCCGACGTTTAACCGATTCGAACAATAGGTCCCGGAGTTTTTCCGCTGCTTTTTCCGGTGTCGGGGGAATATCGACGTCCGGATAGTGCACCACATAGCCGCTTAATCCGTGTTTCGACGAGAGGACCGTGTTCGGTTTCAGCTCATCGATTTCCTGTACAATACCGATTAATGCTTTCATTTCGGAAGCAAAGGCGAGGGACCCGCTCTCAGTCGGTCCGTAAAAGAGCGGACGTACTCCCACCGGTCCCCGGGCAAGATACAATTCGCCGCCGTCCCAAACAGCACAGGCGAAAACACCTTTACAGTACCCCGGAAAGGTCCGCCCGTGTTTTTGAAACAATTCCATAACAACCTCGGCATCGCTTGTGCCGGGTTTCCGGTCATTGTAAATTTCACCGTCAAAAAAGACGACTGTATCTCCCTGCCGTGCGAATCCGCCGCCCCGTTCGGCGCTTAAGTTTTGGGCAATAACCCCTCCTTCGAAGCCGCCGCCGCTATACCTCTCTTGTAAGTCGGGCCCCCGGTGGGCCATCGAAGAAAGCATCGAATCGATGCTGTAATTTCCACTGTTATCATGTTCTAATAATCCTGTAATTGCTGCCATGCAGCCTCCCGTGTATGATTTTTTATACATTATAACGCAGATAAGATATTTATAAAAGGGCCGGGCCGATGAAGTGCCGATTTCTTGAAATTTTTTCTTGACAACTGCTCCTGCACATGATAACGTTTGTGCAAACGTTATCATACGAATAGAGATGTAGAAACATATGGCTTCAATGAAGGATGTGGCAAAACTTGCGGGGGTCTCGATATCCACGGTTTCCCGGGTAATTCCTAAATC
>CAZSGZ010000162.1:0-8241 GCA_964606455.1 uncultured Spirochaetales bacterium
AAACCAGCGGATCGAGTATATCGACATGCAGGGCGCGCCGAACGACGACGTTACCTATCTGGGAATGTCCTTTAACGCTCTTGCCGGCACCATCGATAACCTGATGACCATTTTCCGCAAATTCGTCACCAAGGACGTAGCACAGCGGGCCTACCAGGAGCGGCAGGTGCGCCTGGAGGGGATGCCGAAGGACCTGTCCATCTTATTTTCCGACATTAAAAGCTTCACCTATATGACCGAAACCCTCGGAACCGGCATCATCAATCTTCTGAATATGCATTACGAACGGGCAATTACCCAGGTACGGAAGCATGACGGCATAGTCGGGTCGATTATCGGAGATGCCCTGTTGGCCGTCTTCGGGACCCTCCCGGAGGCGGAAGAAAACAAGTCCCTTTCGGCGGTGCGGACTGCCTACGAAATACAGGACGTTGCCTCGGCCCTGCGGGAGGAAATGACGAAACGGCGGGAAGAAATTCTCCGTATAAAAGGCGCATTGACCGAAGAAGAAGAAAAAATATACAAGGCGGTCCTTATCGAAGTTGGTGTCGGGATTGACGGCGGAGAGGTCTTCTACGGCAACATCGGGTCGAGCAAGCGGATGACAAATACGGTCATTGGAGATAATGTAAACTCCTCCTCCCGCCTGGAAGGACTTACCCGAATTTACAAAGTACCGGTTATTTGTTCCGGTTACATTAAAGAGGAAATAGAAAACGCAACCGACGATTTTATCTTCCTCGAGCTCGACCAGGTACAGGTAAAGGGAAAGACAATCGGCAAAAAGGTATACTGGCCGATAAAACGTGAATATGTCGATGAAGATTTCAAAGAAAACATTAAAATTTATGAAGAGGCACTTGCTCTCTATTACAAAGGCAGCTGGGCTGAAGCGCATAAACTGTTTACAAACTGCAATCTTCCGCAGGCGCAACTCTTTGCCGACAGAACATCCGGCAAAGATTGTCCGCAAGGATGGAACGGTATATGGACAATGACGACAAAATAAAAAAGGAACTAAAAGAGCTGTCTGACAGCAAGGCAATATTTCTCAAAGATGATGCTGTCCGGTACGGCGGCGTTGAAACCTACGATCTTGAAAAAGAATTTGCGAAAACAAAAAAAAACAAAAGCCCCTTCATATGGATTACCATTATGCTGTTCGTGGCTGTTTTTGCGGCGGCTGCGGTGCTCGTTACCCTTTATATTCAGAACCGCGCGAAAAACTCCTCCGTCGATATTGACGAATTCGCCGATGTTAACCTCAAGGATGTGTTAGACAAGGCAAAACAGTATGAAGATCAGCTGGACCGGGCGGAGCGGGAACTGCGGGACATCCGAAATGAGATGAATTCGAAAATCGAGATACTGCAGCGGGACGCGGAGCGGGACATAGAGTTAATTCAGGCAAGGAACCTGCGGCAGGCCGAGGAAAACCGGCAAATTGCCGAAGTACGGGCCCGGGAAGAAGCGGAAATTTCCGCGGTCAGGTCCGAATATGACGGCAGAATTACCCGGAAAGAGGAAGAAATAGCCGCGATACGGGAAAAAATTAGTCAATACGATACGCAGATGGTTGAGCAGGCCCGGGCACAGGAGGAAATTCTCAATAATCAGCGGAAAAAATTCGAACTGGAAATGGAGGAAACGGTACGGTATTACGAAGAAAAAATTGATGAGCTGGAAAACCGGCAGGAAGAAACGGTTTCCTCTTTAAAAAACCACCAGAACAAATATGTTGACCAGCTGGAAAAAAACCATGCTCAGGAAATCGCCGCGCTGAAACGGCAGCAGGCTGAAGAAATTCGCCGGCTTATTCTGAAATACAATCCTGTTTTCACCGGAGAAGAGCTGAAAACGATATTGGCCGTTGCGGTTGACGACATTCCCCCTTTACAGCTCACCACCTATAAAGAGGTTCTTGCAAACGAGGGAATTATTTCCAGAGAAAATTTCAATGTTATCCATACAAACGTGTACCGGATCAATACTCTTTTACAACGGATTGATGAAGTTCCCTATATCAATTCAATGCCGGAAACGCTGGAGCGTCTGCAATATTTCGGGACTGCAGCGTACAACGATTATGAACAGCTGGTACGGGACTTAATTCGAACGGTAGAACAAAAAAACAACATTATTTACAGTCAATACCTTCAGTTAGGACACTACCGGTACGCCCTGGGCAGCTTAATCGATGAAAGCAGGGAACACGGCTACGTACTCGATCCCCGCGATCCGAAGAACATACAGATTTTTTTAGACGAGACCCACGATGTAGCTGACGGAGACAGCGCCTATGTTTTTCGTTCAGACGAAGAACTTATCGCGAAGATACGCTTCAACATTCGGTACGGGACCGTCAGCGCGTCCCTTACGGAACAGGTGTCCTCGGAAAAATCAATCGAACCATTTGACAAGATTCTCATACAGGTTGAGTAGGAGAAGACGATATGAAAAAAATAGTGATAGCAGCAATGATACTTGTAACAGCAGGAGCGGCCCTCAGCAGCCAAAGTTTGGAGGGCCTGGGATATACCATATTGTCAACCGGTACGGAAGACGGGTACACCGTCGTAACCGCGCGGGACCCCGAAAGCGGCCTGACCTTCGACCTGTATTATAAGAGCTTAACCCAAACCCAGCTGTATTTTCTGCAGGAAGCCCGGAAAATCATTCTTTCCTGGAAATACCTTGTCCCGGATAATTTGAGGGTTATTTTTCAGCCGCAGGTCGTCGAGATACGGGTCATCCCCGCTTCCTTTGTCTATGAAGGCACCGATTACGCCGCCTACGTTCCTTCCGCGATTAATTTCTATTTTGAAGATATTTTAGAATACGATTTCAGAATCCTCGTCGACAACATTACCCTCCGTGTCCGGGGGCCCTATTTTAACGAGGACCAGCTTGCTTCCAAACTGCAGAGCGCGGCGGCCAATCCGATTGCCTATATCCAGTCGAATGACCCCGAATACATTGTACGCCGCTTAGGGGAAATGTCCGGCGAAATGGAGACCCTCAAGGCGGCACAGTCGGAAGGGGACAAAGAAATTCTTGCCCTGCAAAAGGAAGTGGAGACCCTTACCGCGGAGTTAGCCGAATTGAGCAAAATCGAGGAAGCCCACGCGGCACTGGTAAATAAATACCGACTGCTGCAGCTCGGGACCATTGCCGTTTCCAATCAAGGATTGTTCAGTATAATTTCAGACTTTAACAAAGAAGGAATAGAGCAGGCAATCGCACTGAAAGAGCAGAACCCTTCCTATACGGAAGAACAGCTGTTAGCCGCGTGCAAACAGCAGGGGATTTCCGTTTCCGGTAAAGAAATACACATCATTTTTATGGTATATTTCAACGAATTTTAGGCCCCGAGCATTTCCCGCAGCTGCAGCGCGTTTTTTACCGCCTGCCCTTTATGATGGTTATTGAAGGCAACATAGAGCACCGTTACATTTTCCAGCATGCTGCGAATCCGCACAACCCACTCCCGCAGCTCTTCGGGAGAATAGAGATAATCGTACCTGCCGGCGTTGTCACCCTTCCACCACATACGGCTGTTTCTGCCGTGGAAACGAATATACCCCCGGTCCGTCGTAAGTATCGCCCTGTTTTCCGGTAACGACGCAAGGTCGGGAGTGTCGGTATTGACAATACCGATATTCCTCTCCCGCAGCCTGGCTGACACTTCATCTACCTGCCAATCCGTGTTCCGAAATTCCACAAACAGCGGAAAGTCCCTGAAATATTCCGTCAATGAAGAAAGATACCGCCGGTTTTCGGTATCGCGATGGAAACTGTAAGGGAACTGCAGTAAAATACCCGCCAACCGGGACGCCTCACGCAGCGGGGCCGCACCTCCAAGCAGAAACTTTTCGGCAGCCTGCTCCCAGCCTTCTCCCCGCGTATGCGTCAGGTCCCGGTGTGCTTTTATGGAAAACCGGAAGTCTGCCGGCGTCTGCTCAATCATCCGTTCCAGCATCCCCCTGTCGGGCTGCCGGTAATAGGAGAAATTCAGCTCCACGAACGGAAAGGTCCCGGCATAATGTCCTAAAAAGCCGGCAGGCGTCATCCGTTCCGGATAGAACACTCCCTTCCAGTCCTTGTAGGAATACCCGCTGGTGCCGATATAAATACGCCCCTTGCCCATAATAGTATTTTATCAGAAACCGGATTTTTCCGATACTAACAATAGTAAAACATAATGAAGCGGACACCGCGGCCCATTTTTACCAGAGAGTACAGACGTTCCCTTTTTTATCTCGGAAAATGGACTTTTGTCGCAATCCTTTCCGGATGTATCGGTACCGGTATTGTACAGGGTTTTAATTATATTTTGACCTATGGTGCAAATCTCATGGAGCGGACTTTTTATTTTCTGCCGGTTTGGACAATCGCCGGGGCCCTCGTATGCGGACTTGTACTCTACCGGTTCTCCCCCGGCGCCGCCGGAGAAGGAATCCCGTCGTACCTCCGGGGGCTGCATACAAACAAGGGGATCCTCAATCCAAAAGAGACCTTCTTTAAATTCTGGGCGGCACTGACAACCTTGGGGACCTTCGGAAACGGCGGAATTGTAGGGCCCCTCGGGCGGGTGTCCGCCGGCATTATGTCTTTTTTCGCGGTTTCGTTTAAACGGCTTAAATTCAACGACTGGGACATACGAACGGCGACAATCTGCGGCCTCGCGGCCACCGTCGGGACGATTTTTCACAGTTCCATCGGCGGAGGAGTGTTTGCCGTGGAAATTGTCCAAAAGTCGGAAATGCGCTACAGGGACCTTTTCCCGGCCATCCTTTCCAGTTCCACCGCGGTATTTATCAGCAAGGCATTCGGGTGGCAGTCTTTTTATCCGATTAATGCCGCCCCGGAATTTATGAGCCCCGGTCTTCTGTGGGTCCTCATCCTTTTCGCACTGCTTATTGGTTTCGCCGGTAAAGCTTTTACCGCTTTATACATTCTTCTTGCAAGAATATTTAAACGGGAGAAAAACGAATACATTCTGCTGAAAGTCCTTGCCGGTTCAGCTATAGCGGGATTTGGTATCTGGTTTCTCAACCCCGAACTAATGGGTACGAGTAAAAACATTATCGCGGCCCTTTTCGAACCCGACATCGGGCTGCTGTACGGGAACTTGCCCCATACCATTCCCCTCTTTGTTACTTTGGCCGTAATGGCCGCGGCAAAGGCGGCGGGAAACTGTATAACCGTCGGTTCCGGCATGAGTGCCGGCTTTACCGGTCCCGCGGCGATTATCGGAATGCTGTTAGGAGCAGGCTGGGCGGATATTTTCCAGCTTACCCCCGGGTCGGCAAATTATTCATCCGTTATAGCTGCGGGATTCGCCGGAATGCTGGGAAGTACGATGAACATTCCCATCGCGGCGGCAATCCTTACAATTGAAAGCTTCGGCCTGCAGTACAGTTTCCCGGCAGGTATAGCCGCGATAATCGCGTTTCAAGTAAACCGGCACGATACAATTTACAGTTATTCAGGATACAAATAATACCCGAACACTGCAGCTATTCCTTTGCATTCTCATCGTATTCACGGTATACTACCCGAAATGGCGGACGATACTATTACCCACCGGGAGCTGCAGGGCCTGTTCCGGCTCAATAGTCTTGTCGATACAACGGAACATATTCCTGCAATTCTCGAAGAATTTACCCTGAAAATACTTCCCGACAGCATGAAATTCCCGGACCGGATAGCATGCAGAACTGAATTCGACGCGCATGTTTTCTCCTCCTCCTCCTATAAAAACCGGCACATGAAAACGGGAAACAGCCGTACCGTTCCAATTTATATCAATAAAGAACAGCGGGGGAAAATATCTATTACCTATCCCGAAAAGAAGATGTTTGAAATTGGACAGCTTGAATATTCCGTTCTGCAAGCCTTCGCCGATAAAATCGGCAAAGCCGTTACCCGCCTTGAAGCCCAGCAGCAGCTTACGGAAAGCAAACTGCGGATACAGAACATTCTGGACAGCCTTCCCGACATCATTTTTGAAATTGACGGGGACATGCGCGTTACATGGGCAAATAAAAGAGCGCTGGAGGTAAACGGTCATGCCCGAAACCAATTCTGCTACAAGGTTTTTCACAGCCGGAACAAACCCTGTCCCAATTGCCCTTCCATGAAGGTCTTTGAAACAGGGGAAATGAAACGGGGAAGCGTCTATTTTTCCGGCGAAGGCGGCGGTGAATCGGAACAGTATCTGGAGAATATCGGGGTCCCCCTGCGGGACCAGAATGGAAAAATTATCGGAGTAATTGAAATAGCACGGGACGTTACCCGCTCCCATCAGGTCCAGGAAAAACTACTCCGGTACAATAAAGAATTGCGAAACCTCTCACACCACCTGCAGCTTATAAGGGAGGAGGAACGAAAAAATATTTCCCGGGAAATCCACGACGAACTGGGGCAGGCCTTGACGGCAATAAAAATGGATGCATACTGGCTTAACAAAAACATACCGGAAACGGAAACGGCACTGCGGAAAAAAACGGCGGACCTGCTGTCCCTGGCGGATGAAACCGTCCAGAATGTTCAAAAACTGATCATTGATTTACGCCTCGGATTTCCGGAGGACCTTGATTTCCGCTCCTCCCTGGAATGGGAAATAGAGGATTTTATCGACCGCACGGGTATGGATGTTACCTTTTCATTGGACCTCTTCCCCAGGCATATCGATCCGCAATGTTCAATAACGGCATACCGCATTCTGCAGGAAAGCCTGACAAACATATCCCGGCACGCCGCGGCGCAAAAAGCGGACATAACAGTAAGGTATCGAGATGCCGGCATCGAAATATCAATTTCCGATAACGGCGTGGGTATTTCCGACAAAGAGTTATACAGTCCCTCCTCCTATGGTATTATAGGAATGCGGGAGCGGTGTATTTCCCTCGGAGGATCTCTGGAAATAGCCGGTGCTCCGGGGGGAGGAACACGGCTCACCGCTCTAATCCCGGCAAACCCGGTCGAAATATAGGGGTCAATGTATGTTTAAAATACTAATCGGCGACGATCATGCCATTATCAGAAAGGGACTTCGGCAAATACTGCAGGAGGAAATCAGCAAGTGCGATATCGACGAGGCAGCCGATGGAATGGACGTCATTCGGAAGATCAATGAAAAGCAGTATGATATTCTCATTCTTGACATATCGATGCCGAAACGGAACGGCATCGACCTGCTCAATCAGCTGAAAATTGAAAAACCGGACATTCCAATCCTCATCCTGAGCATTCATCCGGAGGAACAGTACGCTATCCGGGTATTGAAAGCGGGGGCCGCCGGATTTATCAACAAAGCCAGTGCGCCGGAAGAACTGGTACACGCGATCCGGAAAATAACGGGCGGAGGGAAATATATAAGCCCGGTGGTCGCGGAACAGCTTGCGACAAATATCCGTAATCCCGGACAAGCCCCGCACGAACATCTTTCCGACAGAGAATACCAGGTAATGCTGATGATTGCTTCGGGGAACACGATAAAAGAAATAGCGGAAGAACTTTCCTTGAGCGTTAAAACAATCAGTACCTACCGGGCCCGCCTTTTGGAGAAAATGGAGCTCGACAACAATGCAAAGCTGACGAAATATGTGCTGCAGCACAATCTTCTCTAACTTTTAAAGTCCTTGTCAGCCTTAGTCCTACAGGAAAATCAGACTTTGTCTGATAGCCTTTCTATGTTCATGTGGTATCATTGCTTAGGTGAACATGGAAATAATTATCGCGGACGATTCAGCTCTCATGCGAGACCGTTTGGCATTCATGCTCGCGGAAATACCGGGTATTACCGTGGTGGCGAAGGCGCTGAATGTCGAAGATACCGTCCAAAAAGTAAAGTCCCACCAGCCTGACATGCTGATACTCGATTTACGCCTTTTAGGGGGAAGCGGTATCGATGTATTGAAACAGATAAAACAGGACCCGCGGGGCCCGACGGTCATCGTCTTTACCAATTATCCCCAACCCCAATACCGAAAAGCCGCCTACTCGGCGGGAGCGGATTATTTTTTTCATAAATCGACGGAATTCGAAAAACTATTGGAGACCCTTCGGGAATTATGCTGTCCAAAATTATTGTAGGACAAATTCCGACACGGGATTTCCCGATAATCCTACAGGAAAATCAGACAATGTCTGATTTTTTTTACGATTTTTCTATTATACACTTACTCATGAATATCAAGACGGAGGCGGACAATGACAGCCGAACAGGACACACAG
>CAZSGZ010000163.1:0-8209 GCA_964606455.1 uncultured Spirochaetales bacterium
GGCGGTTGCAGCGTCGGATTTGACCCTGGGACAGCTTACGGCGTTTAACAATTACGCAATGATGGCCGTATTCCCCATCATCATGCTGGCAATGATCCTGAATTTTATGGTGATGGCCTCCGCCTCGGCAGGGCGAATATGGGAGATTTTAATAACGGAGGCATCGGTACGGGAAAAACCGTCGGCAATTTCCCTTCCCGAAGTTACCGGGTTTGTGGAGCTGCGGAATGTTTCCTTCCATTACGGCGACGGTGAAAATGCCCTTTCCGGCATCAGCCTGCGGATCGATCCGGGAGAACATATCGGAATTATCGGCCGGACAGGATCGGGGAAATCCACCCTTGCGAATTGTCTTGCCCGTTTTTACGATGTTACCGAAGGGGCGGTACTCCTGGACGGGAAGGACATCCGGGACCTGACCTTCGATACCCTCCGGGGGACCGTCCTCATGGCCCTGCAGGAATCTGTCCTTTTTTCCGGTACGATACGGGACAATATCCGCTTCGGCAACAAGGCCGCGGGAATGGAGGAGGTCCGGGAGGCCGCGAAGCTCGCCTGCGCCGAAGAGTTTATCCTGGAAAAAGAAAAAAAATGGGACGAACCGGTGGGTGAGCGGGGGATGGGCCTTTCCGGAGGGCAGCGGCAGCGGATCGCGCTGGCCCGGGCGCTGCTCGTCCGGCCGAAAATACTTATCCTCGACGACATTACCTCGGCCCTGGATGCGCAAACCGAGAAAACAGTCATCGGCAACTTGTATTCGTTCCAAAAGCATATGACAACCATCATTATCAGTCAGAAAATAAACTCGGTTAGACAGGCTGACAGAATATACGTTATGGAGGAGGGAAAAGTCCTCTCTTCCGGGACCCATGAAGAACTGCTGGCGTGCTGCCCCGTTTACGGAGAAATAGACGCTACCCAAAATGCCGACGCCCCGGAGGAAGACGATGAGTGACAAACGCGCGGCAGCGCCTTCCTTCGGGCGGCGGCGGTCCGGCGGCCCCGGCGGACACGGTCCTCCTACGGGAGAAAAACCGAAAGATACCCGAGCGGCGGGAAAACGTCTCCTTACCTTTTTCGGAAAGCAGAAAGGCCTTCTGTTTATTTCCATTGTCCTCCTGATAGCGGCGGCCGGCCTGAATGCGGTGGCGCCTACGGTGTTAGGGAATGCCATTACCGACCATCTCGAGCGGGACCTCAATCTGCCCCTCTTCTTTCAGCGGATCCTTCTCCTCGTCGGTATCTATATCGGCGCCTTCGTTACCAATACAGGCGGCTCCGTTATCGTCAACATCATCTCCAACCGGATTGTTTTCCGGCTCAGAAAACAGGCATTTGATCACGTGCAGCGCCTTTCAATCGGCTATTTCGATAAAATCGGGATCGGAGATGTCATTTCCCGCCTGACCAACGACATTGAAATGGTCTACAATTTCTTGTCTAACGGCCTTATCAGCACCCTCAATGCGGTTTTTACTTTTACAGGGATTGTAATTGCTATGTTTCTGCTCAATCCGGCAATGACCGGCGTTCTCCTTTTTATAATCCCGGTACTGCTGGTAATTGTGATTAAAATCGGAAAAATTGTGAAGAAGAATGCCGTGGAAAACCAGAAACAGGTAGGCGCGCTGGCGGCGGCAATTGAAGAATCGGTTTCGGGAATAAAGGTAATCCAGAGCTTCCACCGGGAAAAGGAGGAAGCGAAAGAGTTCGACATAACCAACGCCGCCGCCAGAGACGCCGGTATTACCATGGAGTCTTCCGCGTTTATGATGATGCCGCTGATGCAGCTGATCGGCGGGCTGGCCATTGTCTTAGTTATCGGCTTCGGCGGATCGATGACCGTTGCGCGGCCGGACATTTTTTCCATCGGCTTAGTTACCGCCTTTATCGTATACGCCAGACGGATTATGGAACCCTTCCGGCAGGTTGCCAACGTATACAATATGTTCAACTCCGCTTTGGCCGGAGCGGAGCGGATTTTCGAAATTTTCGATTCACGAGAGGAAATCCCGCTGCCGAAGCAGCCCGTCGCCGCCGATAAGGTGGAGGGGATACTCGAGTTCCGGAAGGTGAACTTCAGTTACGCCCCGGGAAAACCGGTTTTAGAGAACATCACCTTTGAAGCCAGGCCCGGACAGATGATTGCAATAGTCGGCCCTACCGGCGCCGGAAAAACAACGATTATCAACCTTCTCTCTCGCTTCTACGATGTGGACAGCGGTGAAATTCTCATCGACGGAACAAATGTAAAGGACTACGATCTTCACGGTATGCGCACGAAGATGGGGGTCGTTCTTCAGGAACCGTTCTTTTTTGCCGCAAGTATCCGGGAAAATCTGCTGTACGGGATGTCCGGGAACAATGGCGGTACATTAAAAGAGATCGAACGGAAGATGATAGAAGCGGCGGAAACGGCAAACGCCCATCATTTTATCAGCCGCCTGACGAAGGGCTACGATACCGAACTTACCGAACGGGGAATGAACCTCTCCCAGGGGGAGCGGCAGCTTTTAGCCATTACCCGTACCCTGCTTTCCGACCCGAAAATCCTTGTCCTCGACGAAGCAACCAGCAATGTGGACAGTCTTACGGAACGGAAAATCCAGAAAGCGGTACATCAGCTAATGAAGGGACGCACCAGCATCGTTATCGCCCACCGGCTGTCGACAATTAAGCGGGCGGACAGCCTTCTTGTTCTGCATAATAAAACGATTATTGAACAGGGGACCCATCACGAACTAATGGAGAAAGGCGGTTTTTACAGCACCCTCTACTCTCTGCAGTTCGAAAAAGCCGAGATTACCGAAGAACAGTTCGAGTAAGCCCCCTTTTACATTTCCATCCGGCGTGATACAGTAGCGCTTATACCATTTTACAGGACCATATAATGAAAAACGCACTCGAACTCTACGACCCACAGATTTATGAATTGCTTACCCAGGAGCGGGCCAGGCAGAGCGGCGCCTTGCGCCTTATCCCTTCGGAAAATTACGTTTCCGAAGCGGTAATGATGACAACCGGCAGCTGTCTGACGAACAAATATTCGGAAGGGTACCCGAACAAGCGGTACTACGAGGGGCAGCAGGTTACCGACTTAGTGGAGACCCTTGCCAGAGAGCGGGCAAAGAAAATTTTTAAATCGGACCATGCCAATGTCCAGCCCTATTCCGGCTCCATTGCCAATATGATTGCCTACAACTCCCTCATCAAGCCGGGGGGGACCATTATGGGTCTCAATTTAAGCCACGGCGGCCATCTTACCCACGGATCGAAAGGGAGCATTACCAGTAAAATATTCAAATCGGTCAGTTACGAGGTGGACCCGAAAACAGGCCGCCTCGACCTCGATAAAATTGAGGACCTGGCGAAACAGCATAAACCGGACCTTATTATTTCCGGATTCACCGCTTACCCCCGGTCTATCGATTTCAAGGCCTTCGGGGAAATTGCCCGGCGGGTGGGAGCATATCATGTCAGCGACATCGCCCACATCTCGGGCCTCGTTGTTTCCGGAATCCACCAGAGCCCGGTGCCGTACGCCGATATCGTTTCCACCACCACCCATAAAACCCTCCGCGGCCCCCGCGGCGGAATGCTGCTCTGCAAAGAAGAGCACGCGGCAAAGGTAGACAAGACCGTCATTCCGGGAATCCAGGGAGGACCGCACATGCACACCATCGCTGCAATTGCCGTGGCATTAGCGGAGGCGGACACGGAAGAGTTTATCGTATACGCAAAGCAGATCGTGAAAAACGCGAAGCGTCTTTCGGAAAAACTTATAAGCCACGGGTTCGACTTGGTAAGCGGCGGGACGGACAACCATCTTATTCTTATCGACCTGCGGAAAAAGGGAATACCCGGCAAGAAGCTTGCAAAGGCCTTAGACCGGGCACGCATCGTTACCAATTTCAACTCCGTCCCGGGGGATGAAGCCCCGCCGACAAACCCCGGGGGACTCCGGATCGGAACTCCGGCGGTTACGACCCGGGGCATGGAAGAGCCTGAAATGGACCTGATTGCGGGATTTATCAACGAAATAGCGGAAAACGTGGACAAGGACAGTGTAATCGAGCGGGTGGGTAAAGAAGTTCTCCTTCTCTGCTCCCAGTTCCCGGTCCCCGATCACTTTACAATTCCGATGAAGAGAAAATCGGTTTTAGGCTGCTAAGCTAAACCGAGCCTACCCGGACTCGGGCAGATAACCGGGGAGTACTACACCCTTGCAGGGTATATACTCCCCCCAAACCTGCAGTACGTGTGTTTCGACATTGAACGCTTTCCACTCATACAGCTGATCGACAATTTTCCGCTGCTGCATCGGCACAACAAATAACGCCCAGGTGCCCGCGAACCTGTTAACATCGTTTCGAAGCAAAGCAAGGGCTGTTTCCTGGTCCCTGGCAATACACGGGCCGAGGATGTTCAAGGCCGGGCTTTTTAACGATATCAGAAAACCGTCTATTCCCCCGATCTCATTTTCACATACCGTCGCGTTCATAATTCCTCTGGGATTTTCTATCGCGTAGCGGTAATCGAGTTCCCGTTTAATCCCGCTCACTTCCATTTCCAAATCACCCATCAGCGGAACGTCATCTTTATGGGCCTTTCTTACCCAATTTTCCCGGTTTACATGCTGATTGATTCCCTTTTCCGGTACACCGATAATCATGTCCTGATACATTTCCCGGGGAGTAAAGCCGGCGCGATTATAGAGAGAGAAACTGTCCAGGTTCATCGTGCTGTTTACCAGCCTGCAGCACGGATAATCGTTCATCCTCGTATAGTCAAGAATGTAATCCACCATGGCGCGAGCGACTCCGTGTCCTACATAATTCGGATGCACCGCCATAATTCCCAGAGAAACATGGTTTTCCCGGGGGTGGTAAAAGCAGGCGCCCATCATCCTTCCCGTTTCCCCGTGGAAGGCGGCAATGTTCGAGCCCGGAGTCATGTCGTTATAAACGTGATAAAACAGCGCCGTGTCGATCGGTTCACATGCGTAAAAATCTCTCCCGAGTCCGTGTTTCCACCACCAGGCGTTAAAAGCACCAAACAGCATATCGGCATATTCGGGGACATCATCGTCTGTCAGGGGCCGTAATTGAAAGCTGCAGTTTATCGTCTCATTCATAGATCTACATGATAATAATAAATGGCGCGGCCTTCAAGTCTCTCTTTTCCGCACCCCGGCAAAGTTTGCGAGGAATATACCGGTAAGGATAAGAACACCGCCGAAGTAAAAGCGCCAGGCAAAGCGTTCGCCGAGGATAACGAAGGAGAGGATCCCGGCAAATACCGGTACCAAATAGATAAAAACGGCAATTTCCGAAGCATTCGCCTTTTTCAGGCAGAAAAACCAAAGCGGATAGGCAAGGCCGATCATGCCTAAGCTCAAGACAAGCATGAGAAGCCAGATGCGTCCGGGGGCGGAAAAGAGCGGCTGAAATCCCACGCTTACGGCCGTAAAACCGGTAAGGAATACCATACCCGCGAAAAGCGCGAGCCCCGTTACGAGGGCAGGATCTTTTCGTGCGAGCAATTTTTTACCGCCTAAGGAATACACGGTAAAGGAGAGCGCCGCTCCGAAGGAAAAAAACGCACCGGTGTATTGAAAATCGCCGAACAGACGAAAGCCTTCGTTAAAGACGACAAAAACGGCGCCCGAAGCGGCAAGCACTATCCCGGCAATTTTCAGCAGTGTCAATTTTTCCCGGAAAAAGATAAAGGCAAACACGGCAATGAATATAACATTCGTGGTAACCAGAACGGCGTTCATGGAAGCAGGAATTCTGTTCAGGGCGCTGAAAGTGCAGATTTGGTATGAAAAGAAACCGAAAACGCCGAGCAGCATGGAATGGAGGATTTCCCCCGGCGTAAAAGCCCGAAGCTCCGCAAGCTTTCCGCTTCCAAGCAGATAAAAAAACAGGCCGATGCAGCCGATGACCAGATTTACCGCCGCAAGCTGAAAGGGATGAACATACCGTAAAATAATGGCCCCGAGAGGATGCCCGACCGCCCAGAAAAACGTAACGATGAGCATGAGAAGGTGATAGGGCTTCGGCGTAAAAGAAGGCTTCGAAATTTTTTCCATTTCTGCTAACGTTAGTATAAGCGGAATAAAAATGCAATCAGGAGCAGCTGCATGATACAGATACTCGTGAAAAAAAAATGTCAGGATTCGAAAAAAGCGGAACGGTTCTTCAAGGAACGCCGGATAGAAATCCAGGTCCGGAATATGGAGGAAAAACCGCTGTCCGAAGGTGAATGGAAAAACGTGCTCTCTTTTTTCTCTCCCGATGAACTGATCGACAAAGCCTCGCAGGCATATAAAAAGAAAAAGATGTCCTATATGGAGTACGACGCATTAGAAGAAATGAAAGAGGAGCCGGGACTCATCCGCACGCCCATTATCCGCAATAAAGGGAAAGTAACCGTCGGCCACACCCCGGAAGTGTGGGAGGAATGGCTTGCGGAATAACAGCTTTCATAAAAACTCCGGGGCTTGAGTATTTCCACGAGACAAACTACACTTGCATCTCCCAGCTAACCGAAGGAGTTTCTATGAAAAGGATAGTTCTTTTTTTGCTGCCGGCGATTCTATTTTTTTCAGCCTGTCAGTCCGATACAGAACCGAAGCCAGAAGCGAATAATCCGCCTCAGAACAAAGAGTGGGACGCCCCCGAAAGTAATCCGCCTGAACGGGAAAAAGTTGTTGCCGGCGGTTGGACAAAACAGGATACGGACGCGGAAGTTGTCGAAAAAGCGTGGGAATTTCTAAACAGCCTTATAAGCGATCTTACCCTCCACACGATACGGGAAGCGTATACCCAGGTAGTTGCAGGCACAAATATACGGATTATTGCAGATGCCTCGAAAAACGGTAAGGATTACCGGCTGGAAACGGTAATCTATAAGGATTTATCGGGAAATTTCAGCGTAGAACAATTTCAACTCGATTCAAAATAAGGAGTCCAGGCACAAATGAAGAAAGCTCTCGTATTACTTGTATTACTAGGTATCTCTACAGCGCTATACGCCGATAACGGATATGCCAAAGGTCTCGTAGATATTCCCGACAAACTGAAACAGGCATTACCCGAAGCCCAGCCGAACGGCCTTGTCACTGCCCGGAACACAATGCCCGGGAACGGCCGAACACCCGAAGCACTGCCCGGCAGTGTGGATCTTTCGGAATACCTGCCCCCTATCGACAACCAGGGAGGTATCGGAAGCTGCAGTGCCTGGTCTACGATTTACTACTCCAAAACAATACAGGAAAACATGGAACGCGGATGGGGGGCTGATGACGAGGATGAGATATTCAGTCCACTGTTTACCTATAATCAAATAACGAACGGACGAAACGAAGGAACAGCGATAACCGATCACATGGCCATCGTGCAGGAACAGGGCTGTGCTACCCTCGCGACCTTTCCCGAAAAATATGATTTAAACGCCCGGCCCGGGCCGGCAGCAATGAATGAAGCGGCGTTGTACAAAGCTTCCAGCTACGAAAGTCTCGACGATTATGATGAAACCTACGGCGAATGGTCGGTCCCGATAGAGCGGGTAAAAACACTTCTGGCAGAGGGGTATCCTGTCGTAGTCGGATTCGAAATGCATGAAACCTTCGACTATTACGATGGAGGGATCTACGATTATGCCGCGGGAGGCCTTACCGGAGGCCATGCAATGTGTGTCGTCGGCTATGATGATTCCGTGCAGGCCTTCAAAATCGTAAATTCCTGGGGAGACTATTGGGGAGACAACGGATTTCTCTACATGAGTTACGATGTATTCTCCGAAACCGCAACCTACGGCTCCGGAGTTCTCTACGACTATACTACCCAGACGGAGGACCAGGCGTTTCCCCCGACAGATGTAGAAGCGAGCAGAGGCACCTTCGAAAACGCCGTAAAAC
Source organism: uncultured Spirochaetales bacterium (assembly GCA_964606455.1). Lineage (GTDB taxonomy): Bacteria > Spirochaetota > Spirochaetia > SPDA01 > CAZSGZ01 > CAZSGZ01. Next base: position 7,925 of record CAZSGZ010000163.1, read on the forward strand.
TGACCTGGAATCCCGTGGAGGGGACCGAGCAGTACATTATATACAGATCAAACAATGAAGACGCGATACTTGCAGAAATAGACAGGACCGACGGCACCTCCTTTACCGATACACCTCTTCCGCCGGGAGTAACATATATATATGCCGTCAAGTCGGTCAGCTCCGGCGGCCTGGTAAGTGATTTCAGTCCGATAGCGGAAGGCAGCACGGGAGCAGCCGAAGAGGATGACTTTCCGGGAACACCGGCAAATGTGGAGTTCTTTTACAACAAAGACGTGGTCCTGT
>CAZSGZ010000164.1:0-8166 GCA_964606455.1 uncultured Spirochaetales bacterium
CAAACTGGAATTACCGCCCGAATCCACGGGCCGGTATCTCTTCGACCTCCCGCCGTTTTCATCACAAAAAACTTTCCTTCAGAGCCGGCTTTCCGAGGTACAAAAAAGCGGGGATTTCGTCAGACTTCCGGAAGTAATGTTTGAAACGGGTAATTACGAAATTGATTTATATCCGATTAAAAACGGCCGCGGATCGGTAAACACAATAGTTATGGTGCTCTTGAACATAACGGAAAAAATCAAAATGGAACGGGCCCTCATCAATTCGGAAAAACGGGCATCGATAGGTCAGCTTGCCGCGGGCATTGCACATGAAATCAACAACCCTATGAGCGTTATACTGAATCATATTCAGCTCATTCAGAGTAAAAGGCTGAGTGAAGAGGACGAAAACAGATTCATGAACCGGATATCATCGGAAATAAAGCGGGTTTCGGAATTAATCGAACGGCTGCTGGAGTTTTCGCGGGAGGATACGGCTCCTCGGGAATCGATCCATCCCATACCGGTAATAAGCGAACTGCTTAATTTATTCGCTCCGGTACAGATTGATACCGCGGATACCGGCTCCCGCTGCAGCGTTCGTAAAAAGGCGTTTCAAGTCGGCCGATGGGAAGTTGATTTCGAAGGGAACAGGATCAGGGTTTGTCTTTCTAAATCCGCGAATGAATATGCGGTTAAGGGCAGCACCGATTCTCTCAAACAGGTGTTATTCAATATCTTAAAGAATGCCCTCCAGTCGATAAGCCATGACTTCGGAATGATCCAAATCCACGTTGAATCGACGCCTGTACGGACAGAGATCAACATAAAGGACAATGGAGTCGGTATCGAGGAGGAAAATCTAAATAGTATTTTCGACCCTTTTTATTCTTTGAGAAAGGAATCTGGCACCGGTTTGGGGCTTTCGCTGTGTCAGACCCTTGTAAAACAAATGGGAGGAGATATTATTGTTGCAAGTACACCGAAAAAAGGGTCGGAGTTTACAATCCGGATACCGTCGGAGGAGGAGGAATAATTGAGCAAGAATCAATATACCATTCTAATAGCGGACGACGAACCGGGAATGCGGGAAGGACTTGAAACTGCGCTGAGTCTGGAAGGTTATACTGTAGAAACCGCTGTTAACGGACAGTCGGCCGCGGAGAGGATCGAAAATGGCGGAATCGACCTGGCCTTTATCGATTTAAAAATGCCCGACATCGACGGCTGCGAAGTGGCTAAAAGGATCTTTACCGGAGGGACGGCCGAAACAGTCATTGTCATCATGACAGCGTTCGCAACGGTTGACACCGCGGTCAATGCAATGAAAATCGGTGTTGCAGACTATATAAAAAAACCCTTCGATAATGAAGATATATTATCAATTGCAAACCGTTTTTTTCAAAAGAAACATTATACCGAACCAGATGATCAAGCTGAATTCCTGTTCATTAATAAAAATATGAAAGAACTGATTGAAACGATTGATAAAGTCAAAAACTGTAAAATACCGGTCCTTCTTTTGGGCGAAAGCGGTACCGGAAAAGAAATTTGCGCAAAACTTATACACGAAGCATGCAGCACAGCGGAGCACCCTTTCGTAGGCATCAACTGCAGCGCCATTCCGCCGCAGCTGATGGAATCCGAACTCTTCGGCCACGAAAAGGGCGCGTTCTCCGATGCAGTGGCGGCAAAACCGGGGAAATTCGAAGCAGCGGGGGAAGGGACTCTCTTCCTGGATGAAATCGGCGATATGGATATTAATCTGCAGGCGAAACTCCTGCGGGTGCTGGAAGAAAAAAGCTTTGAAAGGATTGGCAGCGTTACTCCTGTGAAATTCAACGCAAGAATCGTAGCGTCCACAAACCGGAACCTGCAGGACTTCATCGCTCGGCAAAAATTCCGTTCCGACCTCTATTTCAGATTAAAGGGTATTGAACTGACAATCCCTCCGCTTCGTGAGCGGAAGGATGAAATCGGCCCCCTGATCAATCTCTTTATCGGCAGATTTTCTAAATCCTATGCGAAACAGGATATTACAATTTCCGCGGAAGCAGTTAGAAAACTGAAAGCGTATAATTGGCCCGGCAATATACGGGAGTTGAAAAATGCAGTGGAATCCGCGGTTATTCTAAATGACAGCGGTACGGTTTTCCTTCCCCGGCACTTCAGGCTCGAGACGGAACACACACCGAATCCGATTCTGCAAGAAAAAGAGCGGGACAACATTATCGAAGTATTGGAAAAAAACCAGTTCAGCCGGACCCTTGCGGCAAAGGAACTGAAAATATCCCGTAAAACCCTCTATAACAAAATGAAAAAATATCTGATTGAGTAATGCGAATCGCTGATATTACTCAATTTTTCACAAACCGGGTAATATCGGGACCTTTCCGAACATGGATGCGGGACGGCCTCGTCCACTGAACCTGTAACTAACTACAGGGTAATGAATTATTTATGTATCAAAAAATTATACTAGTTGGCACGCCTCATGCATATAGTACATACATAAAAAATTATTGGAGGATTATATGAAAAGAATTGGAAAAATGTGGCTGGTACTGATGATTTTCTGTACCGCGGCCGCAATGGTCTTTGCGGGAGGAGAACAGGAGACGGGAAAAGATCAGCCTGTATTCGTTATGGTGCCGAAACTTGTCCATCCCTTCTATGAGCCCTGCATTGAAGGCTTCCACGATGCGGGAGCAAAATACGGCGTGAAAACCGAGGTTGAAAGCCCTCCGAAATTTGACATTTCACTGCAGGTGAAGGTCATAGAAGATTTGATTGCACGGGGAGTAGACGGGATTGCGATTTCCGCGGTTGATAATAAAGGGCTTGTAGCCGTTATCCAGGAAGCGGTAGATGCCGGTATTACGGTCATCTGCTTCGATGCTGATGCCCCGGATGCCAACCGGGCTTGCTACATCGGCACGGTGAACGAGGCTGCCGGTTACGCTGCCGGGGAATACATGTTCAACCTTATGGGAGGCAAAGGGAACGCAGCCATCCTGCAGGGCGGACTCGCGCCGAACCTGAACCAGCGGCAGGAAGGGTTCAGAAAGGCCGCGGCGAAAACCGATGTTGAAATTGTCGCATTTGAAGATTTCCAGGCCGACCTGGCCATGGGCGTCAATAAAACCGAAGCACTGCTGGAAGCATACCCCGACCTCGATGCTATTTTCGGTGTTTCCGCTTACGGGCCGGTAGCTCCCGCTACCGTCTTGAGGGAACAGGGAAGAGAGGGTGAAATCATCGTCGGAGGCTTCGACGACCTTCCGGAAACAATTACCGGGATTAACGACGGTTCGGTCCAGTTCTGTCTCGTACAGAAGGCTTACAAGATGGGCTGGCTCTCCATTGAAAAACTGTTAGACCTTCGCGCGGGCAAAAGCGTGCCTGCCGTGATAGATACGGGAATCATCATCGTTACTAAAGATAATGTTGACTCCTACATGGCCGAAGTAAAAGCGGAAGTTCAATAAGACATCGATACGTATGCGATAACGGGCGGGGCACCGCCCGTTACATTATTGGAGGTTGCATTTATGTCGGAAAAAACGACAACTTCGCGTTTCGGCCGTTTTTTACTGTCCCTCATACGGAAAAAAGAATCCGCCATTTTACTTGCCCTAATCGGTATTATGATCGTAATAACAATTATTGCTCCGACATTTGCGACAGGCGGTAACCTGTACAGGGTTGCCCGGCAGATTTCGTTTGTAGCAATAGTCGCACTTGGAGTTTTTGTCGTTATTCTGACTGCAGGAATAGACCTCTCGGTTGGATCGATCGTAGGATTCAGCGGCGTGATCTGCGGACTCGCCCTTTCAATCGGGATAAACCCGTTTTTCTCGGTAATTATCGGCATGGGGGCCGGTTTTTTTGTCGGTCTCATAAACGGGGCGCTGGTATCCTACATCGGCATTACCCCTTTTATCGTTACATTGGGAATGCTCAGCATGGCACGGGGCACTATATGGGTCATCACCAAAGGCTGGCCGATTGAAGACATCCCGGAAGCGTTCATGGGAATCGGGCAGGGCGATTTCCTCGGGATCCCCATACCCGTCTGGATTATGGCCGTTGTAGCCGTAATCGTCCACATTTTTCTAAGGTACACAATTTTCGGCAGGAGGATATTCGCAATCGGCGGGAATGAAGAAGCGACCCGCCTTTCCGGCATCAATGTGAAAAGAATTAAATTTTTCGTATACGGAATTTCCGGGCTTCTATCCTCAATTACCGGTATTATTCTCGTCGCGAGATTTAACTCGGCACAGACATCGAGCGGAGAAGGCTGGGAACTGGATGCGATTGCCGCCGCCGTAATAGGCGGGACCTCGCTTATGGGCGGGTCGGGAAGCGTCCTGGGAGTGCTTATCGGAGCGGCTATTATGGGCGTTATCCGAAACGGGCTGGTCCTGATGCGTGTTTCGGCGTATTGGCAGACTGCCATTATGGGTCTGATAATCGTTATAGCCGCTGTCATCGATCGGATAAAGAACAGGTAAGCCGCAATGTCTAATCTGGTTGAAATGCAAAACATTACAAAAACCTTTCCCGGTGTCCGGGCACTGCAAAATGTCGATTTCGCGGTGCGCGACGGTGAAATACTCTGCCTTCTCGGAGAAAACGGGGCCGGTAAGTCCACATTGATGAAAATCCTCACCGGCGTCTATAAACCGGACAAAGGGCGGATTCTATTTCAAGGTGAAAACCTCGTACTCAATTCAACCCGGGATGCATATGAACGCGGTATCAATATCATTTTTCAGGAATTCAATCTCTGCCCTAATATGTCCGCAATGGAAAATGTCTTTCTCGGCAATGAAAACAGGGGCGCGGGCGGTTTTTTTTCCTACAGAGAAACTAGAAAAAAGGCGAAGGATTTCTTCAAACGGCTGCGGATCAGTATCGATCCCGATATACCGATCGAAAAATTAGGCGTGGCACAGCAGCAGATGGTGGAGATCGCTAAGGCATTGGCGTATAAAACGAAAGTATTGATCATGGATGAACCGACTTCCGCCCTTGCAGACAAGGAAATCGAAAACTTGTTCGAGATCATGCGCAACTTGAAGGAGCGCGGCATTTCGATTGTATTCATTTCGCATAAACTTGAAGAAGTGCTTGAAATTACCGACCGGATCGTTGTACTGCGGGACGGCCGCAACATCGGGGAAACAAAAACCGCGGAATCCAATAGGCACACACTTATTTCAATGATGGTAGGCCGAGAGCTCGAACAGCTCTATTCGGACCGAAAAACAAAACCCTCTGAAGAAATTGTATTCAGTACGGAAAGGCTTTCGGGACCGCCCCACTTCGCGGAAACATCATTCGAGATACGGAAGGGAGAAATCGTAGGGCTTGCCGGCCTCATAGGAGCCGGCCGTACCGAACTCGCAAAACTGATTATCGGCGCGGAAAAGAAGAAATCCGGGAAAATATATATGGACGGCCGGCTTGCGGACGTTAACAGCCCCGAAGCCGCGGTGAAGGCAGCTATCGCGTATCTGCCGGAGGACCGGAAAAACCTTGCCCTCGTGCTTCCCATGACCACACGGGAAAATATTACAATGAGTATCCACCCGAAACTCCTGTCGATGATGCGGCTGATAAAGGGAAGGACCGAACGAAACATTGTGGACAAATATATTAAAGACCTGCGGATTAAAGTGTCCTCCAGGGAACAGGTAGTGGAAACACTGTCCGGCGGGAACCAGCAGAAAGTGGTCATTGCAAAGGCACTTGCTATCCTTCCCCGATTTCTCATTCTTGACGAACCGACCCGGGGGATAGATGTAGGCGCAAAGGCGGAAGTACATCGAATTATCGCGGAACTTGCCGATCAGGGCGTATCGATCCTGGTCATCTCCTCCGAGCTCCCGGAGATCATGCACCTGTCGGACCGCATCCTCGTTATGTGTAACGGTAAAATAACAGCCGATTATGCCAGGAATGAAACGGACCAGGAAGAAATTATGCAGGCGGCAATCGGGCTTAAGCGGCTGTAAATATTCTAATTTACAAAATTTTCTTTTAAATTGAATTTTTTCAGAATGATGTCGGCTTTATGGACTGCAAGACCATGCACTTCCATCACTTCCTCGGTGGTACCCACGGCGGCTGACCAGTCGTCCTGCAGCGCCTCCGATACAATACTTGGAATGAGGGGAAAGCTTATTTTCTCTTTTGTAAAAGCTTCCACCGCGACTTCGTTTGCCGCGTTGTACACGATAGGATAGGATTTGCCCAGTTTCAGCACCCGGTAGGCAATTTCGAGCATCTTGTAACGCTCGAAATCGAGAGGGAAAAACTCGAGCTTCTTCCCGATCAGATCAAAGGGCTCTACGTTGCTGTACAGGTCGGGATAACTGAGTGCGTTTTGGATAGGTATTCTCATATCGGGCTTGCTGATCTGTGCGTACAGCGATCCTTCCTTCGTACGGACCATGGAGTGGACATAGCTCTGAGGATGGATAACGACTTTGATGATGTCGGGAGGAGCATCGAAGAGGTGATGTGTTTCGATAAGCTCCAGGCCTTTGTTTGCCATGGTGGCGCAGTCGATAGTTATCTTCATTCCCATGCTCCAGGTGGGATGGACTAAGGCCTGCTTCATGGTAACGTACGGCAGCTCCTCCTTCGCATAATTCCGAAAGGCCCCTCCGGAAGCAGTCAGGATAATTTCCGTCAGATTTTCCCGCGGCATGTTCCGGAGCAGATGGAAAATCGCGGAATGTTCCGAGTCCACGGGAATAACGGCCGAGCCGGTTTTCGCCGCCATCTTCTTAATCAGTTCTCCCGCCATAACAACGGTTTCCTTATTCGCCAGGGCAAGGTCCTTCCCCGATTCAACGACGGCGATGGAAGACAGGAGACCGGCGGATCCGGCAATCCCGTTGATAACGATGTCCGCATCCACGGTATGGACCATTTCAGTAAGACCGTCACTGCCCCAGTAACGGATTTTGTCGGAAATAGGCTTTCTGCCGGAAAGGGCCAACACGGGACCATTGAATTCCGACTGCAGCTCCAAGAGCTGTTCTTCATTGGTATGTGCCGATATACCCGCTAATTCAAGCTTTGTAGTTTCTTTCCGTATTACCGCAAGGGCGCTCTGACCGATGGACCCGGTAGCGCCTAATATAATTACTTTCTTTTTTTTCATACTGTCTTCCCTTCCATATTTATTAAACTATAGCACAATACTACCTGCCGTTCCATTCTTTCTATCGTACCCGGCTTATGCTGTACTCGATCAGTTCTTCCAGCACCTTCGCTGCCCTTCCGTCCGCGCCGGATAGTTTTTTCATACCCTCCCGCGCCCGGTCTACAAAACCTGACGCAACCTCCTCCACCTTCTTCCGCAGCCCGTAGGAGGACATGAGGTCCCGGACATAGGCAACATCTCCCGCGGAGGCATGCTGATTACCGAATATGGAGGACAATTTTTTCCGCTCCGCGGAACCGGCCTGCTGAAAGAGGAATATATACAAGAGGGTCTTCTTTCCTTCCTTTATATCGGACCCGACGGGTTTTCCAAGCTTCTCTTCGTCCCCGAATATCCCGAGTTCATCATCCTTCAGCTGAAAAATCGTCCCTAACGCGACACCGATATCCTCGAGGACGGAGATAACCGCGGGTCCCTGCTCCGCGGCAATTCCGCCGATCATCAAGGGGAGGGAAAAGGTATATCTGCCGGTTTTATAGATATAGAGATGAAGCACCTCATCCGGGTCCGGCACCTTCCGGTCCGCGCCGTAGTAGACATCCAGCATCTGGGCAATCCCAACGTAGGATAGTTCCCTCGAACTGAGTCGGAATATTTCGGACCTCACGGTATTCGGCAGGGCCGCGGCACCAATCATTTCGAAAGCGGTAAAAAAGGCGATGTCCCCGGCACAAATGCCCAGGGCTTCTCCGGTATGGCCCGGCTCGTGCAGTCCCCATTTTCCCGATTCCAGCACATACTGGTGATATACCGACGAGGCGCCTCGTCGGACTGTGTCCCGGTCCATAATGTCGTCATGAATGAGAAGGGCCGACTGAAAAAGCTCCAAGGCGGCACCTAAGGCGGCACAGTTTTCACCGGCATTTTTTCCGAAAAGCTCGTAGGCAAGGCTTACCATCCCTCCTCTGAGCATTTTCCCCTGTTTAGAAAAGTCGACCAGC
>CAZSGZ010000165.1:0-8131 GCA_964606455.1 uncultured Spirochaetales bacterium
CTGGTGCAGCTCTTTTATATCTATTTTGCATTGGGGAGTTTTTTACAGCTGTCGGGGATTGTTTCCGCCATTATTGCCATGTCGATCTGTTACGGGGCCTATATGGGGGAGATATTCCGCGCGGGTATTCAGTCCATACCGAAGGGGCAGATGGAAGCCTCCCTGGCCTTAGGTATGGGCCGCGGTCAGGCCCTCCGTCGGGTCATCATCCCCCAGACCATGCGGACAATCCTTCCGCCCATCGGGAACGAGTTTATCGCCATGCTCAAGGACTCTTCTTTAGTGTCGATCCTTGCCGTTTCCGATCTCCTGCGGCGGGGCAGGGAATACGCGTCCACATCGTTTCAGTATTTTGAAAGCTACACCGTTGTCGCCCTGGTGTATCTCATTATGACGCTGTTTTTCTCACGGCTGGTGGGAATTATGGAAAACAGGTTGGACCGCCGTGGAAACTAATACAAGAATACGGATAGAAAAGGCAACGAAGACCTTCGGTAAAGTCGAAGCCTTAAAAGGCGCGAGTCTGGAGGTGAAAAAAGGGGAAGTCGTGCTTGTTATCGGCCCGTCGGGAAGCGGCAAGAGCACCATGCTCCGCTGCGTCAACCGGCTGGAAAAGGTAACCTCCGGGGAAATTTGGATCGATGACGATTGCGTTACCCATCCCCATGCGGATATCCGCAGAATTCGGGAAGAGGTGGGAATGGTGTTTCAGAACTTTAACCTCTTTCCCCACCTTTCCGCGTTGGAAAACATCACCTTGGCCCCGAGAATTGTCAAACATACGGAACGGGGGGAAGCGGATGAGGCCGCCCGGAAACTCTTGGAGCGGGTCGGTTTAAGTGACAAAGAGAAGGTGTATCCTGACCAGCTCAGCGGCGGGCAGCAGCAGCGGGTCGCCATTGCCCGGGCCCTGGCGATGAATCCGAAGGTAATGCTTTTCGACGAACCGACGTCGGCCCTCGATCCGGAAATGATTAAAGAAGTACTCGATGTAATGCTCGATTTGGCGAAGGAAGGGATGACTATGCTGGTGGTGTCCCACGAAATGGGTTTTGCCAAGGCCGCCGCGGACAAGGTTGTGTTCATGGATGAAGGGAACATTATTGAAACCGGACCGCCTGCTCAGATTTTCGAATCCCCTGCCGAAGAGCGGACAAAAAAGTTTTTACAGCACATTTTATAATTAGAAAGCAGGATAACCAATGGCCTTTGCGGATTACACATTGTTTCAGCGGATGACGGACACGGCACTTCGGGAGGGGTATGCCTTTCCCGCGGTTAATGTGCATGATCTCTTTACCCTCAACGCCGTAATTGAAGGTTTCGCGGCGGCGGAGAGCGACGGCATTGTCCAGATTTACCCCGACGCGGCGGCGGCTGTTTCGGGACAGTTGAAAGACAAGGTCCTGGGGGCCGTAACCCTTGCCGAACACGCCCATAGAATAGCCGACCGCTACAACATTGCCGTAGCCGTTCATTCGGACCATTGTCCGCCGGAATTGACGGAAGAGTTTCTTCTTCCCCTTATCCGGGAAACGGAACAGCGGAGGAAAGACGGCAGGCCGAACTTGTTTACAGGACATATGTTCGACGGCAGCATGCTTCCGCTGAAAGAAAATCTTGATTTGTCAAAACAGTATTTACAGCGGTGCCGCCAAAACGAGTTATGGCTCGAGATTGAAGTCGGGATTATCGGCGCGGAGAGTGACGGCGGCGGTCCCGCGGCCGGCGGAAAGGTATTTACCTCGGGTGAAGATTTCTTGCAAATTAAAAACGCATTTTCCGGAATAGCACAAGACGGTTTTTTGGTCGCTCCGGCTTTCGGAAATATCCACGGTGTATATAAACCGGGAGAGGTGAGTCTGCAGCCTGCAGTTTTACAAAGCTGTCAGGATGTCCTCGTTGCCGACCACGGGGAGGACGCGCGGTTTAAACTTGTGTTCCACGGCGGCTCCGGTTCCTCTGAAGAGGAAATCCGGCAGGCCGCGGCATACGGCGTTGTTAAAATGAATATCGATACCGACGGCCAATATGTTTTTACCCGTGCGGTCTCCGATTACATGTTTACAAATTACGATAAAATTCTCCGTATTGACGGAGAGATGGGTGTAAAAATGGCCTACTTCACCGAAACATGGCTCGGCGCGGGGCGGCAAAAGCTGGCGGAATTTGTTTCCGGGATGTGTAAAGTCCTCGGAAGTGCCGGAAAAACGATACGCCTAACATAAAGGGTGTAATAACAGGGTGTTGTCGTGAAAACTAGATATTTTTTTCCAATTTGTATTTTTTTTCTGCTTTTACCCGCGGGCACGGCTGCCGCGGACGGGTTGTCTTCGCAGGAATTTCGGTTTGAACATCTCAGTATCGCCGACGGGCTGAGCAGTTCCTCGATTTCTACGATCATTCAGGACCGGGACGGCCTTCTGTGGTTTGCATCTCAGTCGGGTCTGAACCGTTATGACGGATACTCCTTCGAAAGGTATGAGCATGATCCTTTTAACAGGAATTCCCTTTCCCACAATCTCATCCAAACGATGTACTATGAGGACCCGGGTCTGTTGTGGATTGGGACCTACGGCGGCCTTAACCGGTTTGATACGGAGAGCGGTGATTTCACCTGGTATCCTCACAAATCCGGAAATCCAGGGACCCTCAGCAACAATGTTGTTGTTGCCGTTACGCGGGACGCCTCCGGCGATTTATGGGTTGGCACCTTAAAGGGCTTAAACCGCTATAATGCCGAGAGCGACAGTTTTGTCCGGTACATGCAGGGAGATCCCCGAAATGGAGACCTGCCGAACGATGTTATCCGGTCTCTTGCCGTTGACAATAAGGGTACGCTGTGGGTCGGGACGTACGGCGGTCTTTCCCGGTATCACCGGGAAAGCGACAGCTTCAGCACCTTTGCAACCGACGGCGGGGGGCGGAACAGCCTTCCCTCTCCCTATGTCATGTGCATTCTCCCCGACCCCCGGCGGAGTAACGTACTTTGGACCGGTACCTGGGACGGAGGGGTTTCGAAAATTAATACGGATACCGGAGAAATTACAACGTACACGCTGCCCCACAATAAAATATATACGATGCTGTTCGATTCGAAGGGCAGTTTATGGGCGGGTACATGGGGCAACGGCCTGTATCTGCTGGATCCGGAAACCGGCGATTTCCAAACGGTACACGCTACTTCAACGGAAGTTATTTATTCACTTACGGAAGACAGCGCCGGTATAATATGGGTAGGTACGAACGGCGGGGGTGTGTATAAGTATGTGCCCTGGGAAAATAGTTTCCGGTCCTTTGTTCATGATCCGGAAGACCCGTCGACAATTGCGGATGGAAGAATCGTGGCGGCATTTTTCGATCCCGACGGGACCGGCTGGTTTGGAACGTACAACGGCGGCTTGAACCGGTATGACCCCGTTACTCACACCTTCACCCGTTATCAGCATGATCCGGAGGACCCCGGTTCTCTGAGCAATAATCTTGTAAACGACATATTCCGGGATTCAAAAGGGAATTTGTGGATAGGAACAAATGAAGGATTGAACAGGTACATTCCGGAAAGCGGTTCCTTTGAACGGATACACGCCGGTTCCGAAGAATATACCCCGCCGGAAGATGTTGTATTTGCAATTGCCGAAGGTCCTTCCGGGGCGCTTTGGCTTGGAACGAATACATCCGGTGTTGCCGTTTACGACCACGAGTCCGGCCGCTATCGGGTAATGTCTCATGATCCGAAGGACACGCGAAGTTTGAGCGACAACCTTGTTCGGACAATAGTACACGACAGCGGAGGAAATACCTGGGTCGGGACTAATGACGGGTTAAACCGGTATAACCGGGAAACAAACGACTTTGAACGTTATCTGCATGATATCGACCGTCCCGGGGCAACAATCAGCAGCGACAATATTCGTGAAATTTATGAAGACAGCAAGGGAAGAATCTGGATTGCCACGATGGGCGGCGGCGTGAATCTTTACAACAGCGGTGACAATTCCTTTTCCTACCTTACGGTGAAGGACGGGCTTGCAAGTAACCAGGTAATGGGCATTCTCGAAGATGACAGCGGAAAATTATGGTTTCCCACGAACCGCGGAATATCGATTTATGATCCCGAAGACGACAGCTTCAGGCTTGTGAACCAATCCAACGGTCTTCTTTCCAATGAACTGACGCAAGCATCGGTACAAAGTCCGTCGGGGGACTTTTATATCGGTTCCGTACGGGGGATTTCCGTAATAAAAAAGGCGGACACGGCCACGCCGGATTTTGTTCCTCCAATTGCCGTTACCGGGTTCTCCGTATTGGGGAAAGAACGGAAATTGACCCGGATAGATGATCAATCCTACGCTACCGTCGTGCTCGATTCCGCGGATTCCTATTTTGCCTTCGAGTTTTCGGTGCTCGATTACTCGAGTCCGGACCAAAACAAGTATTCATTTACTTTGGAAGGGTTCGATACGGAGTGGACGCAAACCGGCAGGAACTATATAAGCTATACCAATTTAGACCCGGGAGATTATACCTTGAGAATCCGGGGTGCCGGCAGCAGGGACAATTGGAATGAACAGGGCATCTCCATTCCGATTACCGTCCTGCCGCCGTGGTGGCGGTCAAACCTTGCCTATGCCGGATATGTCTTTCTCGCTGCCGCGGGAATAGCACTGGCTTTTTTCAGGGTGCGCCGAAAGCGGCTGGAGGCCGAAGCCAGGATCGCGGAAAAGGAGGAAATAAACAGGCAGCTTGATAAAAAAGTGAAAGAGAGGACCGCCGAAATAGAAAAATCGCGGACCTTAGCGGAGGAGGCTTCAAAGGCAAAGTCCCTCTTCCTGGCCAATATGAGCCATGAGATCCGAACGCCCCTGAACGGACTTATCGGAATGCTTTCACTGCTTTCCGGAACGACCCTTCAGAAACAGCAGAAAGAGTATGTAGAGTATTCAAAAATATCGGCCGATAACCTGAACATTTTGGTAAACGATCTTCTCGATTTTGAACGTATCGAATCCGGCGAGTTAAAACTGGCGAATGAAAAATTCTCCCTCCGGGATACCGCCGATTACATTGAACGGCTGTTTATTCACGCCTTCCGTGAAAAAGGCCTGACTCTGGATATAGAGGTAGAGCTTGACAACAATTTTATCGTTGTCCTCGGCGACCGCAATCGGGTGGTCCAGGTACTCACCAATTTGGTAAATAATGCTTTGAAATACACCTTACAGGGCGGAGTAACCGTCAGAATAGGTGTAACGGAACAGACGGAGGGCGTGGAATACGCGTTTGAGGTCGAAGACACCGGAGTGGGAATTGCCGAAGAGGACCTCGAGAGAATATTTGAACACTTTACACAGCTTGACAACGGATATACAAAAGGCTCGAGAGGGGTCGGCCTGGGACTTGCCATTGTAAAGCAGGTTACGGCCGCAATGAACGGAACTATTTCGGTAGACAGTACGCTTGGAAAAGGTTCCTGTTTCCGGGTCGTCCTTCCCCTTACGCCTGCGGCCGAAGCGCCCGCACCGGACACCGCCGATACCGGGGAGCACGGCGCGGAACAAGAAGCCGGTCCCGGGAAGGAGGGAACTGAAAAGCCCGTTATTCTCATTTGTGAAGATGAGGCAATCAATCGGCTCTATATTTCTCAGCATCTGCAGGGCCTTGGTTTTCAAATTGAAACAGCTAAAGACGGATTGGAGGCTGTTTCCAAGGCACAAGAGGGTAGATGCGGGTTAATTCTGATGGACCTGGGAATGCCCCGGATAAGCGGCCTGGAGGCGGCCCGCCGGATCAGGGCCTGGGAGGAGGAAACCGGGCGGAAGGCAGTGCCGATTATCGCGCTTACGGCGCACACCTACGCGGAAGATATTACCAAATGCCGCGAAGCGGGGATGGACGATTTTATATCCAAACCCGTTAACGAGGCCCAAATGCGAAAAACCATCGACAGATGGACCGGATAGAATGGTCAAAAGAATTACTATGCGAATTGCTGATGGCAACTTGTAACACGAAATAATTTGTTGTATATTTTTAACGATGAATAGTTTACCTCAAAAAATAACACCCTGTCCAATAGTTGAAGCTATAGTTCAGTTAAGATTTACCTCGATGCTGCCTTCTGAGGCCGTATTCGGAGTCGTTTATTCAAAAGTTGGTAACGAATTTGATAAAGTAAACAATCTTCCGATCTTACAGATTCCGGAATTAGTAAGAGCCAAAGACCCTAATTTGACATATCAAGCACACTATTCATTAATAAAAGACAATTACCCCGTTCAATTAAATATAGGGCCAAGAACAATTACTTTTTCGAATACAGATCGATATATTGGTTGGGATAACTATTACAAATTTATTGGGGACACATTAGAAAAAATAAATGATACGAATGTAATTCATCTTCCTGAAAGAATTGGAGTTAGATATATAAATTTTTTTGAGGCACAAATACTAGATAGGGTTAGTATAAATCTTTCAATTCAGAATCATGAAATTAAGTCAGAAAGTACTAATATCCGAACAGAGTTAATGGATAATAATTATTTGATTATTATTCAGATTGTTAATAATCAGAATGTAACAATACAGGACAAAAATAATTTCGGCTCTTTGATTGACATCGATTGTATTTATAACTTTGAGGAATCTAATCCATCTTTAAATGAAAGTTTTTTTAGTGTTATCGAAGAAGCACACCAAAAAGAAAAAGAAAATTTTTTCGGGCTATTAGAAGCAGACTTTTTATCAGAGTTAAATCCGGAATATGGAGACTAATGATGTTTAAAGATACACCAAAATCAACTAGATCAGTAGTAATTGCTGCCACTGCCGTCTTCGCACTTTCTGGAGCAATTTATGAGCAAGAAAACATGCTCCCAAAACATTATTATAATCTTCCTGATAACGCTACCGGTTCATATTCAAATGTTCTAAATTTTGAGAATATAAATAAGATAAATTTGAACACACCTAACCAAATAGAAACATTAAATAATTTTATTAAGTCTTTATCTGTAAATTCAAAAGATTTAGATCCTGAAATTGTAAATATTGTCAACGATAATATTTTCGATTTAATTTAATACCTATATGATAGATTTAGATGATATTAGACTCTACTTACCCAAATATGTAAGCCCTGAAACCGAGAAAAAACTTTTAGAAGACTTATCTGATTTCCCATCTAATATAGACGATCGTATGTATACAAATCTTGAAAATAAAATAATATTTCAAGGTGATTGTATCAAAGATTTATTAATAATAAACCTACCAGATACGAAGATAAAAAAGTCAAACTCTATAATAATTTCAAACACATGCGATGTCGATGACAAAAATGAAAGAAAATTTTCATCAAATATTATTTATACACCCTTGATAAAACTTGAAAAATATAAAAATATCTTAATAAAAAATAAAATGTATTCTGAAAGATCTATTTTGGATCATATTGAAGATATTAAAAAACAAAGGATTACCCAAATATTTTATCTTCCACCAAGTGCAAATATAACTGAGGAAACATTTATTTTCTTCGATAGAGTCTGCAACTGTGATAATAGATATTTACAAAGGACCGATATTTCTGAAATAAGATTATTTTCCTTATCGCAATATGGATTTTATTTATTCCTTTTCAAATTATCTATACACTTTACTAGAATGTATGAAGGAATTGATAGAAAATATTGACACTATCCCCTGACTAGAGCGTCAAAATTCCACAGCATGTAAAGCGGTATATTCAACAGTGTTCCGTCTTTCCGCAGGTTTCGCAGGGATGCGCGTACAGAAAGGGGAGGGGAATACCTGTCGCGGTAGACACCCAGACTGCGTGATTTTACATTCTCCGATGATTTTACCTCCAAGGGTATAATGCCGTCTTCCGTCTGAATGATGAAGTCTACCTCTGCCGTGTTCCCCGATTTCCAGTAGCAGGGCGCCCGGCCGCGCAAGGCAATAAGTTCGGTTAGAACATAGTTTTCCACAAGCGAGCCTTTAAATTCCTGAAACAACGGGGCAGAGTTTAAAAAGGCCGAGGCGGGCACCCCCGCAGTTCTCCGCAAAAGGCCGATATCCGACATATACAGTTTAAAGTATCCTTCATCGGTGTAGGCCGAAACGG
>CAZSGZ010000166.1:0-8096 GCA_964606455.1 uncultured Spirochaetales bacterium
TTTTCCCGAAGGGGATAATGGGAAGCATAGACAGACTGACGGAAATCGTACGGGCATACAGAGGGAAAAAAAACTTTCCTAAGAACAATAATTAATAAAAGGAGTACATAATATGAAAATTGCAGTTTTAGGCGGTGCGGGTCTGATGGGTTCCGGGACCGTAAAAGATTTAATATCGAAAGAATCGAAGGATGTGGATAAAATAATTGTCGCGGATGTCTCTCTGAAAAAGGCAGAGGGCCTGGTAAAAAGCTTGAACGATGACCGAATAAGTGCGGTTGAATTGAATGTGAATGATCAACAGAAAACCCTTGACCTTTTGCGGCAGGTAGATATTTGTATCAATGCGGTTCCCACCTTTGCCGGATTCCAGATGGACATTTTTCATGCATGTTTTGACGCGAAATGCAGCTACATCGATTACGGAGGGATGGGAGTTTACACGGTCAAACAGAAGGAAGAGCATGCAAAATGGGAAGAAGCGGGTATAACCGCCGTTATTGGCCTCGGTGCGGATCCGGGCATGTCCAATGTTATCTGCAAAGCCGTCGCGGAAGAACTGGATAGTATCGATAAAATAAACCTGTACTGGGCCGCGAAACTCATCGGTCCCGAGAATCCGGTGCTCGTGCCGCCTTACAGTGTTTCAACGCTGCTGGGAGAATACGGAAACAGCAGTAAACAATTCATAGACGGGAAATTGGTTGATATGCCTCCGCAGAGCGGGTTGGAAACCATAAACCTGCCGGAACCTTTCGGGACAATGGAATTTATGCATAGTCAGCATTCCGAGCCGCTTACCGTTCCGTTTGCAATGGGAATAAAAGATAAAGGAATTAAGGAGTTTACCTGGAAGCTGCATCTGCCCGAGAAAGAAAATGAAGTTTACAAAGGACTTATTAAAGTAGGATTTGCAGACTTCAATGATCCCGTCGAGATGAATGGAGTAAGTGTCAAGCCGGTTGATTTTCTCAATGCGCTGATTGAAAGAAACATACAGCGAAACGGAGACAAGATTCCCGAGCAGGATGGATATGAAATTCATTTTGCCCGGGGAGAGGGATTGAAAAAAGAGTTGGCTACCGTCGTGACATGTACCGTAACTGCCGAACCCGATCCCTATTTTGATGATTATAATGATGCCGCAACTTCCATGAATGCTTCGATTGGCGCGCAGCTGATAGAACGAAATAAAAAAATCCCCGGAGTATGGGGACCGGAAGAATATTATAACGTTGAAGAGTATTTTGCCGAACTCACGAAGCGGCGATTTAAAATAACGATGAAAGTCGAGACGCTGCGGAGTCTGTAAACAGAATCCATAAAAAAGACTTGAAAAGCCAAACTTTGTTGTATACAATACACAACGGAGTGAAAAGATGGCAGAAGTACAATCGTTTACGGAAATTGTGGACTATGTTAATGAACAAGGCCAGGACATTGAAGTAGTTATACCCCTAGCCGATTCGGGCAGTGCCTTAGGCGGTGTGGCCGCGTTTATCGATGCCGTTGAAATTCCGGTCAAAGTCCGGCTGATAGGTGATGCGGATAATATTACCAAAGTAATTACGGACAAAGGGCTTGAGAAAAACCTGCGGACCGGCAATGTCGAAATAATACCCGCCGACGGCATGGACGAGGCATTTTCCCGTACCTTAGACGGTATTGACCGCGGGAAAAACCAGATTATTTTGAAAGGAAATTCAACTTCCGACCAGCTGATGAAAGGCCTGCTGCAGCGGAAAGAAAAAATTATCGACAAGGGAAATATAATCTCCCACAGCCGGCTTTTTGAGATGCCCGCCGGTATGCTCCTGATGAGCGACGGCGGCATTAATGTTGTTTCAAACATTGCGGATGATGAAAAGCGCTCGAACCTCCTCGAGAAAATAAAGCGCAACAACCGTACGCTGGCATCCATGTTCGGCATCGATCCCGCGTCCATGTTCATCCCCGGGGACGCCGGGGGCCTCGATGAGCTGAGCGAAACGGTAAAGGAAAGATTTTCCGACCTTGCGACTTTCCCCCGGCTTATTCAATTCCCCTGGATCGGGCCGGCGAATATCCTCTACAAAGCTTCGGCAAGTACGCCCTGGAAGCCGCTCTTCGAAAAAGAACTCTCCTTGACGGCTTCCGGCACTGCCTCGGTGTTTACCCGTTCGGATACGGGCAGGCAGTTTATTGTCGCCGCTCCCGAGAAGGGTGCCGGCATAACGGAAAAAGAAGAGCTGCTGCGGGAGGTGCTGCGGGCCGCACGGGACCTTGGAATTGCCGGACCGAAGACTGCCATCCTCGATTTTACCGAGCAGTACGAGACCTTTATGAACACTCCGTCGATAGCCGAAAGCCGTGAACTTGTAAAACGGTTTGCCGGGGAAGATGCGGTTATCGAGGGACCGATGGCCTTCGACTTGGCGGCGTCCCGGCGGGCGGCGGAAATAAAAAAATTCGAGTCCCGGGTCTCGGGAGAAGCGGACATTTTATTCATGCCCGACTTTACCGCCGGACCACTTCTTCGCGAAGTATACCGGAACTGGGAATACCTTGCCCTTCCCTGGAAAGGGGCGGACATCTCCTTCGGCGGACCGGTGCCGATCCTGGTACCTTCGCGGTCGGATACGCCGGAACACAAGCTGCGGTCGGTCATTGCGGCGGCCTTTATTTCCCTGCACATTAGCTGACGGCATTCAGCCGGAACCGGCGGGTTACAGGCTTGCTTCCACCACCCGCCGGGTCTCCAAGGCAATCATGTGTTCTTCGTTTGTCGGGATGACGAGAATTTTTACAGCTGAATCGCCGCGTGAGATGACAGCCTCTTTTCCGCGGATTTTATTTCTTTCCGTATCGAGCCGGGCGCCGATTATTTCAATTCCTTCGCAGCACATGGCACGGAGTTTCGGAGCATTTTCCCCGATGCCGGCCGTGAAAATAACCGCGTCCAGGCGGCCCTTCATGTTTGCGGCGAGAGCGCAAATATTTTTCCCGGCATAATGGGCAAAAATCTGCAGGGCCAGTTCGGCCCGATGATTGCCGGAAGCGGCCGCCTCCTCGATGTCCCGGACGTCGTTGGAAATTCCGGAAATGCCGAGGAGCCCCGAATTGTGATAGAGCAGGTCGCTGACATCCTCAACCGACATGCCAAGTTTTTCCATAAGGTACAGGACAATTGCCGGGTCGATGTCCCCGGCTCGGGTACCCATGGGAACGCCGCACATGGTGCCGTATCCTAAGGTTGTGTCAACCGATTTTCCGTCCCGCACCGCGGTAAGAGATACACCGTTTCCCATGTGGCAGGTAATGCAGTTGAACCGGACAAAATCGATATTTAAAAGCTTTGCGCTCCGCATTGCAACATACTGATGGCTGGTGCCGTGAAATCCGAAACGCCGTATCCCGTGTTCCTTGTAGTATTCATATGCAATGGGATAGACGTATGCGTGTTCCGGCAGGCTTGCGTGAAAGGCAGTGTCGAACACGCCGACGTTTGGTACACCCGGCAGCAGTTTATGTATCGCATCGATACCCATCAGATTCGGCGGATTATGCAGGGGGGCAAGCGGGACGGCTTCTTCGATAATTGCATGGATTTCCGGTGTAATCAGTTCAGACCGTGTTATTTTATCGCCTCCGTGGACCACTCGGTGTCCCACGGCGCCGATCCCGTCTATCGAATCGAGGACACCGTTTTCGGAGTCTGTAATGGCGTCTAGGAGAAGCTGTATTCCCGCGGTGTGATCGGGGACAGGCCTCGTTGCCGAATCAAGTTCCCTTCCATCGATTGTGCAGCTGAACACCGCGTCATCATGACCGATCCGTTCGATAAGACCGCTGCACATGACCGTATCGGCTGATGTGTCCCAAAGTTGAAATTTGATCGAGGAGCTTCCGCTGTTCAGGACAAGAATTTTCATTCGTTACCTCACTATTTGTATACAATGTACAGATTATTGTAATGCATCTGCAAAAATTTGCAAAGAGAAAATTGAAAAAAACTCAATTTGACTTCTCTTGCTTCTAGTGGTACCCTATCCCGTGTACGGCAAAAATTATTATTTTATGTAAAAAAAGGCGGCGGGACTGTGTGATGGAGACAACTCAGAAGGAAAATCAGCTATTTATTAACCGTGTTTGGTGTAAAGGCTGCGGTATTTGCGTGGCCTTCTGCCCGAAGCATGTTTTAGAACTGGACGAGGATGATAAGGTGTTCGCGCCGCGGCGGGACGACTGCATATACTGCGGGATGTGTGAACTACGCTGTCCTGATTTTGCCATTACGGTTATAAAGGGAAAGAAAGAATGAATCTTCAGTTTCTGCAGGGCAACGAAGTCTGCGCCCGGGCCGCCATGTATGCCGGTCTCGAGTTTTTTGCCGGCTACCCCATTACCCCTTCCACCGAAATCGCGGAACTTCTCTCGGAAATGCTTCCCAAAAATCGGGGGAAATTTATCCAGATGGAGGACGAAATCGCATCCCTCTGTGCGGTTATCGGCGCGTCCCTGACGGGGCTGAAGGCGATGACCGCTACCAGCGGCCCCGGATTTTCCCTTATGCAGGAGGCCTTAGGTTTTGCCGTAATGACGGAAATCCCCTGCGTTATTATCGATGTACAGCGGGGAGGACCGTCGACGGGACTTCCGACAAGTCCCGCCCAGGGGGACGTTATGCAGACCCGCTGGGGGACCCACGGCGACCACGCGATAATTACCCTTACCGCGTCAACCCATCAGGACCTGTTCGAAATGACGGTGGAGGCCTTCAACTTTGCCGAGGTTTTCCGGACCCCGGTTATCCTGCTTTTAGACGAAGTTGTCGCCCATATGCGGGAAAAACTGACGGTACCGGAACCGGGGGGCATCGAAACCTTCGACCGTCTTTTAACATCGGTTCCTTCGGGGGTCGATTTCCATCCCTATTTTCCCCGGGAGGATGGCCGGCTGCCCATGTCGTCCTTCGGGGACGTGCATCGGTACAACGTAACGGGACTCGTTCATGATATGTGGGGGTTCCCGTCGAACAAACCGGACACGGCAAACACCCTCATTCATCACCTTGTCCATAAAATAGAAAACCGGAAAGATTCCGTTATCCGGGTCAAGGAATATTATCTCGAGGATGCCGAAACTATCCTCATTTCCTACGGCTGTGCCGCCCGTTCCGCCCTGCACATAACGGAAAACCGGAGGCAGGTGGGAATGCGGATCGGCATGATCGAACTGAACACGCTGTGGCCTTTTCCGACGGAGCTGATTTATGAAAAATGCAGAAACGCGACCTACATCGTGGTCGTGGAGATGAATATGGGGCAAATCGTGAAAGAGGTAAAACAGGCGGTGGCCCGGCCCGAACGGGTTTACCTGGCCAACCGGGTGGACGGACAGATGATAACACCGACAAATATCAAGGAACTGCTGCGGATTATCCAGGGGAAGGGTATTTAGGTGGGCGCACTCGATTATCTCCGTCAACGGTTTATGCCCCACATCTGGTGTCCCGGCTGCGGCCACGGAATCGTATTGGGTGGACTGCTTCGGGCGGTGGAGGCGCTGGGCTTGAACAAAAACGAAATTGCCATGGTCTCCGGCATCGGGTGCTCTTCCCGTATCAGCGGCTATGTGGATTTTCATACCTTGAATACCATCCACGGCAGGGCGCTGGCCTTTGCCACCGGGGTAAAAATGGGCCGTCCGGAGCTGACTATTCTCGTTCCCATGGGAGACGGAGATGCCATGGCCATCGGGGGAAACCATTTTATCCATGCCGCCCGCCGGAATATCGATATGACCGCCATTATCATGAACAACAATATTTACGGGATGACGGGAGGGCAATTTTCGCCTGCCACCTGTACAGGTGACTATGCTACCACGGCACCCTACGGGAATATCGACCCTTCCTTCGACGCGGCGGAGCTCGCCCGGGCGGCCGGGGCTACTTTTATTGCCCGATCCACCACCTATCATGTGCATCAGCTTACGAACGTGCTGAAAGAGGGAATAGCCCACACGGGGTTTTCCGTTATCGAAGTAATGTCCCAGTGTCCCACCTACTACGGCAGAAAAAATAAAAAAGGAGGCCCTGTCGAGATGATGCAGTGGTTTAAAGACCATGCGGTAAAGCCGGGACAGGAAAGTGACGATCCGAGCTCTTTTGCCGTAGGAATTCTGCATCAATCCGACCGGCCGGAGTACTGTACGGACTACAGCAAGCTCCTTACAAGGGTGGGAGGGGAAAAAGGATGATTTCACGGATTGTTTTTTCCGGAAAAGGCGGGCAGGGGCTGATTACAGCGGCAATTATTTTCGCGGAGGCGGCAGTATTCTACGAAGGTCTTGAAGCAACCCAGAGCCAAAGCTACGGTCCGGAAGCGCGGGGCGGCGCATCCCGTGCCGACGTTATCGCTGCAACGGAGCCGATCCTGTTTCCGAAAGTCTTAGAGCCGAACATTCTCATTGCATTGAGCCAGGAATCCTACGACAAGTACGCGTGGATTGTCCGGCCCGGCGGCATTATCGTTATCGATAACCATTATGTAAAATCCAGGTCCAGCACCACCGCCCGGCAGGTTTCCATGGACTTCACCCGCAGCATCGAGACCGAGCTGCATACGAAATTAGGTGTCAACGTCGCAGTCGTCGGCGCCCTGGCAGGTATCGTTAACTACATGTCCTTGGAATCCCTGGAAAAGGTCGTACGCTCCCGTTTCGACGAACGCTTCGTAGAGAGCAATGTAAAAGCTCTCCATATAGGGTACGAACTGGCGGAGGCACAGAAAAAAAGCCGCACCTTGAGCGTGTTCTAGTCCGCACCGGGCGAAGTTATCCCGCCGCTGCCAGGGGTGCCTTCTCGATACATTCTTCCAGTCCCAGCTCGGCCAGTTTTTCAGCCGTCGGAATGCCCAGCTCGTCCCAGCCCCGCACTTCGTAATAGTCGGAAAGCATGCTGCCGAAGGGGGGGAGCTCGCTGGTCCCGCCTCCCCTGCGTTTCGTTAAAATTCGGGACGGCAGCGTGTCGTCCCGCCGGGAAACGCCGTGGCGGACGTTGTACATCCGCTTTAAATTGAAAATCCGCTCGCCGGTTTTCATAAACTCTTCCGGCGTCAGGTCCCAGCCGGTTGCTCCGTTTACGTATGCCAGGGTCTGATCGACCATAATACCGCCGTATCGGCCGAACTTGCAAACGCAAAGGGAATCGAATATACAGGCCCAGTCCTGCATCCGCGCTGTAATTTCCGCTTTTGCCGGAGAGAACCGTCCTTTTGTCGCCGGTGCGCCTAAGTGTTCGACGTAAGCCTCTTCATAATCCTGGGTGAAAGATAGATGGCACGCGCCGCGGTTGGAAGTAGAGTAGGCCAAGGCTAAAGAAAAATTGGCCCGCGGATCGTGGGAGGGCAGTTCCAGTCCTTTTATCTGGAGAGCAAACTCGTGGGAAATACCGCCGAGTTTTTCGGCCGCCTGTTTCACTCCCTCGTAGAGCAGCTCTCCGAGGAAGCCTTTTTTCTCGACTATCAATTGGAGGGCCTGCAGGGAAGCCTCGCCGTTTCCGAAGCGCAGGTCGATTCCGCCGGTCTGCTCTTTCTTAAGCAGGCCCCGCTCATAGGCTTCCATTGCAAAGGCCACTATGTTTGCAGCCGCAATTGTATCGACACCGTAGCGGTTGCAGATTTCGTTTTCCTTTACAATAATGTCGTAGTCGTCCACCAGGCAGTTCCCTCCGAAGAGGCCGGTAGTTTCGTATTCGGGACCGGCAATTTCGTCGCCGTCATATTCTCCTCCTTTTGCAAGAACTACCTTTCCGCATTGAATGGGGCAATTGCCGCAGGCATAGTTCTTTACGCGGTGTGTTTTTACCGTTGTAAAACCATGGAGTTTGTGGGCGCCTTCCTCCCATTTCCCCTGATACCAGTTTTTTAAGGGAAGGTTTCCGATCTCTTCGAAGTAATCGATCGCGCATGTGGTTCCGGCGTCTCTCATGTCGGCGGCGTCTTCTTTCATCGACCGGGTAAGGGCTTTGTTCGTGGAAAGAATCAAATCATTGTCGGCTACTTCAACGGGTTTGTTCCCGTTTACCGTTACGGCCTTAAGGTTTTTCGAGCCCA
>CAZSGZ010000167.1:0-8069 GCA_964606455.1 uncultured Spirochaetales bacterium
GGACCCGGCGGGGTGGGGTGTTCCTCCCTTTGAGGGGCGGGTGGAAAACGGTTTTATTTGGGGCAGGGGCGCTCTGGATACAAAATGTACCCTTGTGGGAATGCTCGAGGCGGCGGAACGGCTGATTGAGCAGGGCTTTCAGCCGAAACGGTCGTGGTACTTTGCCTCGGGGGGAGACGAAGAGACTTTCGGAGTCGAAGGGGCCCGGAAACTATCCGCCTATTTTCAGGAGAAGGGTATTTATTTCGATTTTGTCCTCGATGAAGGAACTTTTGTAGCTTCGGGAATGTTTTCGGACATACAGGCGCCTCTCGCGCTTCTGGGAATTAGTGAAAAAGGATATGCCGATATTGTACTGCAGACGGAAGGGAAAGGCGGCCATGCCTCGATGCCTCCGAAGCACAATCCCGCCACGGAGCTGACGGACGCGGTGGGCAGGATTGAGCGGGGCAGGAAAAAACGGCGGATAACCTACACGGTAAAACGGTTCCTCCACGCGTTAGTCCCCCATGTGTCATTCTTGAAAGGAATTATCTATGCGAATATCTGGCTGTTCGGTCCGATTGTTAAACACGTCATGGCCGGGAACAGCCAAACCAGGGCCCTGATAGAAACCACCGCGGCGTTGACCATGCTCAGGGCGGGAGAATCTGAAAATGTTGTTCCTTCCCGTGCCCGGGGAGTGTATAATGTTCGTATTCTGCCGGGGGAAACGGTTGTCGAAGTTTGTAAATACTTTGAGAATGGCATTGCAAACGAGAGGGTTTCGGTTTCGGTCTTGGATGAGCGTGAGGTAAACGATCCTGTCTGGGAAACGTCCTTTGACGATGAAATGTCTTCACGAATTGTAGCGGTTATACGAAGTGTTTTTCCGGATGCTGTTATCGCGCCGTATATGAGTACCGTTACCACCGATTCGAAGTACTATCAAAACGTTACCGATAGAATTTACCGCTTCGTTCCCATGGTCCTGACATCGGAAGAGGTGAAACATATTCACGGTGTCGATGAACGAATATCCGTTGAAAATCTCGGAAAAATCTTCGCTTTCTACACAACCCTTTTTACGACGGTATCGTAAAACAGCGTAAATCCGTATTGATTTTTTATTGTATTTGGTGTATACTATAAATATACCATATTAAAGATATTGGAGGTTAGTATGTGTGAAAAAGGTTTACCAATCCATGTTGGGTTTTGCTCGGACACCTTCGACCCGGGGACACACATGTGCCTCGTGTTTCGGGATGAAGCGGAAAGAAAAAAAATCGTATCGAAGTTTGTCGAAAGCGGTGTTGCGGATGAAGAAAAAGTCGGGTATTTCGCTGATGCCGCGACGCCCGCCGAAGTAATTGAATGGCTCGAATCGCTGGATGTGGATATATCGGAAGCCCTGAAAGAAGATTCTTTTTCCGTCAATACGGCAGCCGACGTGTACTGTCCGGACGGTACGTTTCTGCCCGACCGTATGTGGGCCCTGCTGAAAGAGGCCTATAATGAATCGAAAGAATCGGGATATTCGAATGCCAGGGTAACCGGAGAAATGACATGGGCGCTGCGGGGGATGAAGGGTTCCGAAAGGCTGATTGAATATGAGTCGGGAATTAATACGGTGGTAAAGACCCATCCCATAACGGCAATGTGCCAGTACGATGCCAACAAGTTCAGCGGCAGTCTTATTTTCAAGGCCCTGCAGGTGCATCCCTTTATGGTAGTAAACGGCCAGCTGGTGGAAAATCCGTATTATATTACGGAGGAATAATTCCATCGAGCATACAGATCGGAACACGATCCGTGTTCTTCATGAATTATTAACGGCAAGTAATTTCATCAATCTCTATGATGATGTCGACAGGATGGCGGAATTCGTACATGAAGCACTGGAAAGTATCCCCGGTATCGATAACTGCTTGCTGTGCATAGACGGCTGCCGGGTCGGAGCGTTCGGCAGGGAAACAATATTCCGAAGTTGTGAAACCTGCCCGAATTATTCAAACGGGATGTATCGAATTACCCGTGAAGAATGTTTGTATAAACAACAGGGGACCTACTATGTACTTCCCATGAAAACCGTAGGGAAATTACACGGTTTTGTTGTGCTGAATATTCAGGATAAACCGCTGTTTCAGGAGTTCGAACCCGCCGTACATAATTTCGCGAACACCGTGGCCATGAAAATCGAGAGCTTGGAACAGCAGAGTTTGCTGGAGCAGCAGGTCCGGGAGCGGACCGAAGAGTTGAGGACGGCTAACGCGGAGCTTCGCGAATCGGCGGAGGAAAAAGAGCTGCTGCTGCGGGAAATACATCACCGGGTAAAAAACAACCTCAATGTTGTTATCAGCCTGCTGCGGATGCAGTTGAGCGATGTTGATGATGAAAAGGTCCGGGACGCGTTACAGGTGTCGATGGACCGTATCAGATCCATGGCCCTGGTACATCAGCATTTGTATCAGTCTGAAAATCTCAACAGTATACATTTCAAAGGCTTTATAGAGGAGTTTATCGGGGACATAGCAATGACCTATGAAACCGGAAACAATGTACGGATTAATGCCGGCATTGAAGATATGGACCTGCACATCGATTCGGCAATTCCGGTCAGCCTCATTATCAATGAGCTGGTTACCAACGCGCTGAAATACGCCTTCCCCGGCGGAGCGGAGGGGACAATCGATATACAAATACGGCTGCTGCCGGAAGATGCTTTTGAACTGACGGTCAGGGACAGCGGCGTCGGACTTCCGCCCGATTTTTCTATCGAAAAATCGGAAACACTGGGAATGAAACTGGTTCAGGGACTTACCGAGCAGCTTGAGGGTGAGCTGACTTTTTTAGCAGATAACGGTACACTATGCAGGATAATAATTCCACTGGTATGATACAAATGAAAAAATTGCCGATGTGCCTTTTATTGATGTTGTTAGCCTCTTCCGTATCCGGCCAAGTAAGCGTCGATAATGTGCAGGATTATCTGGAAAGCGGTGAATTAAGCTATACAATCGATATTAATTTCAGCCGTATCAATTGGAAAACGGAAGCCGAATACCGGCGGGAAATGGAAAAAGCGGAACGGGAATGGAGGCGTCATCCGGAGAGCTCCGCGCTGCTGGTCGAATACCTTGGGACCTGTGAAGCCGCCGGCCGTCCGGACCTTGCCGCGGAAACAGCCGGGAACCATTTTCGAATGCTGCAGGAGGAGTATAAAGAACGGCGGGACGAAACAAGCGCCCGCCGGCTGCTCATTGCGGCGAATGTAACCGGTTCGAGGGAACTCCAAATCTCCGCCTATGAAACGGTGCGGCCGTTTTTAGAATTGGGAGACGCCGAGGCCGCGACGGTAGCCGCTGCCCTGGACAACAGGGAACTCCTCGGGGACTATCATCTCGGGTTCCGGATTGCCGAGTTTTATCAGAAGATTTATCCGTATGAGGCGGACCTCTTTTTCAGGGGATTTTTAATGACCCTGAATAACAGTCTTTACCGGACCATCCCCTTTATGGTGAATGCGATTCATGAAAAAATGGACGGCTTGGAAGAGTTTCTGCGGGAATATTTCCGAAACGTCGCGGATTCGGTCTACTTGGACCTTCTCGATACCGCCGTGGAGCTTGAGCCCGACAATTATCAGTATCTGCTTTCCTCGGTGGGGTTCCGGGCCCTCGTCCGCTGGTTTACCCAGATGAGCACCCTCATGGTCGAGGAGGAGGCGGATTTTACGGGCATTCAGGATATCTTCAACTCCTTGCGCCTCGAGGAGGATGAAACACTGCGGAAAGATTTGGAAAAAGCACTCGCGGTACGGCCGGAAGCGGACCATCAGGTGTTTCTCGCCGCGGCGTTGTATCAGACCACCGTGGGAGATACGGAGCGTGCACGGGAATATGTGGAAAAGGCACTCCAAATACGGCCGGACCTGCCGGAGGGATACAACGCCCGGATCTTTTTGGAAATGTTTTCTTTTGCCGGCGAGGAAACAGCACCGACGGCGGAGCAGCGGAGCAGAATAGCAGATATTCTAAATGAAAAAATGAAACGCGCCGGGGAAAATTCCTACGATTTATTCGTACTGTCCGCTCTAAAGCTGCTGACCCTGCGGGACGGCATCGGCGGTGCCGGACGCGAGCAGGTGCTGTCTGAAATGGAGTCGTATGCGAGGAAATCCCTTGAAGTGGAAGAGAACACACCCGCCCGCCTCTCCCTCGGCAACGCGCTTTTGCTCCGGGGGAAGGTGAAAGAAGCCGTGGAACAGTACGATCAGGCCCGGCAGCTCAGCTCCGAAGAATTTTTGTATGCTCCGACGGCAAACCTGGGTGCAGCGTACATGATCATGGGCAACCCGGCTGAAGGGAAAGAAATGATTCAAAAAGCGGAGGAACTGGCGGAAGGTACGGTGCGTGCTTCTGCTCTAATTGAAAACCGATGAACCTGCAGGACCTTGGAAAAAACAAAACGGTAATGATTATTCTCGTCGCGGCAATGGTGGGAGGCTACGTTTTTATCCGGGAAAGCCGTTTCCGAATGGAAAGGCGGATGGACAAAGAGAAGCCCGTATATTTAACGGAGGAATACGCGGAAGCTCAGCGGGAAAAGGCCGCTCCTTCCGACAGAGACACCGCCTATCGGCTGCTTTCCGACGCGGAGATGTATATGCAAAGCCGGCAGTTCCGGGAAGCCGCGGGAGCGTATCACCGGGCTATTGCCCTCTATCCCGACGGGGAGGTGTATTTTGCATATGCCCGGTACCTGTTCCGGATGAATAAACTCACCATGATGGAGGATTCATTGGAGCTGGCCGCCGGGCAGGGGTTCGATCAGGCCCGTATCGATTATGAAATGGCCCGGCTCCACGGAAAACTGGACCAGCCCTTTGAAGCATTGGAGCGTCTGCGTGCGGCCGTTGAAACGGGAGAGTTCGGCAGAGAAGAAATAGAAGATGAACATGCCTTCGATGTAATCCGGAAGTCGGTTATAACGAAACAGGACTATGCCGAGTTTATCAGCCGTTTGTGACTACTATTCCAGCAGAATTGTTTCCAGAGGTTCACCCGTCAGCGCGGTCAGTTCCAAAAGGTTCAGAAACAGGTCCGCCTTCGTCTGCCACAGCTGGTTTTCAATCGACAAAAGGTCGAGTTTGATGGTGTCTACGTTCAGTTTTGTCGTTGTATCGAGTTCGGCAAGCTGTTCCTCCCGCTGCAGTCTGTTCCGCTGATATTCGATGTCGACCCCCAAAAGCCCTATCCGCTGCCGGAGAATTTCGTCTCTCTTTTGCGCGATCAGTACGTTTTCGGCGGCATTTTTTTCCGCAGCCGCGATATTCAGTTCCGCGATCCGGATACCCGACGCATCCGCCTCCCGGCGTGCTTTTCTCATGCCGCCGTCGGTGATCGGTATTTCAAATGAAAGTCCGAAGTTGAAGTTGACGCCGGAATCTTCGGTAAAAAAATCGGAAAAAGAGGCGGCAAAACTCTCTTTATCGTCCCGTTCGTCGGGATACCTCGGACTGAGGGTAAAGAACATCGACATATTTGCCGCGTTTTCGCTGTCGTTGACCACCGCCTGCAGCCGTTTCGTCTGTCCTTCGAGCCGTGTTGCAAGTACCTCCGGGTTATCGGCAAGGGCTTTCCGGTAGAGGTCGGCCCCGCCGCCGCTGAGGTGTTTTTCCGCCGCTGCAATTAGAGAATCGATGTCGGAATTGAGGGTATACCCGGAGAAATCATGTATCCGGACCATTCTTCCAAGCCGGTTTTCCGTCTGGATGCGGGCCAGGTCCGTGTCCAGAAGCGCCTCCCGCTGCCGGTTAACCGCAACCTCCAGGCCTAACACCTGGTTTGCCGAAGCGCGTCCCTGGTCCCTGTCGATTACGGCCTGTTCCAGCTGCTCCAGTGCCAGCAGCAGCCGTTCTTCCAGGAAGGTCGTGTTTCTGTCGATGCTGATCAATTGAAGATACAGCTGCGCCGCCCGGAGCAGGACGGAATTTTTCGTTCCCTCCGCCGACTCCCTGCTGCTTTGCCAGCCGAGTTCAGCGGCTTCGTTTCCCGCCTTCAGCAGCGTGCCGTCGATCAGTTTCCCGTTGACAAACAGCGGCTGCCGGATATTGAGGCTGAACTCCGGCTGCTGGGTAAGGGCGGCGGTCCTGTCGAGGTCCTCCTCGGCAAGCTGTATGCTGTACTGAAATGTGTCGCCGACGGATGTACTGAAAACACCGCCGGTAGGCAGCAGCTGAGAGAGACCCACGCCGAGATGAAAGCTGTTGGAGAGGGTACTCCTCGTTTCCGGCGGAAAATCGTCGAAACTGTAATCTCTGCGCATACCGATGCCGTAGAGCGGGTCTGTCTTCAGCGTTACCTTCGGATACCCCTGAGAGCGGGTAATCCTGTACCCCTGATAGGCCGATTCGATCGATTCCGCGGCAATTTTCAGGGTTTCGTCGTTTTCGAGGACCTGCTCAACGGCTTCCCGCAGCGTCAATTCTTCGGCAAACCCGGCCGCCGCGGCCGGAACCAGCAGTGCAAGCAGTAATATTTTTTTCATGCTTTTACCCTTTTTTTGTCGTAAAACAATCCGTACAAACTCGGTATAACGAAGAGGGCGGTCATCGTGGAAAAGAGCAGTCCGAAGATGATGGTGCTGGCCATCGGCCCCCACACAACGGATTTTCCGCCGATACCGATTGCCGTCGGCAGCAGGCCGGCTATTGTGGTAATTGTCGTCAGAAGTATCGGCCGAAGCCGTGTCGTCGCGGCCTCGATAACGGCGTCACCGTGGTTTTTGCCCTCCTTCCGGAGATCGTTGACAAGGCTTATGAGGACGATGGAGTCGTTAACGGCAATTCCCGCCAGTGCCACGCCGGCGTACAAGACTGTGGTGGAGAAGGGCGTTCCGGTAATAATGAGGAAGAGGATAACGCCGATAAACGCGAAGGGGACGGTCAGAATAATAAGAATCGGCTGGGTGTATGATTTAAACTGCGTGTCTAAAATCATGTAGATGAGGAAAACGCCGACAAGGAAAATACGCAGAATCTGGATAAGGAGGTTCTGCAGGTCGGCGAACTCGCCTCCGACTTCCAGGCGTATATCGGGGTATCGGAGGGCATAGGTGTTGTTGAAATACGCTTCCATCGTTTTGTTGATGGAAGGGACGTTTTCTTCCGAATATGCTTCGGCCGTTATGGTCACTTCCCGCTTGCCGTCCACCCGCTTAATTGCCGAAACGGGCTCCTGCTGTTCGACCGACGCTACGGAAGAAAACGGAATGAGTCTTCCGTCGGGCGTCGGGATTTTCGACTGTATCAGCTCCGCTACGCTGCCGACCTTCTCCCCGGAATAACGGATAAGGACCTCTACTTCTTCGTTTTCCTTGAAAATAGTCGTTGCCGGGATGCCGTCGAAGGAACTTCTGATAAAATTACCGACAATTGAAGGATTCAGGCCGTACCTGGCCGCGAGGCCTTCGTTGACACGGATCCGCAGTTCGGTCGTTCCCGCGTCGATGTTGTCTTCTATGTTGTACAGTTCCGCGTATTCCCCGAGCTTCTGCTGCAGGTCCTCGGAAATCCGGATCAGGTGATCGTAATTATCTCCGAAGAGCCTGAACGAAACCGGCGGAGATACGGGAGGACCGGTTTGGGCTTTTCTGTAGCGGATGGTTTCGAGCCCCGGAATGTCCGCGCACAGTTCTTCCGTTTCCATGATAATTTCGGGAATGGGACGGGTCCTGCCTTCATCCTTTTCAATGAGGTCTACCGTTATCTGGGCGACGTTCGACTGGTCCACCGATTCGTTGTTTCCCGATATAAAGCCGATGGACGAACTTATCCCCGAGATTTCGCCGTTCCCAACCAGCGGAAGCAGCCGCTGTTCAAACTGGCGGACAACCTCTTCGGTTTTCCCCCGGGGGCTTCCGGGGGGAAGCTCGAACTCGATGTAAAACAGGGTGTAATCTTCGGCGCTGAACAGGTCCTGCTGAACTGTGGTTACAAGAAACATGCTGACGAAAAAGAGGACAATCATCACGCCGACAACCAGGCCTCGCCGCTTGTACAGCCGGGAAATCAGTTTCGAGAAACC
>CAZSGZ010000168.1:0-8045 GCA_964606455.1 uncultured Spirochaetales bacterium
CAGGGACTTTTTTCTGAAATATAAGGGCCATCCCCGAGTCTCCGGGATGATGTGTATCCACACCACCTTTACCTGTTCGAAGGATTTTATCCGGAAGGCCCGGACAGTCGCGGACACAATCGGCTCCGGTATACAGATGCATTTGAGTGAGAGCAGATACGAACCTTCGGTCTGCCGGGAACGTTACGGGAAGGGGCCGGTCGAGCTGTATGAGGAACTCGGCTATCTGGGGCCCGACGTACTCGCGTCGCAGGGGGTGCAGCTAACGGACCGGGAAATTGATATTCTTACCCGGCGGGGCGTCAATCTTGTCCATGTGCCCTTGAGCAACTGCGAAGTCGGCGGCGGCGTGGCCCCGGTCCCGAAGCTGCTTAAGAAGGGTGCGGCGGTAGGCCTCGGTACCGACGGGTATATCAACAATTTCTTTGAAGTAATGCGCGGCGCTTTTTTAATCCACAAGGCCTACAACGAAAACCCGGAAATAATGCCGGCAGCCTCCGTCCTGGAGATGGCTACGGCGATGGGCGCCGGGGTAATCGGCGGAGGAACCGCCCTCGGGAAAAGGGGAAAATTGCAGGCCGGTTATGCCGCGGACATCATTACGGTCCTGCCGGAACTGTCCACTCCCCTGAATGAACGGAACATATTCGATCAGCTTATTTTGTACTGCAGTCCCCGAAATGTGGCGGACGTTTTTATCGACGGGGTGCAGCGGAAACGGGACGGTGTCCTTGTAGGATACGACGATAAACGGATGAGGGCCGAGGTCCGGGCCGAGGCGGCCCGGCTGTGGGAGAGAAAGGAGTAATCGCATGCCGAACGGTGTAAGTAAAAAACTGGAAACGAAACTCTTCGGACACACGCTGCGGAGCCCCTTTGTCATCGGCTCCGGCCCCGTCGGGTACGGGGCCGCGGGAATAATCGCCGTCTGGAAGGCCGGTGCCGGTGCCGTTACCACGAAAACGATTAGGGACAAAAAGGCGGAAAATCCCGTTCCCCATATTGCCTATTCCTCGCCGAATACCATGGTGAACGCGGAAAAATGGACCGATTTCGACGCGGAACAGTGGGTGGAACGGGAAATACCGGCGTCGAAAAAGGAGGGAGTTTTCCTTATCGGCAGCATCGGTCACACCCCGGGGGAGGCCCGGAATTGGACCGGCCCCGTCGACCGGGCGGGGGCAGACATCATCGAGCTGGTTTCTTACGAGGTAGAGACGATCGTCGAGATGACCCGGATAGCAAAAAAGAGCACTTCCAAACCGGTGGTGGTGAAATTGAGCCCGAACTGGGCCGATCCTGTCCGCGCCGCATTGGAAGCAATTCACGCGGGGGCGGACGGGCTGACGGCAATGGACTCGGTAGGTCCGGTGTTACGGATCGATATCCGAACGGCCAGGCCCCTGTTAGGGTCCGTAAACGGGTTCGGCTGGCTTACCGGCAGCGCGATTAAGCCGGTGGTCCTCCGCTATGTTGCTGAAATAGCTATGAAAACGAACATCCCGATTATCGGGACCGGCGGCGTTATGAACGAAGAGGACGCGCTGGAAATGCTGATGGCGGGTGCTTCCGCGGTGGGGGTCTGCACCGCGCCGATTTTAAAAGGGACGGAATATCTTACTACGCTGAATAAAAAAACGGAGAAGCTGATGGAATCGCTCGGCTACGGGAGCATCGGGGACGTTTCCCGGGCCGCGCTGCGGAATTTTCCGAAGGAGGAACTCTTCGGGAAGCCTCGGTTTTCATTCGACCGGGAAGTTTGCACCCGCTGTCTCCGCTGCGTAACGGCGTGTCCCTATGACGCGCGAAGCCTCGATCACGATAAAACAATGGAATTAGATGAAAAACTGTGCCGGCTGTGCGGACTCTGCGCGAGCGTATGTCCCCGCGACGCCCTGCGGATGGACCGGAATATTGGATAAGGGGTTTACTATGTTTCGAAGTATCAACAAAGACGCGGAGAGGATAGACGCGCATGAAAAGGTAACGGGGCGGGTGAAATATGCCGCCGATATAACCTTCGGCAATCAGCTGTACGCGAAAACCGTCTATAGTTCCTATCCTCATGCTGAAATAATTTCAATCGATACCTCGGAGGCGGAACGGGTCCCCGGAGTGGTGCTGATTATTACCGCGGCGGATGTCCCCGGTAAAAATGAAATGTTCGGCCGTTTCCCCGTTTTAGCGGAGAAGGCGGTAAAACACATCGGCGACGGGGTTGCCGTTGTTGCCGCGGAATCGCCGGGAGCGGCGGAAGAAGCGGCCGGACGGGTGAAGGTCGGTTACAGGGAGCTTCCGGCTGCCGAAACGGCGGAAGATGCACTGGCCCCCGGCGCCGTATTGGTCCATGAAGATGCAGCGGGAAACATCATGGAGAATACCCACTATCCCATGTACTTCGGGGACGTCGAGAAGGGTTTTGCCGAGGCGGATGTAGTTTTGGAACGAACGTACAGCACCCACTATGTCGACCAGGCGTACATCGAACCGGAAGCGATAATTGCCCTCCCCGACTATTACCGCCGGGGGGTGGAAATTCACGGCTGCATTCAGAACCCTTATTCGATCCGGCAGAATGTAGCGGCGGTACTGAATCTGAAAATGTCCGAAGTAAAGGTAATACAAAGCACGATCGGCGGAAGCTTCGGCGGGAAGGACGAATCGGTCATGCTGATGGCAGCGCGCTTGAGTATTATCGCGGTCAAAACAAACCGGCCCGCAAAGATGGTCTTGACGAGGGAGGAATCGTTCCTCGAAAGCTGCAAACGGCATCCATACATATCGAGCTACAAGGTAGGCGCGAAAAAAGACGGCACCCTGACGGCTGTGGAAGACATCATCTATACGGTAGGCGGCGCCTACAACAACAAGGCCATGTTTGCCAACTGGCGCGGGTCGGTACATGCCGCCGGCCCCTACCGGGTCCCCCACGTTAAAACCGACCTCTACGGAGTGTATACCCATACCATTTACGGCGGTGCGTACCGCGGTTTTTCAGCACCGCAAATAGTATTCTGCAATGAATCGCTGATGGATGAGCTCGCGGAAGAGCTCGGCCTTACGCCGAAGGAAATACGGCTGAAAAACTGCGTTAGGCCGGGGGACCAAATTGCAACGGGACAGCGTCTCGATCCGGAAAAGATGCCCGCGCCGCTGTACGGGATGATAGAAGACGTCTGCGGGAGGACCGGCTTCGATGCAAAGTGGAAGCAGTATAGAGAGGATAATAAACCCTCGGGGGGTGTAAAGAAAGGAATAGGACTGGCCGTTACCTTTCGCGGGACCGGACTGGGGGGGGAAGGGATCGATACGGCCGATTCCCGGGTTACCATTGAAAAAGACGGAAGCGTAACGGTACAGAGCGGATTGACGGAGATGGGGCAGGGAATGCGTACCGCCCACGGGCAGATCGTCGCCGAGGTCCTGGGAATCAGCCTCGATCGGATTACCTTTCTCACTACCGACACGTCCGCAACCATGGACGGCGGCCCCACCGTCGCCTCCCGTGGTACCCTTGCCGGAGGACGGGCAATGATGATTGCAGCGGAAAAATTGCGCCGCCGCCTCGCGAAAGTCGCGGCTGCCGAGTTCGGCTGCGGTGAAGATGAAATTGTCCATGAAGACAATATGATTTTTCCCGCGGGAAAGCGGGGTGCCGCGGTTACTTTGGAACAGCTGATCGATACCGCGGCCGCAGGTCTCGGGCTGTCTCTGAGCGCCCAGGGATGGCACAATCCGGGGCCGGAACTTCTCGACCACAAAACGGGGCAGGGAAACGCCTATCCATCCTATATCTACGGCGCGGCGGTTGCCGAAATAAAAGTGGACACTGATACCGGGAAAATTGACGTAGAAAAACTCACCGCGGCCTACGAAATCGGGCGGGCCATCAATCCGCGGATCGTAAAAGGGCAGCTGATGGGCGGTTTGATGCAGGGAATCGGCTTCGGGATCTATGAGGAAATCGCATTCGACGGGGGATACATGAAAACCCTCAATTACGACGACTATCTCATTCCGACTGTCAAAGACATTCCGGAGTTCGACATTGTCCTCTACGAAACGGACGACCATATCGGGCCCTTCGGGGCGAAAGGTGTCGGTGAAATCGGCGTGGAACTGGCGGCCCCGTCGGTTGCCAACGCTTTATATAACGCAGCGGGAAGGCGGGTCCGGGAACTCCCGATGAATTTGGAAAAGGTCCTTTTAGGGAAAGACTTACGCCGGCCTAAGGGAGGAGCAGCGGTATGCACGGACGCGATATAATTTCAACAACGACGATCGAGGAAACACTCGCTCTTTTAGCCGACCGGAGCGGTTCGGCCCGTTTGATAGCGGGCGGCACCGATCTGCTTATCGAACTGCGGGAGGGGCGCATTCCCGATTCGGTTACCCTTTTTATCGATATCGAGGGAGTGCGGGAGCTCTCCCGCGTCCGGGAGGAAGACGGGAAAATACGCGTCGGGGCGGGGCTGAAACATGCCGACTGTGTTCTCGACCCGGTGCTGTGTAAAAAAGCACCGCTTCTCGCGGCGGCATCTTCCTGGGTCGGGTCCCCCCAGATCCGGAACCGGGGGACCATCGGCGGCAACGTCGTGACGGCAGCCGCGTGCGCCGACACGGTACCGGCCCTGGTCGCTATGGATGCCGCCTGCGTGCTTGCTTTCCGGGACGCGGGGGGAAGGGTAACGTCGCGTGAGGTCCTTGTGTCCGATTTCATTACCGGCGCGGGCTCGGTAGACATTAGACCGGAGGAGCTCTTGACGGAAGTAAATTTCCCCGTCCCGGACCGAAAAATGAAGTGGGCCTATGAAAAACTGGTACGGAGGAACGCCCTGGTAAAGGCCCGGATGACCATTGCGGCACTGGGATACACCGCTTCCGGCGGTACCGCTGCTGGCGTGTCGATTGCGCTCGGTTCGGTAACCCCCCGCCCGGTCCGCTTTACCGCCGCGGAACAGACACTTCTCGGGAAAAAGCCTTCGGAGGAACTGTTCAAAGCCGCGGCGGAAAACGTCTCCGCGGAAATACTGGACAAGACCGGATACCGCTGGTCGACGGAATACAAAAAACCGGTGGCCGAAGCGCTGACAATTCGGGCGCTTGAAAAGATCTTCGGCAGGGGGACCGGAAGTTGATGGAGAAGATCAAAATGAAAAGTACCGAAACGACAATACCGGTGGAACTGACGGTAAACGGAAAAACAATGACGGCGGAGGTTGCGGCGGAGACAAGGCTTGTAGACCTTCTGCGGGACAATTTCTACCTAACCGGAACGAAGGAGGGCTGCGGAATCGGAGAATGCGGCGCGTGCACCGTTCTTTTAGACGGCAGGCCCGTCAATTCATGCATGGTCCTCGCGGCACAGGCCCGGGGGCGGGATGTCCTTACCATCGAGGGAGTGCAGGGGGAAAACGGGGAACTCCATCCCCTGCAGAAGGCGTTTATTCAAACCGGCGCGGTGCAGTGCGGATTTTGCACCCC
This sequence comes from uncultured Spirochaetales bacterium, assembly GCA_964606455.1. Lineage (GTDB taxonomy): Bacteria > Spirochaetota > Spirochaetia > SPDA01 > CAZSGZ01 > CAZSGZ01. The sequence continues at coordinate 5,485 of CAZSGZ010000168.1, forward strand.
CGGCATGATTATGAGCGCTCTCGCCCTGCTGCGGCGTAATCCCGATCCCGCGGAAGAGGAAATTGCCGACGCCCTTGCCGGTAATCTCTGCCGCTGTACCGGCTACAAACAGATAATCGACGCGGTCAAGCTTGCCGCTGAGAATATGAAAGCTTAACGTTAACAAGGAGACAATAAATGGAACGCAATTTTCGAGGAAAACATCTGCTGACCACACAGGATTGGAGCGTGGAGGAAATTGAAAAATGCATTGAAGTTGCCGACAGGCTGAAACAGGAGCGCCGCCTGGGGGTCTATCATGATCACATCTTACGGGCGAAGACGTTTTTTTTACTGTTTTTTGAAGAATCGACCCGGACACGGAATTCCTTCGAGGCGGGAATCCATCAGCTTGGGGGGCACGCCCACTTTCTTACCCCGAAGGCGACGCAGATCGATCACGGTGAAACGCCGAAGGACACGGTAAAGGTCCTCGAGCGGTACGGTGAGGGAATTGGTGTACGGAAGACCTTCGGTGAAGGGCAGAAATGGATGCGGGACCTTGCCGAGTTTTCACAGATCCCGGTTATCAATATGCAGTGTGAGATGTATCATCCCACTCAGGCCCTGGCAGATCTGATGACAATCAAGGAAAAATTTCACAACGATTTGAAAGGGAAAAAATTCATGATTTCATGGACATCGGCGCCGAACTATATCCGCCCCCTCTCCATGCCCCATTCCCTTATTCTTCTGATGTCCCGGTTCGGCATGGACGTGACACTGGCCCACCCGCCGGAGTTCAACCTGCGTCCCGATATCATGAAGCAGGCGGAGATTAACGCTAAGGAGGCCGGCGTCAAATTCGAGGTGGTCGATTCGATGGAAGCCGCGGCGGATGAAGCGCACATCGTTTACGCGAAAAGCTGGGGGCCGATTATGCATACCGAAGATGAGAAAGAGGGACTTGCCCTTATCGATAAATATCCGGGCTGGGTGGTCGATAAAAAGATGATGGAGCGGGCACGGGAAAATGCCGTCTACATGCACTGTATGCCGGCGGACCGGGACATCGAGGTTACTTCGGAGGTAATGGACGGACCGCAGTCGGTCCTCTTCGATGAAGCGGAGAACAGGATGCATATCAACAAGGCCCTCATGGCCCTGACAATGACATAAGGTATGGGTAATTTTACCGGATACCGGTGTTCTCTCTGTGGAAGAGAATACGGAAAGGACGAGGTAACCTACACCTGTCCCGAAGACGGCGGAAACCTCGACGTTGTACTCGATTTCGCGGAGGTCCGCCGGCTGCGGAACGTACGCAGCGGCGAGGCGTCGATGTGGGCGTATCTTCCCCTGCTGCCGGTTTCCGATCCGGGGTATATGGACACCCCCTTTCGGAACGCGGGCGGCACGCCGGTGTATAAACTCGGCGGCATCCCCGGTTTTCCCTCGGCGGCCGGGCAGCTGTGGGTAAAGGACGAATCGGTCAACCCGACGGCTTCCTTTAAAGACAGAGCGTCGGCGTTAGTCCTTGCCCGGGCAATGGAAATCGGCTGCCCTACGGTGGTAACCGCCTCCACCGGCAACGCCGGTGCCGCCTTGGCGGGGATGGCGGCGGCTTCCGGGCAGAAGGCCGTTATTTTCGCGCCGAAAAAAGCCCCGCCGGCAAAACTTGCCCAGGCGAAGGTGTTCGGCGCGCGGCTTATTCTAGTCGACGGGAATTACGACAGTGCCGGACGCCTTGCTCTCGAAGCGGCGGAGGAGTTCGGCTGGTACTGCCGAAATACCGGATACAATCCCTTTACCATAGAAGGGAAAAAGACCGCCGCCTTCGAGATCTGGGACCTCATCCGGCGGGGGGTGCTGCCCCATTCGGCGAAACTGCCGCTTACGCTGTTTGTTCCGGTGGGGGACGGCAACATTATTTCCGGCATCCACAAAGGATGTAAAGACCTTGCCGAGGCCGGCCTTCTGGAGGCGCCGCCGCGAATTTTCGGAGTGCAGTCGGAAGGGTCCGCCGCCATCGCCCGGGCGTGGGCGTCGGGGACGGAGGAGGTGCGCGCCGTTTCTTCCGACACAATTGCCGACAGCATTTCGGTGGATATGCCCGCCGACGGGGTCCGGGCGCTCCGGGCCGTTCGGGAGACCGGCGGCGCGTATATCGAAGTAACGGACATGCAGATTATCGAAGCCCTTTCCGCCGCGGGGAAGGCGGGAATATTTCCCGAACCGGCGGGGGCGGCCGCGTTCGCCGGATACAGGAAGGCGCTGGAAACGGAGCTGATCGGCGGTCCCGCCGCGGTCCTGATTATGAATACCGGCAGCGGCCTGAAAGATGCCGGTGCCGTAAAGAAAATAGAGGCGGATGAAATAATTATCGAACCGGACTTACGGGCTTTGAAGAAAGCTCTGGGGATATAGCCACCCGCCGCGGTATCAATGCCGCTCCACCTGGAATCCGTTTACAATGAGGACCTCGGGGCGGTACTCGAAATGGATATTGTCGAAAAAAAGCCATTTCCCCCCCCAGATAAAGCCGTGGCGCTCAAATGTTTCGATAAACGTTTCCGGCGGAA
>CAZSGZ010000169.1:0-7963 GCA_964606455.1 uncultured Spirochaetales bacterium
GAATCGTTGTATCGGCTTTTAGAACAGCGTTACCATATTTTTATCGACGCAGCCACCGATTACATCAGCGCCGCGACGGCGCTGCCGGAGGAGGCTGAGCTTTTAAAAATTACCACCGCCGAACCGCTTCTGGTTGTCAGGAGAATCAGTTATCGTTTGGGAGAACCGATTGAATTTGCCGATTTGCGGATCATAGCGGAACGCTACGAATACAGTGTTCACACGAAAGAACGCCCGCCTAAGGAGATGCAGTTTTGAAATTTACAGCGGAAGATATCGCGGGATTGATCGACATAAGCGCGGTGCAGGCCGAGCACGGAAAAGAGGAGCTGGATCGATTAATTGAAACGGCAAAGCACTATCACTTTATCGCGGTCCATTCCCTGCCGTCCTGGATCTCATACCTGAAAGAGCATACCGCCGGAAGCGGCATTTTAGTCGGCGGGCCCGTCGGCTTTCCGTCGGGAGGTCATACGACGGAGATAAAGGTACGGGAGGCGGAACTGCTTGTCCGCGACGGCGTGGACGAGATGGACATGATGCTAAATGTGGGCAAAATGAAATCGGGTGAGTACGATTTTGTCGCCGGCGATATTTCCGCCGTCGTTCACGCGGCGGGGAGCGTTCCGGTCAAGGTAATATTGGAAGTGCATTACCTTTCGGATGATGAAATAAAAAAAGCCTGCGAATTGTGTATTGCCGCCGGGGCCGCTTTTGTCAAAACCGGTACCGGATGGACCGCCGGCGGAGCAACAGTGGAGCGGGTCCGGCTGATAACCGATTTCGTCGGCACTGCCATTGAAGTGAAGGCTTCCGGCGGGGTCCGGGGTGCTGCAATGCTGAAGGAGATGTACGAGCTCGGCGTTACCCGCTTCGGCATTAACGTGCAGTCCTCGGTTGCGATTCTCGATGAAATCCGCGGCCTGCCCGGCGGCACGGTGGAGATGACGGGAAGATATGAGAGATAAAATTATTGCCTGCGATTTGGGAACAGGCGGAAATAAAGCTACTTTGTACGACAGTTCCGGGAAGAGTGTGGCATCGGTTTTTGTTCCCTACGAGACCATATATCCGGAAACGGGCTGGCATGAGCAGCGGCCCGAGGACTGGTGGTCCGCCGTTGTGGAAAGCACGAAAAAGCTGCGGCAAAAAAGCGGTTTTAATCCGGGAGAGATAAAAGGTATTGTCCTTTCCGGACACAGCCTCGGCTGTGTTCCCCTGGATGATACGGGCGGCCTTCTGCGGAAAACGACGCCGATTTGGTCGGACACGCGGTCTTCAAAGCAGACGAAAGAGTATTTTTCGAAAATCGATCCGGTACGGTGGTATATGACTACCGGCAACGGCTTTCCGCCGGAATGCTACACAGTGTTTAAAATACTCTGGTACCGGGACAACGAACCTGAAATGTTTAGCCGGACGGCAAACATAATCGGAACGAAGGATTACATAAATTATAAACTTACCGGGGTTATCGCGACCGATTTCTCCTATGCCAGCGGTTCCGGGGTGTACGGCCTCGCGAATTGGGCCTACGATGATGAATTGCTGGAAGCAGCGGGCATTGACCGGGACCTGCTGCCCGGACCGCGCCCCTCTACTGAGGTGTTGGGCGGATTGACGGAGAATGCGGCGGCGGCGCTGGGCTTTGCCGGGGATAATTATGCCGGCATTGAAGTGGTCTGCGGCGGCGTTGACAATTCCTGCATGGCCTTGGGGGCGGGGAATGTCCGGGAAGGGAAGGTGTACACCTCCCTCGGCTCCTCTTCCTGGATAGCAGTCAGCTCAAAGGAACCGGTACTCGACGCGGAGCGGAGGCCCTTTGTCTTTACCCATGTGGTCCCGGAGATGTTTACTTCGGCTGTTTCCATTTTTGCAGCCGGTTCCAGTTTCGACTGGGTGCGTAACGTTTTATGCAGAGATGTAATGGAACAGGCGGCGGTATCCGGGGAGGATGCGTACGAGCTCATGACACGGGAGGCGGCGTTGTCGCCCGCTGGGGCTAACGGTCTGCTGTTTAATCCGAGCCTGGCCGGCGGATCAAGCCTGGAACCTTCGCCCCACATCCGGGGTGCTTATTCGGGTATAGACCTCAGGCACACGCGGGCGGACATGGTCCGGGCCGCCATGGAGGGAATAGCCCTGAATTTAGGGGCTGTTTTAGAGGTATTGAAAAAGTTCTGTACCTTGGAAGGGGAGATGCTGATCGTCGGCGGGGGAAGTAAAAGTCCGCTGTGGAGACAGATTTTTGCCGATGTATTCGGCATGGCCGTGGTGAAAACGAATGTGGACCAGGACGCCGGCTCGTTAGGCGCCGCCGCCATCGGTGCCGTGGGTACCGGATTGTGGGATGATTTTTCCCAAATCGAGGAGGTCCACGCGGAAGAGGGCAGGGAAGTCCCCGGTGACGATGCGGGTAAAATATACGGACAGATGCGGAAACACTTTGAACTGCAGCGGAGGCACTGTGCCGAGCTGGGCGATTTCATGCAAGAGCAGCATTTATAAAGGAGGAGCTATCGATGGATGAATATCAGCATTTATTACAACCTATTACCATCGGGAAGAAACAGGTTGACAACCGGTTCGCAATCAATGCCATGGAGGGAAACGACGCCGATCCCGACGGAAACCCCACGAAAAAAACATACCGGCGGTACGAGAAATACTTTAGCGGAGGTTCCGGTTTTATCGACGGCGAGGCGATTACCGTAACGGAAGAAAACGTGTCCCGGAAAATGCAGCTGAGTATTATGCCGAAAAACGAAAAGGCGTTGACTGAATTTACCAAGGAGATGCGGAAAATAAATCCGAAGTCCGTTTTTGTCTGGCAGCTGACCCATTCGGGAGAGTTGTCCAATCCGGAATTTTCAAAGCGGGTGTGCGTGAAACCGCTTCCCGGTTTCGGAGGGGAATTACTCGAAGAGGAGGACATCGACCGAATTATCGATGAGTTCGTGCTGTCGGCAAAGGTCGCTCATAATTCGGGAGCCGACGGCGTCGATTTCAAAAACTGCCACGGGTACCTGGACAGCCAGATATTGCGTCCCTACAACGACAGGGACTGGAAGTACGGCGGTCCGTGGGAAAACAGGACGCGTTTTACCTATGAAATTTACGAACGGATCCGGAAAGAAATTAACGATCCGAATTTCATTATCGGCTCGAAGGTTTCCATGTGGGAAGGTTTTCCCGGCGGTCAGGGGACGGCGGGACCGCGATCGCCCATTCTCGATTTGACCGAGACCCTGGACCTGGTACGGGGAATGGAAGACCGAGGAGCAAGCTTTATCATCGTTTCCGCCGGGAGCCCCTCCCTGACCCTTGCCCTGACGCAGCCGGACAAAAAAATACCCGACTACGCCTACCTTCACTTTACTTTTCAAAAGCAGGTCCGCGACCTGTTAAAGAAAAAAACGGTGGTGCTCGGTTCCGGATATTCGGTACTGGGAAACGGAAATAACGAGCTGCAGGCTTTGGAGAAGGAGGAGAAAACCCTCCTCTACTGGGGGGAAGAAAATGTGAAAAACGGCGTAACGGACATGATTGCCCTGGGCAGGCAGGCCTTTGCCGATCCGGGGATCCCGGTAAAACTGCGGGAAGGCAGGGAAAAAGAAATTATGTGGTGTACCGCCTGCGACCACTGCGTGGAGTTTTTAATTTTTCAGAAAAACATCGGCTGCGCCACCTACGATAAATATTACCGGGACTTGTACAAGGAAATGCAGCAAAAGGGTGAAACATTACAATCAAAGCGAACGTAAACAGTTACGCTGAGGAGTTTAGAATGAGAATAGGAATATTTACCGCAACGTATTTGGACATGGAGCTGGAGCGGGTCTGTAAAATGGCCTCGGAGCTTGGGTACCGGGCGGTGGAATTGCCGGGTTTTGCAAATAACCCCCATCTCGACATCGACGGGGTTGTAACGGGAAACACCGCGAAGGAGCTGAAAAAAATGGTGGAAAGCTATGGAATGATTATTTCCGCCATCAGCAACCACCCGGAGGGGCAGCTAATTTTGGGACCCTACGGAAAAGACACCGATGCAATCTGCCCCGGGACGAAAGAGGAGAAATACAAATTCGGCATGGAGCGGATGGTTAAATGCGCCGAAGCGGCAAACGCCCTGGAGGTCCCGGTGGTCTGCGGGTTTATCGGCTGTGAAAATTTCGGCAGGTTTTTCCCCTGGCCCTATTCGAAAGGATGGTCCGATATGGAGGAGGAGTTCGTCGACAGGTGGGGAAAAGTGCTGGACAAATTCGGCGAGTACGGTGTTAAGTTCGCCCACGAGCCCCATCCCAGCGAGCTTGTCTACGATATCGATACGGCCCTGCGGAGTATCGAGCTGTTGGACGGGCGAAAAGAGTGGGGTTTCAACTATGATCCCGCGAACCTCGTTTATCTCGGGATCGATGTGGAGCGGTTTGTCGATGAACTCGCCGGACGCATTTACCATGTGCACGCGAAAGACGGAGAACTGGTAGAACACAACCGGAAGCGCTCCGGCGCGATACCCCAGGGAGACTGGCAGAGGCTCGGCAGGGGCTTCCGTTTCCGTATTCCCGGCTGGGGGTCCGTTCCCTGGAAGAAAGTCATTACCGAACTTTCCCTCATCGGCTACGACTACGTTATGAGCTACGAACACGAAGATGTTACCATGAGCAGAGACGACGGAATTCATAAAACCATTGAATATCTGCGGCCCCTGCTGATTAACCGGCCCTATGAAGGAAGAAACGATGTCCTGTTTCAGTAAGGCTTGTATCAGCGGGATATAAAAGGAGATTGACCATGAGTAAAATGATGAAAGCGGCAGTTCAGGAAAAACCGAACAAGCTTGTTGTACAGGAAGTGCCTGTACCGGAAATCAGCGATGACGAAGTGCTTATAAAAGTGAAATACACCGGCATCTGCGGGACCGACCACAGCATCTATACCGGAAAATATTCAGCCGACTGTCTGCCCCTCATTCCGGGACATGAGTTTTCCGGAGTAGTGGAGCAGGCAGGAAAAAATGCCCGCGGGATCAGTGAGGGCGACCGTGTAACCGCGGACATCAATATGAGCTGCGGTCACTGTTTCTACTGTAAGCGGGGACAGAAGCTGCTGTGTCCCGAGTTTACCCAGTTAGGCATCCACACCAACGGCACCTATGCCGAGTATGTGAAAGCCCCTTGGGAGCAGGTACACATTCTTCCCGAATCACTGCCCCTGCTGCGGGGAGCATATGTGGAACCCCTCTCCTGTGTCATTCACTCCGCTAAAGCGGCGGGGCTGACCATGGGATCGAGCCTTGCCATTCTTGGAAGCGGATTGGGCATTCCCTACGGACTCTTGGCAAAACATCTCGGCGTGACCACGGTAATCCTTATCGGACGGAACAAACAGAAGCTCGAGCTTGCGAAGAGCATGGGCGTGGATAACGTTATCAGCACGAAGGACGTCGACCCGGTGGAATATGTACAGGAGATGACCGAGGGACGGGGCGCCGACTGTGTTGTAGAAATGGTCGGGAAACCGGAGACTTACGAACTGGCGTGGCGGATGGTCCGTCCCGGCGGAACGCTTGCTGCTTTCGGAATTACCGCCCCGGACGATATTATGCGGCTGAAACCGGTGGACGTCGTTTTAGGGGAACGGAAGATCGTCGGTTCCTGCGCGGGAGTAGGAAACGATTGGCCCGATGCTATACAGTTCATGAGCAGCGGACGCATCGTTCCGGACCCGCTGTTCTCGAAAATCGTACCCCTTGAAAAACTGGAGGCTGCAATCGAAGAACTGCAGGAAGACCCAATGCTGACAAAGGTTTTCGTCTCGGCAGAGATCGATGAAGAAGAGGTCCTTTCGAAATAGCGAAATCTAAATAGTGGCTAATCCAGCTGAAGCGGCTCGGACAGATAAAAGCCCTGGGAGTAGTCGATTTTCAGCTGCCGGACGATGTCATACACCTCCTTGTTATGGACAAATTCGGCAACTGTTTTGTACTGCAGTTTGCGGCAAATTGCGATAATCGTTTCGACAACATGTTTTGCATGAATGTCCCGGTGAATGTCTTTTATCAGGGACGAATCGATCTTGATATAGTCGATTTTCAGCCGCAGCAGATATTCGAAATTGGAATAGCCGGAACCGAAATCGTCAATGGCGAACTGGACCCCGTACCTGTTCATTGTTTCGATAAAACTGCTGACTGCCTCGTAATTGCCAATACCTTCCGATTCGAGAATTTCAAACACGAGTTTGTTTCTAAAGTCGTATTCCTTGATATGCTTGAGGAGGAGCGCCATGGTTTCTTCGTTTTGAATGTCGTCGATGGAGAGGTTGACGGTAAAAACAGTGTCCCTCTGTTTGAGGAGCCGCAGGCTTTTGTCGATTACAATCCGGGAAAGGGCCGGATATAACTTCGCCTCCTTTGCAATTCCGAGAAAAGTTCCGGGGGAAACAACGGTTTTGTCTTTCAGTTCGAGCCGTATCAGCGTCTCGTATTTTTCTATTTTTCCGGTGACGTTATTGTAAATCGGCTGGAAAACGGGAAAGATCCTGTCCATTGCAACGGCATCTTTTATCAGTTCGATCCATTTTAAGTTATTTTCGTACTGTTTCATTGTCTGCATCGACGGGTTGTAAATGCAGAAATTGGACTGTGTCTGTTTCGATTTTGAGAGGGCGATATCGGCTTTCTCCAGAATATTCTCGCAGCGGGCCGCGGCGCCGATGCTTACTTCGATGTGGATGGAAAGCTTTTCTATGCAGTAAGGTTCTTGCTGGCAGCGGAGGTACATTTCGTTTGCAAGCAGCGTTATACCTGTTTCATACATACTCTCGTCAATAACAAGGGCAAACTCGTCGGCGTGCAGTCGGTACAGTCGGGTGGACTGCTTGGTCTGAATTTTTTTCAGCCGCTCCCCGAGGAGGATGATGAGGCGGTCGCCGATTTTGTTGCCGTAAAAATTATTAATGTCTTTAAAATGATCGATGTTGACAAGAAACAGTACCGGCTGAAGAACGGACGCAAGATCTGCAATCAGTTTATTCCGGCTTGGAAGTCCGGTCAGGCTGTCGATATACAGCTGCTCTTCCGTTGCCCGGAGCATTTCTTCCTTTAATTCCAGCTTTTCTTTTTCTGCCTGTTCATGCTGTTTCGTGAGTAGACTAATTTTATCGCCTAAAGCGATCGACAGAAGAACGATTTCCAGCCCGCCGCCGATATACAATGCGTTCGCCGTAAACGGTGTGCTCGGCAGCAGGCCGGCATTTTTTAGGGCAATAATAAATACCGCGAAAATAAACGAAATCCAGGCAATAAGATAATACCGGGCCGGCGTGAATCCTTTTCGGTAGGTCCATACCGCGCTGACGATATACAGGACCCCCACCATGGACATCATGTAATTGATGGCTTGAATACCAATAAAGTAGGGAATAATAAACGATGCCGCGATGACGGACCCCGAAACAATCAGGAGCCCGGTGAAAATTTTGTTAATGCCCGGTGCTTGTGTCGGGGTTTGGAGAAACCGGCGGGTAAACATGAGAGTGAAAAATATAGACAGCGACCCGAAGATCAGCATCGCCCGGTTTGTCCACCACGGCCGGCCGGGCCAGAGATACAACCCGGCAACTCCCGACATGCATGCTTGAAAAAGGAGATAAACGGTAACGAAAACTGTATAGTAGAGATAGGAGCGTTCCCTGGAGGTAAAATAGAGCGGGATATGGTACAAGGCCATTACAAGATAGAATCCGAAGAGGATGCCGAACAAGAGCAGCCCTTTTGCAGCATTTTGGTAATAGCGCTCCTCGGTCCATATATACAGCGGCAGGACAAAGGATGATTCGGTACTGAGTTTTAGATAAACCTCTGCACTGCTTCCGGGAGGTATGGGGAGTTGTACCGTATGGGTCCGGTTCGGATTGGCTTTTTCATTTTTGGGGACTTGGTCCCCCCTTTTTTCCCGGT
>CAZSGZ010000170.1:0-7928 GCA_964606455.1 uncultured Spirochaetales bacterium
CTTCCCGGCATGGTAACCAGTTCCTCCTGATCCAAATTGATATTCGGCACGCAGTTGATAAGCCCGTAGGTATAGGGATGGAGCTGGTGATGGTAGATTTGTTCCGCCGTGCCCAGCTCGATAATCATCCCCGCGTACATCACCGCAATCCGGTCCGCGATTTCAGCCACCATTCCCAGATTATGGGTAATGAGGATGATCGACAATTCGAACTCTTTCCGGAGACGGTTCAGCATGTCGATAAATCCCGCTTCGACAATAACATCCAGGGAAGTTGTCGGCTCGTCGGCAACGATAATTTCCGGGTTTAGAATAAGTCCCAAACCGATCATTATGCGCTGCCGCATTCCGCCGGAAAGCTGGTGGGGATAATCGTAAAGCCGTTTCCTCTCCACTCCCAGGGCTTCCAGGATATCTTCGGCACGCTTGTCGGCCTCGCGCTTTCTAATCCGGGGAATGTGCTGCTTCATGGTCTCGTAAAACTGCTGATCGATCCGGAACAGCGGATTCAGCGAGGTAAGGGGATTCTGAAAGACCATTGCAATGTCCTGTCCCCTCACGGCAAGCAGCCGCCGCTTTCTCATCCGGACCACGTCTTCCCCTTTAAAGAGGATTTCACCGCTGCTGATTGTTCCCGGAGGCCGGAGCAGTTTCAGCAAAGCAAGCCCTAAGGTGGATTTCCCGCACCCCGATTCCCCTACCAAGCCGAGGGCTTCACCTTTTTGGAGTTCCAGAGAAACTTCTCTAACGGCGCGTACGGTGCCGATGTTGATGGGATAATCGATGGATAAATTCCGTATCTGTAATATCGTTTCCGCCATTGCTACTTTTCCAACAGCCGGGGGTTCAGTATTTCCGCCATCGCCTCTCCGAAAAGGGTAAATCCCAGGGCGAGGACCATAATCATCAACCCCGGGAAGGTCACCATCCACCAGGTCCCGGAGGGGAGAAATTTCTTTCCCATGGAAAGATCCATTCCCCAGTCGGGGATTCCCGAAGGGAGACCTAAACCGATATAGGAAAGGGCCGCTTCCGTCATAATCGCGTCGGCAATGTTTAAGGAAAAAATGACCACGATGGTGGCAAGAACATTCGGGAAAATATATTTGCTGATAATTGTCCGTTTCCGCGCTCCGATAGCCCGGGCCGCCTCGATATACATTTCCTCCTTGATGCTCAGGGTCTGCCCCCGGACAAGCCTGAAATATGTAGGAATATAGATAACGGCAACGGCTAAGGTAATGTTTATTACCCCCGGTCCGAGCATGGCGGCGAAAGCAATGGCAAGAATTAAACCGGGGAATGAATAAATGGAATCCATAATGAGTGAAAGCACCCTGTCCAGGGCCCCTCCCGCGAAGCCGGAAATCAGCCCTAAGGAAACACCCACGATCGAGGATATAATCGCCGCCGCGAAAGCGACCCCCAGAATGGTACGCGACCCGTGGATCATCCTCGAAAAGATGTCCCGCCGCAAATTGTCCGTTCCCATCGGGTGTTCGGGGCTCGGCGCCGCAAGCTGCGGACCCGCCTCTTGATCCAGGGGATCGTACTTTGCGATCGTTCTCGGAAAGAACGCGGTGTAGACAATAAACAGAACGATAACGGCCCCGATAATCATCAGCCACCACTCCATCCCGTATTTTTTCCGCGCCGAAAAAAGCGCCCGGAAGGGTCTGCCCAGGAATCCGGCGGGTGAGAACCGCGCCCGTTTATCTTCTTGTAACAGCTTCATCATGTAAAATCCTCGTCCCTAATACTTTACCCGCGGGTCGATCAGCGCGTAGATGATATCGACAATGAGGGATATTAAACTCACCATGAGCGCAAAAATAACGATAACCCCCTGCACCGTCGGGTAATCCCGTAAATAAATCCGCTCTAAAAGCAGCCTGGCCATGCCGGGCCATGAAAACGTGGTTTCCGTCAGCACCGCATTCGCTAAAAGAAGCGCGAATTGAAGGCCGAGCATGGTCAGAATCGGAATAAATGCGTTTTTCAGCGCGTGCCGGTACACGACCCTTCGCTGCGGCACCCCCCGCGCCCGGGCCGCGAGAATATAATCGCTTTTGAGCACATCGATCATATTCGCCCGTGTAAGCCGTACGAAGACCCCGGATAGAACGATTCCCAATGTTAACGACGGCAGCAGCAAATGGAGGAAAACGTCCTTGAAGGCCGCGAAATCGCCGATCAGCAGGGTGTCCAGGAGATAAAAACCGGTCCGTTCAAAGGTGGATGCAAAGATCCGCGGCCCCGTTCGCCCGGCAATCGGCAGCCAGCCCAGCCAGATGCCGAATACCAGCTGCAGCATCAGGCCCATCCAGTATACCGGTATGCAGTATACGATATTCCCATAAACGCGGATTCCCAGGTCCCGGGGAGACCGCCGCTTACTGGCGGCAAACGCGCCTAGGGGAATACCGATGAGAAAGGTAAAAAGCATCCCCACGACGGCGAGTTCAAGGGTAGCGGGCAGTTTTTCCTTTATCGGGGTAATTACCCGCTGTTTGAGAATCATCGAATCCCCGAGATCGAACCGGAAAAGCTGTCCTAGGTATCTGAAATACTGAACGATCAGCGGCTTATCCAGTCCGAGCTCCACCCGTTTTTCTTCAATGACGTGGGGAGGAGCGTGGGCGCCTAACACGGCTTTCACCGGGTCGCCGGGCATTACCCGCAGAACGACAAATACCAGAGAAAGCAGGATGAACAGCATCGGAATGGTCAGCAGTATTCGTACAACCGCGTATTTTAATATTCGCTTCATAGTAATGCCGGAGTAGAATAACGGGGGCTTGATACAAAATCAAGCCCCCGTTTCACAATTTTCACGAACTGTACAGAAATCTTAATCGAAATAGAGTGTATCGTAGTAGAGCACCATGTCGGTACCGACGATAACACCATTTACGTCCGGCTGTGTAAAAATATACAGCTTGCCCTGAAAAATCGGAGCAGTGGGACATTCTTCGGTCCACATCTTCTGTATCTGCAAAAATACTTCTTCCCGCACGCTCTGATCGGGATTCTGCTGCTCTTTCTTGAAGAGAGCGTCCCATTCCGGATCGGAGAAGTAGATACCCATACCGGCGGAACCGGCGGTCCCCGCGAAGGCCGCGGTATAATTATCCGGGTCCATATAGTCGGGGTACCAGCCTAAGAGGAAACAGGGCATCGTTTTCGAATCCCAGTTATCGATGTAGGTGGACCATTCGGCGGACTTGATGTCAACATCCACCAGGTCCGTCTTTTCGAACTGAACACGCATAACTTCCGCTACGTCCACCTCCGTGTCGCCGTAGTGGGTCGGGGTATACCACAGTTCGAATGCAAAGGGATTTTCAGCGGAATACCCGGCGTCTTTTAACAATTGCTCCGCTTTCGCGACATTTCCGTCGCCTAAGGCCGATTTAAAATCATCGGTATGCCACTTCATGCCCTTCGGAATCATCGAATAGAGGGGTTCCATTTGTCCGAGGAATACCTTGTCGATAATTTCCTGCCGGTTGATAAGGGCGCTTACTGCCTGTCTGGTCCTGCTGTCCTTAAAAACGCTTTCCGATGTTTCAAAACAGAGGTAGCGGATATAGGAGCTGGGAATTTCAAAATTTTTGTATTTACTCATGCCGAGCAGATCTTCTTTATCCGAAGGGTTCAAATCCTTGTAAACAAGGTCCACTTCTCCCCGTTCGAGTGCCAGCCGCATGGTAGTTGCATCCGCGTAGTAGCGGATAACAATCCTGTCGATTGCAGGTTCATCGCCGTAATATTCCGGGTTCTTGTCGAGGATAACTTCTTCGTCCCGTTTAAAGGAAATAACTTTGTAGGGCCCCGTGCCCGACAATTCACCGCCCTTCAGTTCCGACGGATCGTTAACCCATTCATCTTCGGGAAAAATATTGGGATTCATCGGAAAATAGGGGACCGTTGCCACTAAGTCCGGAAAGAAGCCCACCGGACCCTGCAGATTGAATTTCACGGTGTAGTCATCAACGGCTTCTACGGAATCGACAAAGTCGCTTACAAGCCAGGACGGGTCGCCGGCAATGTTTATGACTCGGTCGATGGACCACTTTACGGCATCCGCGTTAAAGGGTGTTCCGTCGCTGAACTTGATTCCTTTCCGCAGTTTGAATGTATACACATCTCCCGCATCGTTTACCGTATAGCTTTCCGCTAAGCCCGGGACCAGTTTCGTCGTACCGGGATCATAGGCCAAAAGTCCCCGGCTGATGTTCCGGAAGAGTTCCCATGTGTGAAAATCATAGGCGTTCGACGGGTCCATATCCGAAACTTTATCGGTAGTCCCGTAAACCAGCACTTCCTTTACCGTTTTAGCGGTTTTTTCCTCCGCGGCCTTTTCCGTCGCCGCGCTTCCCTTTTCTTCCGCTTTCTCTTCCTGTTTTCCGCCCGCGAAAATGAGGGCGGCTGCAAAGAGAAGCAGCATGACAAGTACTAATACTTTCTTCATTAAATCCTCCTTTTAGGAATCTATTGTCTTAAATACTAAATGCGGACACCAGTGTTGTCAAGGATATTTTAATTGGTTATAAAAAATGTCAGTTATTGCCGCGCAAGCCGTCAATCCCCATTCCGATGGTGTGAAACAGCCGTTTTACCGCCCCGGCGGTCCCAACGGCTGCCGTGGTTTCCAGCGGTATCGATACAAAGTCCTCTCCCCGGAGAGTAATTAGCAGCATGCCGGCCTCTTTTCCCGCGGGGACCGGGGCAGTTACATGCCGTAGGGTGGTCACCGCGTAGCCGATTTCGTCGACATACCTTTCCGGGACCGTCAGCAGCACCGGCTGCTCCGGAGCACAGACAACGGAATCCTCTTTCCCCTTCCACACTTTGACGGCCGGCCAGCGGAGGTGTTCGGGGTATACCTGCACAAAGGTGCCGAAACCGAAATCCAGCAGTTTCCTGCCGTCCGCCGCCAGCCGATTTCTACCGTCCGGGTGGCTTTCACCGGTGCCGCCTAAGAGTACCGCAATCAGACGCCGCCCGTTTTTTTCAACGGTAACCGCCACATTATAGCCGCTTTCATCGATGTAACCCGATTTCAGTCCGTCGAGACCCTCATACGAATGCAGCAGGCTGTTTCTGTTCCGCTGAGTAACGCTTTTTACCGTACCGCCACCGGGCACATTGTCCGGCCGCGGATAGGTGAACTCCAAAATACTGTGAAAACGCCGGAGAGCATCGGGATGCGAGGCGATGTAAAATCTGCAGAACTCGGCAAACTGCCCGGCGGTAACGCAGCTCCGCGGATCGAGACCGGAAGTGTCGGCAAAGTGCAGCAGCGGCAGCCCGAGGCCGGCCGCCTCGCTGTTCATCCGCATAAGGAAAGCCTCGACGCTTCCGGAAACCAGCACGGCAGCGGCAATTGCCGCGTCGTTACCCGAACTGACGGCAAGCCCTAAGAGAAGGTCCTCCACCGTCGGCCGCTGCCCCGGCTCGAGAAACATGAGCGACGACCCTGGAGCAAGGTTTTTCCAGTATGCCTCCGGGGGAACATCGAAGCGCTGTTTCAAGGACAAACGCCCGGAAGCAACTTCCCGCAGGACAAGGTGCATGGTCATCAGTTTTGTAAGCGATGCCGGCGGGATAAGCCGGTCCCCGTTTTTTTCGTACAAGAGCGTGCCGGTCTCGTAATCCAGCAGTACCGCCGCTTCCGCCTGTACTTCCGGAGCGTTCAGCTCCTCCATGGAGACAATCTGCAGGAGTCTGCCCGCGGCGGAATCTCCACCCGCCGCCGTCCTGTTTTCCGAATGAAGTCCCGAAATAAGAAAAAAGAAAAAGTAAATGCCGAGCAGCAGGCGCCCGGCACGGTAGTTCCGTATCAGCTGCATAGTCCGTCCATAGTTATCGCTTATTGCGCCCCCGTCAAGAGGGGCTTTTATATGGTCGGCATATTCGGTCCGCATCCGTACCAGTTTTACAGTGCCCCTGATCGTGGTGATTGAATCAGCATTTGTGTTTTCCCCTTCTATAGTTATAGGGGCACATCCCCCCAAGGAGGTCCACAATGCTCACCATCCCGCCATTTTGTCCAAATGCCGCCTGCAGATACCATCATCCGGACACAATTCCCGGCTCAATCCGGAAAAAATGGTACCACAAAGACGGCACCTATCAGCCCAAACACAGCTCTACCCCGGTACAGCGTTTCGTCTGCACCGGCTGCGGCTGCCGCTTTTCCGCGCAGACTTTTTCCCTCGATTACGGGGTCAAAACGCACCTGCCCTACCGGCGCATCTTCGATCAGTTAAACAGCGGATCGGGGATCCGGGCCATCGCACGGCAGCTCAAGGTTACCGACAAGGTCATTCTTAACCGGATTGCACGGCTTGCACGACAGGCAATTGCCCTTCTCGTACTGCTGCGGGAACACCTCACCATCTCTGAACAGCTCGCTGCAGACGGCTTTGAGAGTTTCACCGGCAGTCAGTACTATCCCAACAATATCCATTTAGCCGTCGGCAAAACCTCGCAATACCTCTACGGCATTGATTATGCCCATATCAGGAGAAAGGGACGGATGACCGATGCACAAAAACAGCGGCGTACCCGGCTCGAACAGCTCTGGAGGGCCCCTCCCGGCGATATTGCCCGCTCATTTACCCGGCTCATCCGCCACATCAGCAGGTACCACCGCAATCCACACGAAGGGCCCCTCCTGCTGTATACGGATGAGAAGCAGGAATACCGGCGCTGTCTTTCCGGTGTCGAATGGATTTCCCAGCAGACGGTTCCCTCTACTGTACCGCGCACGCTCCACAACGACCTGTTTGCCGTCAATTACTTTGACCGGGAAATCCGGAAGGACCAGAGCAATCACACACGGGAGACGGTGCAGTTTTCCCGGAACGTCAACAATGCGATGGACCGGTTGTTGATGTACAGCGCCTATCACAATTGTGAGAAGCCCTACCGGATTGGCGTGGTGGGCTTGGAAGGTCTGACCCATGCTGCATGTGCGGGGATTCCCGGTGAGAAGGTCCGGAGACTGTGGAAGTATTTTTTTACCCGACGGTTTTTTGTCAGTCATCTGTCCTTAAGCGAGTCGGAGTGGTATTGCTGGTACCGCTGTTATGCGACCCCGTTGAAGCATACGGCTCCCTGCTTTCCGCGCTATGCTTGCATGTGATCCCTTCGGGGAGGGGGTATCACCACGATCGGGGGCAGTAGGTTATGTTTACTGTTCGTGCCCGTTGCTCCCGTCCTTCCCGGTCCCGCCCGGCAGCAGCCAGGAAAATCCTACGGAAGCCGAAAGAAACCGTGTACTCTCTTCTTCTTCGAAGCGGGCAAGGCTGAAGGTGTTGAAAGAAACGTCGAAAAATAGTGAGGATGATTCCCTTCGTTTCCTGCCGCTTTCCTCCGGCGGTTTTTGAAGCGGCACATCAATACCGAGCCCTAAGAGGATGCCGAAAGTGGATGCGTATCCGGCGCGGTCAGAAACCCAGACAAAGTGGGAGCAAATATCGTGGGTAAAATAGGGACGCACAGCCTCAAAAACATTGAGAAATACCCGAATTCCAAACCCGAACCGGAGGGTCTGCATAAATTGCTGCTGATACGGGTAAATATTGTACCAGTTGGCAATGGCCAGTTCCACATTCATTGTACGCTGTATGCTGCCTACCGGGTATGCGATTGCCAGGCCGGCACCGCCCACCCCGCCTGCGGCAGACTGCTGAAGCAGATCGTTGCTGAGAACAATGCCCCCGGTCCCTGCAAAACGCAGCTTCTTTTCGCTGCCGAACAGCACCCCTTCTCCGGCCACAAAGACAAATAAAATAATCAGTACCGCGGTTTTCGTTTTTCCTGTACCCAAAATTCAGCCCTCACTCCCGTTATGAACATCTGCTCCCCCTGCGCCCCGGGGGACGGCCGTCTTGATAACCGTAAAAAAGACCACCGTT
>CAZSGZ010000171.1:0-7925 GCA_964606455.1 uncultured Spirochaetales bacterium
GGTAAATCGCCTCCGAGGCAGTCGGAACTATCCGTTTCTTCCCGTATATCGACTCGAGCCGCTTTTTCATGTCCGGCGGAAGTTCGACTACGCTTAACCCCGCCTTTTCCGCGAGAGAATTTTGCCTGCCGTCACGCGAAAGAAAGTGGGTAAACTCACCGCACAAGGCGGTTGCGACATGAATAATATTCAAGGTCCGGGTCCCGATATCGCGGGTGTAGTCCGATGAAAGATTCAGCGATTCCTCGAAAATTTGATGATATGAAACCGTCAACTGTTGTAAGATACCTTTTTGTTTATCCTCAGTTATAGCGTTAATAATTCCGGTTTTTTCCGCTGATGTTATTTCTTTCCGGTATTCCTTCAGTTGAATCGCGTTATTTATTTCTAAGTTATGGAAGTAGGTAAATGGTATGATAACGCGGTGTTGTTTTATAAAAGCTTCAACCTGCGCCGATTCCGGTTCGGGATAGTATAATTTAACGAGGATGCTGCTGTCTATATAAACCTTCATGCCCGTTCTTTCCGCTCTTCGATGATCGTATCCGATAAGGCTTTTCCCCGGGAATCGCCACAAATCTTTTTAGCACGGTTGACAAAGTCCGGATATTCCACCGGGCTGTTTTGCGTATCATTTTGCGGAACAATTTTCGCGACTATTTTGTTCCGCTTCGTGATATAGACTTCTTCTCCTTCTTCAATGTGCCGTAACACATCGCTGAAATGGTGCTGTATTTCCCGAACACTTGCCTTTTTCATGTTTAACATTATAACGCACATTATTGACGTGGTCAACTGTACAAATTTTTTCTTGCATTAATACTTTAATTTCTTTAAAATAAATTAAAAGGAGGCGATATGAAAAACAAAACTGGAATGTGGTTGCCGGCAATTATTGCACTGTCGGCCTGTATTTTCCTGACCGCCGGATGTGCTTCTGTGCCGGGGAGCGGAGGGGTGGAATCCTGGACTCATGTAATCGATGAGGGTAACTACCGGGAAGGGGACGGAGTCATGTATTACCGGTATGAGGATCCGCGGTTCAACACCCGGGACTGGTATGATGTATGGATGGATGATTCCCACTGGGGAACCGAAGGCGGCTGGAGCAGGTTCGTCGATGCTTATGATCCGGAGAAAGGGATGTTCATGTACGGCGTCGAGTTTTACGACGGATACATCGAATTTCCGGCGTACGGGAAGGAACTGGCCGGTGCGACACTCCGCTTTTACCGGATGCCGGCCGCGGAATAAAAAAAGCGGCCCCGTAAGAGGCCGCCGCGGTTTACTTTGCCCAGACCCTCGGTGCATCGTGTCCGTGGGCCTTTGCAAACTCCTTCGCCTGGTGCATGAACGCTTCTAAGCGGGTTTCTATGCCCGAATCGTCCAGGCCGTCGTAGGCGATGTTGACCCAGGGGATGTTGTTGTAGTCCTTCCTGAACGAATGGGAAAGGGAGGTTACCAGGGTCCCCGGCATGCACATAAAGGGCAGGATGTTTGCCACACCTGAAATGCCTGTTTTCGCGAGCGCAGCGCATGTGCCTAAATTCAGCGCCGGGTCGCCGTCGTAATCTTTGTGAACATAGGGGCCGCAGAGGCCGATCATATCGTCCAGCTCCACTTCCCGCTCCATCTCCCCCACATGCTCGATGGCCTTGTCTAAGGGGTGAATAATCCGGTGGGTAAACACTTCCTGCACCTTCGCCTGGAGCTGTCCTTTTATATCGCTTTTCCATTTACTGTCCCGCTGAAATCGGTAGGTGCTGTAGGTAAGCCATTCCCTAAAAGGCGCGATAATTGTTTCGGCGCCTAAGGCTTCCAGCTTCTGCACCAGGAAGCCCGAACAGAAGGGATTGTCCCGCATGAAGATTTCACCGACGACCGCGATAACCGGCTTTCGCGGCATTTCCGTGTCGATGGGAACGCCTTTAAACATTTCAGCTGCGTTGTGCATCACCTCGGGGAGATGCTTCGCTCCCTCTTCGACGCACTGTATAACCATATTCAACGCGTCCTGGTAGACCCGTTCCACGTCGCCGGGGTTCTTTTCGTAAGGGACCCGTTCCTGCTTTAGTTTGCGGAGCAGGTCCACCGCGACGATGCCCCGTACCGCGGCGATACGAAACTTGTTGCCGTGTCCCCCCGAGAGGTCCTCGTAGTTGTTGTCGTTACTGGGGCTGATAATGGTAACATCGGGAAAGCCTAAGCGGTTGAAAAGGATCCGCTGAAATCGGTTGTACTGACCGAAACGGCAGGGGCCGTTGTGGTCGGGCATGAAGAAACTGGTCTTTTCCGCCTGAAATCCCGGTTCCAAAACCTTTTTAATAAAGCTGCCGGTGGTGCAGATCATGGGAAAACACTCTTTCGACGACGTATACTTTCTTCCGAGTTCAACGTCTTCTTCGGTTTGCCGGGGGAGGACCCACGCGTCTATCCCGCAGCTTCGGGATGCCGCGGCAAGGGCGTAAGCGCCGTCCCTCATATAGGGAAAATACAGGGAACGGCCGGTGCTTGCGGCATTGTAAAAACCGTGCAGCCGGAGCATATTCGGTTCCTCCGCTGCTTGTACCTTCTTTCGTCCTTTCAGACTGTCCAAGAATGCTTCGCAGCGGGTTATCATTCCGGCATCCGCCGAATGTTCGTCCACTTCTAGATTCAGGTAGGGTTTGTTTTTCAATTCCTCTCCCACGTAATGGGACAGGAATGAATCGGGTCCGCAGCGGAAGTTGCTTAAGTATATCGCGTTCAATCTGTCGTCCTGTGCCGCGATCCTCGATGCCGCCAGAATTTTCTGCCCGTTCGGCCAGTACATCAGGGGGTAGTCTTCGAAAATATTTTCCCGCTCCAGGGGCAGAAAGTCGACGGGAATGGGCAGTACGTCGAGATTAATCAGCTTTTCGACGAGACTCAAATTGAGTTCGGCATCGCCGGTGTTGTAGGGTCTGCCGAGAATAACCGCCGCGATCTTGTCCTTCGGCAGGTTCTGCAGCACCTCCTGTCCCCGTGCCTTGACGGCGGTTTCAAAGGCCCGCTGGGCCGTAAAGGATTTTTCAATTGCGGTTACCACGTCCCGCTTGTTTGTTCCGAACTGAGCGTTCATAAACCCGCTTAAGTCGTTGTTCAGTACTTTGCCGGTATACCGGAAATGGAGGGTAGGAATAAGCAGCTTCTTTTCGTGTTCCGTGTCCTTCAGGGCCGTCTTGATCATAAATGGATTACTCTGTACCCAGGGGCAGTTGTAATTGACCGTCGGGTTGTCTTTCCCGGCCTCCGCGTTGACCACAAAAGGAGCGAAAATATAATCCACCCCTTTTTCCAGGAGGTCGTAAACATGTCCGTGCATTGCCTCCACGGGGAGACAGGTCTCGGCGGTGAGCATTTCCAGGGACTTTGCTATAAGCTGATGGTCCGAAGGTTTGGAGAGAACGACCTCGAACCCGAGCTCTGTAAAAAAGGTCCGCCAGAAGGGAAACTGCTGAAAGAAAATCATCAGCGCCCGGGGGATCCCGATGGTAATCGGTTTTGTCCCGCTCTTTTGTTCCGCGGGAGAGTCGGAGTTCCATGTGTCGGCGAAGTCGCCTAAGAGCATGGTCATCCGTTCTTCAAAGAGGTTCGGAATCCCTTTGCCCTTTCCTTTCCGCTCCTCGATTTCGTATTTTTCGCACCTTCCGCCGTAAAAGAGGGGTTTTGTTTCACCTTCGATTTTTACGCGCCGGATTTCACAGTGGTTTGAACAGCTCTTGCAGGTAAACCTGTCGACGCTGTAGGGCACTTTGCTGACATCGAACCCTTTAAACCGCGTCTGTCCCCGTTCTTTTACAATGTCCCGTGCCAGCATGGCGGCTCCAATTGCTCCGGTTACGTCGAAATGCGGCGGAACGGTAATTTTCTTGCCCGTTATTTTCTCAAACGCCGCCACGACGGCTTTGTTGTTGGTAACTCCTCCCTGGAAGAAAATCTTGTCGCCGATCCGCTTCGTCCCAACGACTTTCTGGATGTAGTTCTGAACGATGGAATAGGCCAGTCCCCCGACAAGGTTTTCTTTGGAAACACCCTTCTGCTGATGGGTATTGAGGTCCGATTCCATAAAGACGGTACACCTGTCGCCTAAGGCGGCGGGCTGCCGCGCCTGCAGCGCAAGGTTTCCGAATTCCTCGATAATATTGATGTTGAGTTTCTCCGCCTGTTCCTGGAGAAAAGAACCGGTCCCGGCGGCGCATACCTTGTTCATTTCAAAGTCGACGACAACTCCGTTTTCAATACTGATGTACTTCGAGTCCTGTCCCCCTATTTCAAAAATGGTATCCACCGTCGGATCGTAGGCGATGGCAGCCGTCGCCTGGGCGGTAATTTCGTTTTGGATTGTGTCCGCGCCGATAAAATCTCCCGTCAGGTAACGTCCCGAGCCGGTGGTCCCCGCGGCCATTACGTTCACTCTATTTCCAACTTCTTCCTGAATTTCACTCAACCCCCGCCGGATTGCTTCTAAAGGCCGGCTTGCCGTCGGGAGATAGCGCCGGGCGATAATGTTATCGTCCTTGTCGATAAGAACGACATTGGTGCTCAAAGAGCCGATATCGAGGCCGAGATATACTTCGAGCCGGTCTACATTGTCGGGAATCGGAGTGACCTGCTTGCGGATTTCCGTGTCCGCCTCCGTGAGAGGATCGTGGAAGTTTCCGTCCCGTTTGTCGCTTTCGAGATAATCTTTCAGCGGCCGCAGGCCGCGGTAGGCAGCCCCGTCACTTCCTTTTTTATCGAGGACATGGTACAGAGCACCGAGGGCGCCCATTGCGGTATTGTGTTCCGGGATGATAAGTTCCCCGTCCCGGATATTGAGAATTTCACGAAATGCCCGGACCACCCCCTGGTTTAAAGAAACTCCGCCCTGAAACGCGATGGGTTTCTGCAGTTCTTTTCCTCTGGCCATGGTGCTTTTGAAATTCCGTGCAACGGCAAAACAGAGCCCCGCGACGATGTCGTGAACAGGGGTTGCAATCTGCTGCAAATGGATCATGTCGCTTTTGGCAAATACGGAGCAGCGCCCCGCGATTCGGGGAGGATTTTCCGATTTCATTGCCAGCTCGCCGAATTCCTTTTCGATGGAAACACCGATCCGGTTGGCCTGCTGGTCTAAGAAGGAGCCGGTCCCGGCGGCACAGGCGGCGTTCATGGTAAAGTCCGAGAGCTGCACCGTGCCGTCTTCGCTATCTTCCATCATAATCAGTTTTGAATCTTCCCCGCCCATTTCGATGATTGTTTTTACATGGGGATAGAGTTTTTCCACCGATGCCGACTGGGCAACCACCTCGTTTACAAAATGAATGCCTAAAAGGTCCGCGGCTAGTTTCCCGCCGGTACCGGTTACCGTCATCGTGCCGATTTCCTCTTCCGGGTAATTTTTGTACAAATCCGTAAGGAAATCGTACAGGGTAACAAATGGTTTTCCCCTGTGATACGTATAAAACGTCTCGAGGATATTCTGTTCATTGTCCGTTACCACTGTATTGATGGAAATCGAGCCTATATCGAAACCAATATGATATTTCATGTTATATATCTCCTTACCGTACTAAGCAAAATCTTCGAGAATACTCTATGGATCAACGGAAAAATTGTCAATATTTTACCCCTTTTTGATATGATATTGACATTGAACTAGCTAGATGAGTAAACTAGATAATATGAATGAGATTGGTATTTTTGACACGAAAAAGAACCTTTCCCGGCTGCTTGTACATGTAGGCCGGGGAAGGGTTTACACCATCACGAACCGGGGGACCCCGGTTGCGCAGCTGGTCCCGTACAGAGAGGGGAGAAGCACGCCGATGGAGGAGATTCTTGGCCGGTTCAAGGAAATCCGGAGTTCCGTAACCGCCTCGGACAATGTAAAGAGTTACATCCGGAGGGGGAGAAATGATTGAACCGCTGGGTAATTGACTGTTCTTTCAGTGCCGCGTTGTTTCTTCCGGATGAGAACACACCCGCCGCGGAACGATTTTTTTCCCGTATTTCCGCCGACGATTCTCTGTTTGTTCCGTCCCTCTGGTGGACCGAGCTCGCAAGTCTGGTAAAGGAGGCGAATAAACGGGAGCAGCTGCAGCGGATGGATATTCTTACCATACTGTCGCTCTTCCGTGAATTTAAACTGATAACCGATACCCGGTACGGTCCCGACTATGCGGAACGGTTGTACGAATTTGCCGCTACCTACAAACTTTCCGGCTACGATGCCGTTTATCTCGAGCTTGCTCTCCGGGAAAAAGCCGCGATTGCAACCTTCGACCCGAAAAAACTCGCCGCGGCGGACATCGCGGGAATAAAAACGGTGGGATTTTAGAAAAAAAGTAAAAAAAGCAAGCAAAAACTCTTGTATTAGAAAGTAAAAAATAATATAATTGAAAGGTAAACGAAAGAGTAGTGGAATATGAGTGTTAGCCTTTCGGAAAGAGAACGAAAAATCCTCAAAGTACTGTCCGAAGACAGTTCTATCAATGTAAATGATATGAGCAAAGTCTTCGACGTTTCGACGGTGACTATTAGAAACGACCTTGCAAGCCTTGCGGAAAAGGGGATGATTCTGCGGACCCGGGGAGGGGCAATTCCTGCCTTTCACCCCAGCATTGTCGACCGGCAGCGGCACTTTACCGACGAAAAGGGGCGTATTGCCCGGGCCGCGGCTGAATGTATCAGCGACGGCGATACCGTTATGATCGGCGCCGGAACGACCACCGCCCTTATTACAAAATACCTTCTGGGGAAACAGGACCTGCATATTGTTACAAATTCCACGCTGATTATCCCATACGCCAGGGTAAACCCCTCCCTCCATCTTACCGTTGTGGGGGGCGAATTCCGTCCCTCCACCGAATCGCTGGTGGGGCCGGTTACGCTGCGGGAGCTGGAGCAGTTTCACGTAAAAAAGGCGTTTATCGGGACCGACGGATTTTCTTTAGAAAAAGGACTTACCACTCATCTGGTTGACGGCGCGGAGGTAATCAAACGGATTGCCCGGCAGACGGACCGGAAAATTTTAATAGCGGATTCATCAAAATACGGAAAAGAGGGCTTCGTAAAGATCCTTCCTCTGTCCGATTTTGATATGATCATTACCGACACGGGTTTAAGCGGCGATGTGGAAAAATCGCTTGCGGAAAGCGGCCTGCAGGTAATGAGGGTATAATACGAATACATAAGGAGTTGTTACAGTGGCTACAGAAGTTTTAATGCCGAGACAGGGCAATACTGTTGAATCCTGTGTCATTCTCGAATGGAAAAAGCGCGAAGGCGATTCCATTCAGGAAGGGGACATTATTTGTGAAGTTGAAACCGACAAAGCGGCCTTTGAAGTGGAAGCGCCGGCGTCGGGAACGGTAATAAAGACATTTTTCGAAGAGGGCGACGATGTGCCGGTGCTGACGGTGATCGCGGCGATAGGCGAAGCGGGAGAGGACGCTTCCTCGCTTGTGCCGGAAACCGCGGCGGTTGAAGCACCTTCGGCGGCTAAGGCTGAAACGCCCGGGCCGCAGACCGGCCTGCTGTTGGCGGGGGGGGAGGCGGCAGCGCCCGCGGAACCTTCTCCGGCAAACCCCGCGATATCGCCCCGGGCGAAACTGCTTGCCCAATCGAAGGGAATCGACTTTCGCACGGTAGCGGGAAGCGGTCCCGGCGGCCGGATTATCGAGCGGGACATTCAGTACGTTCTCGGTTCGAGGGAACCCTTTACCCCGGCAGCCATAGAGGAACAGCTGAAGCAGGGGGCAGCCGGACCGGCCGCGGGAAGCGGTTTAGGCGGGCGTGTAACGGCGGCGGATGTAGCGGCGGCGTCAGGGACAGCCGCTTATGCCGGAGCATCCGGACCGGCCGCGGCGGCGGAATATCCGGGGCCCGTGGAGGAGAAGTCGGTGAAGGGGGTCCGGAAACTG